>NZ_JAHSQD010000429.1 GCF_020103755.1 Streptomyces sp. LS1784
CCTCCTGCGGCCCCGGTCACCCGGACCCGGCCGCCGCCCCGCACCCGTCCACCGCGCCGGCCGGCTCCGCGCCCGGCGACCCCGGCACCGTCGGCCCGGCCGCCGATGGGCACAGCGGTCCGAAGAGCGAGCGCTCCCTCCCCGGCAACCCCGACTGGGAGATCACCGACCCCGGCCCGGACGGCGCCATCGAGGGCTTCGCCGACCGGGTCAGCGTCCTGCCCGGCGAGACCTTCGGCCTGCACGTCTCCACCCCGGCCGCCGCCTTCACCGTCTCCGCCTATCGGATGGGCTGGTACGACGGCGCCCGCGCCCGGCTGGTCTGGCGCCGCGAGCACGTCCCCGGTGGCAAGCAGGCCGCCCCGCACGTGGACCCGGCGACCCGCACCGTGCTGACCGGCTGGCAGCGCACCCTCGCGGTGGACACCGCCGGCTGGCCCGAGGGCGCCTACCTGCTGCGTCTGGACGCCGAGGACGGCTCCGGCCGGCGCTACGTCCCGCTCACCGTCCGCTCGGCGAGCACCGCCGGCAAGGCCGTGGTCATGAGCGCCCCGGCGACCTGGCAGGCCTACAACGAGTGGGGTGGCTACAGCCTCTACAACGGCCCGACCGGCGGCCTGGCCACCCGCTCGCTGAAGGTCGTCTTCGACCGGCCGTACGACTACGACCACGGCGCCGGACTGTTCCTGGTCTACGAGGCGCCGCTGGTCACCCTCGCCGAACGGCTCGGCCTGCCGCTCGCCTACACCACCGGCATCGACGTCGCCCGCGAGCCCGGCCTGCTGGCCGGGGCGAGCGCCGTCCTGTCGCTGGGCCACGACGAGTACTGGTCGCCCGAGCAGCGGGCCAACGTGGTCGCGGCCCGCGACGCCGGGACCAACCTGGCGGTCCTGGGCGCCAACTGCTGCTTCCGTCGGGTCCGCTTCGAGCCGACCGACCTCGGGCCGGACCGCACCGTGGTCTGCTACAAGGACGCCTGGGCACAGGACCCGGGCCACCGGTCGGGCGCCCCGGCGACCACCGACTTCCGGGTCGGCCCGGGCGCCGACCCGGAGAGCTCGATGCTCGGCGTCATCTACGACGGCTACCCGGTGGACGCCCCGTACGTGGTCACCTCGCCCGGGCACTGGGCCTTCGAGGGGACGGGCGTCGCAGCGGGGGCGTCCTTCCCGCACCTGGTCGGGGTGGAGTACGACCGGGTGGACACCGGCTTCCCCACCCCTCGCCCGATCGAGGTGATCGCCCACTCCCCGGTGGTCTGCGAGGGCCGCCACTCCCACTCCGACACCGCCTACTACACGGTGCCGAGCGGAGCCGGGGTGTTCTCCACCGGGACGATGCGCTGGGTCGAGGCGCTGGAGGCCCGCGGCCCCGGCGGCGGCAGGGCCGACCACGGCATCGACTCGCACGCCGGGGACCTGGTCCGCCAGGTCACCGAGAACGTCCTGCGCGCCTTCGCCGCCGGCCCTGCCGGCCGTACCCGCCCGGCCCTGGACAACCTCGCCGGCGTCTACGGCACGGCGTAGCGGGCCCGGCTCAGCCGGCCGTGGGCGGCGGGGCGGAGTTCTCCGCGGAGCCGAACTCCCCGGGGCCGTCGTTCCGGGCGGATGCGGCCCGTCACGGGTACCGGATCGCAGTCGAACGGACTTCCGCCCCCGGCCGGGGTGAGGGACGCATCGTTCCGCCGGTACACTCACACGGTTCAACCAGCGCAGGTCATCAGGAAATCCGACCGGTGTGGCAACGTGCCGCCGGCGAGGCACGAGGGAAACAGAACATGGTCGAGGCCTCCCCCAAGGTCGTTGTGGTCGTCCCCACGTACAACGAGCGGGAGAACCTCCCGGTCCTCGCGGGCCTGCTCGCGGAGCTTCCGGTGCCCAACCTGCACCTGCTGGTGGTCGACGACAACTCCCCCGACGGCACCGGCGAGATCGCCGACAAGCTCGCCGCGGACTCCGGCGGCACCGTGGGCGTGCTGCACCGCACCGAGAAGGACGGCCTCGGCCGCGCCTACCTGGCCGGCATGGCCAAGGCCCTGGACGAGGGCGCCGACATCGTGGTGCAGATGGACGCCGACCTCTCCCACCCGGCCTCGGCGATACCCGCGATGGTCGAGGCGCTGCTCGCCGACGACACCGCCGTGGTGCTGGGCTCCCGCTACGTCGACGGCGGCTCGACCGCCGAGGAGTGGCCCTGGCACCGCAAGGCGCTCTCCGCCTGGGCGAACCTCTACGTCAACGCGATCCTCAGCCTCGGCGTGAAGGACGCCACCGCCGGCTTCAAGGCCTGGCGGGCCGACACCCTGCGCGCCATCGACCTGCCGACCGTCCGGAGCAACGGCTACTCGTTCCAGGTCGAGATGAACTACCGGGTCGTCAGGCAGGGCATGACGATCCGCGAGGTGCCGATCCGCTTCGAGGAGCGGATCGAGGGCGCCTCGAAGATGAGCATGGGCGTCCAGGTCGAGTCCGCGCTGGCACCCTGGAAGCTGCGCTTCAACCGCGAGAACTGAGGCGGGCCCGGCCGACACGCCTCAGCGGGCACGTCGGCCCGTTCCGATCCGCCCCGATGCGGTCGTACGGGTGGCCGGACGGCCCCGGGAGCGGTGTGAGTGGTGGCTGCGGGGAAAGAAGGGCGACATGGCCCTTCCTTCGGAGACACTCGCGGACCTGGTCCGCCGCAGCGCCCGAGAACCCTTCGTGGTCCAGACCGTCCGGGCCACCGTCGCGGCCACCATCGCCTATGCGGTGGCGACGCAGCTGAGCAGCGAGCCCGCCCCGCTGACGGCACCGCTGACCGCGCTGCTGGTCGTCCAGGTCACCGTCTACTCGACGCTCAAGACCAGCATCCGACGGGTCACCTCGGTGGTGGTCGGAGTGCTGATCGCGATCGGGTTCAGCGCCGTGGTCGGGCTCTCCTGGTGGAGCCTGGGGCTGATCATCCTGGCCTCGCTGGTCGTCGGCCGGTTCGTCCGGGTCGAGGAGTTCGTCCAGGAGGTCGCGATCAGCGCGATGCTGATCCTGGGCGTGACCAAGCTGGCCTCGCAGGCCTGGGACCGGGTGCTGGAGACGCTCATCGGCGCCGCTGCCGGCCTGCTGTTCAACCTGCTGTTCGCGCCGCCGGTCTGGGTGGACACCGCCGGGGAGTCCATCGAGGGCCTCGCCCGGCGCGCCCGCCAGCTGCTGCTCGACATCTCCGAGGAGCTGGGCCGCCCCACCCCGGTCGCCCGGGCCGCCGAGCGGCTGCACGAGGCCCGCCGGCTGGACCAGGCGATCGCCGACGTGGACGCGGCGCTGCGCCAGGCCGAGGACAGCCTGCGGTTCAACCCGCGGATCAGCGAGGGGCTGCTGTCCCGGCTGGTGCTGCGCACCGGGCTGGACACCCTGGAGATCTGCGTCGTCGTGATCCGGGTGCTGGCCCGCTCGCTGACCGACCTGGCCAAGCGGCGCGCGCCCGGCGAGCGGCTCTTCCCGCCGGACGTCGCGGTGGGGCTGGAGGAGCTGCTGGCGCACATCGGCGGCGCGCTGGTGAGCTTCGCGGTACTGGTGACCACCCAGGTGAGCAGCAGCGCCGAGGAGGCGGAGGAGCGGCTGACCTCCGAACTGGCGGCGGCCTGGGCCTGCCGGGAGAACGTCGCCCAGGTGCTGCTGCGCAGGGTCCAGGAGCACCCGGAGGCCTGGCAGCTGCACGGTTCGATACTGGCCGAGGTGGACCGCATCCTGGACGAGCTGGACCTGGAGCACCGCAGTCGGCGGCTGATGGAGGAGCTGGACCGGGCCTCGGTGGCGAACCGGGAGCGCTTCTCCCGCTACGCCGGACTGCGCCGCCTGGTGCGCGGCGAGCGGGCCCGCGGCGACCGGACGTCCGTCAAGGCGGAGCGCCCGGCGGCGTAGGCCGGGCGCCGTTCCGAAGCCGCTGCCGGGGCTTCGGAAGTCAGGAGGTCAGGGGGTCAGGGCCACGAGGTCAAGGGTCACGGGGTCAAGGGTCACGGGGTCAGGGCATCAGCCAGGGCTGCTGCGGCAGCGGGTGGCCGGTCTCCAGGTAGGTCTTGAGGTTGGCGAGCACCGCCGACCAGCCCTGTTCGGCGTCCGCCCGCGCGGCCTCGTCGGCGAGGTTCTCGTGGGTGACGGTGAGCCGGGTGAGGTCCTGCCAGCCCTGGATCTCGAAGGTGACCCGGGAGGGCCAGCCGGCGCGCTGCTCCTGCGGCCCGGCCCAGGTGGTGACCAGCCGGTGCGGACGGTCGACCGCCTCGACGGTGCCGATGACGTCGGCGATGCCGGAGCCGTCGGCCCGCTGGTGCTCCCAGGGCGCCCCGGGCAGCCAGGTGGAGACGTTGCGGTGGCCCCAGTAGAGGCCGGACTCGTCGGCGTTGGTGAGCGCGTGCCAGACCCGCTCGGGGGTGGCCCGCAGGTAGGTGATGCCGCGGTGGCCGAAGACGGTCACGGCCTCACCCCTCGGCCGCGGCGAGCAGCGGCTGGATCTCGATCTTCTGCATCCGCAGCATGGCCTTCATCGCGCGGCTCGCCCTGGCCCGGTCCTCGTCGGCGATCAGGTCGAGCAGCACCCGCGGGGTGATCTGCCAGGAGAGGCCGTAGCGGTCCTTGAGCCAGCCGCACGGGCCCTCCTGGCCGCCGTCGGCACTGAGCTTGGCCCAGAGTTCGTCGACCTCCCGCTGGTCGTCGCACTCCACCTGGAGCGAGATCGCCTCGGTGAAGTGGAACTCGGGGCCGCCGTTGAGCGCCACGTACTCGCGGCCGGCGAGCTCGAACTCGACGGTCATCACCGAGCCGGCCGGGCCGGGGCCGGCCTCGCCGTAGCGGGTGGTCCCGGTGATCCGGGAGTTCGGGAACAGGGTGGTGTAGAAGGCGGCGGCCTCTTCGGCCTGGTCGTCGAACCAGAGGAAGGTGGTGATTTTCTGCATGCGCCCGACGGTAGCCGCGGGCTGCGACGGGGCGGCCGAGCCACGGCCGGGGATCACCGGATCGGCGCCCCGGGGCCCGTCCTCGAACTCCCGCAGTCGGGGGTTCGAGGACGGGCCCCGTGCCGACGGCGTCGCGTCAGTGCACCCAGCCCGCGTAGCGCTGGACGAAGCGCTGACCGGTGTGGGCGGTCACGACGACGTCGTAGCGGCCCTGCTTGTCCAGCGGCCAGGTCAGGTTGGCCTGCTTGCCGGGCCTGACCCAGACGGTCTGCGCGGTGCCCGCGAAGTCGTTGGGCGCGGCGGTGAAGGCCACGTCGGTCATCCCGTCGTTGGCCACCTGGAGGGTGAGCTTCGAGTTGCCGTGCAGGTCGGCGGTGACGATCGGCACGCCGATGTCGTTCTGGCCGTCCTGCCCGTCGCGGACCACGGTGCCGGCGAACCGGCGGACGAAGCCGTCCGGGCCGTGAACGGTGAAGTCGTAGCGCCCGCTGGTGGCGGCGGCGTCCCAGACGTACCGGGCGGTGGTGCCGGGGGCGACGGTGTACGGGGTGCCGGCGAACGGGAGCAGGATGTTCGGGTAGACGGTGTACGGGAAGGCCACCGAGCCGTCGTTGCTCATCGTGCAGGTGACCTTGCCGGTCTTCCGGTCCACCTCGACGTCGGCCCATGGCTGGTACGGGAGCGGGCGGTGCGGGCGCTCGCCGCGCTCCTGGACCGGCATCGCCTGGGCACCGACCGGTGGCAGCGCGACGCCGGGCAGCCGGGTGCCCGCGTCGGCCCTGGCCATCAGGGCCTTGGTGTCGGGCAGCGCCGGGACGGAGTGCTCCGGGGCGGCGAAGTCGAAGCAGCTGGTGAGGTCGCCGCAGACGGCCCGGCGCCAGGCCGAGATGTTGGGCTCGGCCACCCCGGTGACCAGCTCCATGAAGCGCAGCACCGAGGTGTGGTCGAAGACCTGGGAGTTGACCCAGCCGCCGCGCGACCACGGCGAGATGACCCAGAGCGGCACCCGGTTGCCGAGGCCGATGGCCCGTCCCTGGGTGAACTCCTCGGGGGTGCCGGGCTCGGGAGTGGGCGGGACGACGTGGTCGAAGTAGCCGTCGTTCTCGTCGTACATCACCAGGAAGACGGTGTGCCGCCAGACCTCCGGGTTGGACATCAGCGACTGCAGGGCCTGGTCGACCCAGTGCGCCCCGTAGGCCGGGCCGGCCTCCGGGTGCTCGGAGAACAGGTAGGGCGCGACCAGCCAGGAGACGGTCGGCAGGGTGCCGTCCTTGCAGTGGCGGTCGAAGTCGGTGGGGTCGAACTTGGTCATCGCGTTGATGTAACGCGGGTCGTCGTGCGGGAAGTTGTGGAACTGCTTGAAGTAGGAGAGCGCGTTGTCGTCGTAGTCGCCGGTGCGGTCGTCCTTGCTGGGGTTGTGGTAGACGCGCCAGGTGACGCCGGCCGCCTCCAGGCGCTCGGCGTAGGTGGTCCAGTCGGCGACGGGGTTGTCGGTGACCGGGGTGTTGTCGATCCACGGGCCGGTGGTGCCGTCGCGGCCGGGGCCGGCGGTGCCGGTCCACAGGTAGAGCCGGTTGGGGTCGGTCGGGCCGGCCAGCGAGGTGAAGTAGGCGTCGCAGACGGTGAACGCGTCGGCCAGGGCGTACTGGTAGGGGATGTCGTCCCGGGTGAAGTAGCCCATGGTGCGCTCGCCCTTGGCGGCGATCCACTTGTTCATCGCACCGTTGTTGATGGCCTGGTGGCCGGTGGCCCAGTCGTGCGGGAGGCCGCCGGCGTTCTGCGCGTTGTACTTGGCGGTGTCCATGCGGTACGGCAGCATCACACCGCCGTCGCTGCGCCGGCTGTCGGGCTGGCGGAAGACGTCGGTGCCGTCCGGGAACTGGAGCGCCTGCTTGTCGCCGAAGCCGCGGACGCCGGCCAGGGTGCCGAAGTAGTGGTCGAAGGAACGGTTCTCCTGCATCAGGACGACGACGTGCTTGACGTCCTTGATGGTGCCGGTGAGCGGCGTGCCGGGCCTGGCACCGGCGGCGGGGGCCGGGGCGGCAGCCGCCTGGGCGGCCGTCAGGCCGGTCAGGGCGGTGGCGCCGGCGG
>NZ_JAHSQD010000043.1 GCF_020103755.1 Streptomyces sp. LS1784
TCCCCCGCGCCGGCCACCGTCCCGCCGCCCCGCTGCCCGGCCCACGCGGCCGGCGGAATCGCCCCGACCGGTCCCGGCGGCCTGCGCCGCCTGTACGGTCCCGAGGCCGAGACCGACCCGGCGGGCCTGTACGAGAAGCTGCGCGCCGAGCACGGGGAGGTGGCCCCGGTGCTGCTGCACGGCGACCACCGGGCGTGGCTGGTGCTCGGCCACGGCGCCAACATCACCGTGATGCGCACCCCCTCGCTGTTCTCCCGGGACTCGCGCCTGTGGAACGCCTTCCGCAACAACGAGGTCCCGGCGGACTCCCCGCTGCTGCCGGTGGTCGCCTGGCAGCCGATCTGCGTGTTCGCGGACGGCGACGAACACCGCCGGCTGCGCGGCGCGCTGCTGGACGGCCTGAACGGCTTCGACCGGCGCGGCATCCGCCGCCACGTCCGGCGCTTCACCACCGACCTGGTCCAGGTGGTCGGGCCGACCGGCCGGGCCGAGCTGGTCTCCCAGTTCGCCGAGCACCTGCCGATGCTGGTGATGACCAAGCTGCTCGGCATGCCGGACGAGTACGGGCCCCAGCTGGTGACCGCCGCCCGGGACCTGATGAAGGGCACCGATACGGCGATCGCCAGCAACGAGTACGTGGTCGCCGGCCTGCGCCGGACCATCGCCATCAGGCGCGACAACCCCGGCGACGACCTGACCAGCCGCCTGCTGGCACACCCGGCCGGGCTGACCGAGGACGAGGTGATGGAGCACCTGCGGGTGGTGCTGCTGACCGCGAACGAGACCACTGTCAACCTGATCGCCGACTCGCTGAAGATGGTGCTCACCGACCCGCGCTTCCGCGCCCACCTCTCCGGCGGCCAGATGACCCTGGGCGAGGCGCTGGACCAGGTGCTCTGGGACGCCCCGCCGATGTCCCTGGTGGCCGGCCGCTGGGCGACCGCCGACACCGAGCTGGGCGGTCAGCAGGTCCGGGCCGGGGACCTGCTGCTGCTCGGGCTCGCGGCGGGCAACGTCGACCCGGTGGTCCGGCCGGACCTGGCGGCCCCGCTGTACGGCAATCGCTCCCACCTGTCCTTCGGCGCCGGGCCGCACGAGTGCCCCGGCCAGGACATCGGGCGGCACGTCGCCGAGGCCGGGATCGACATCCTGCTCACCCTGCTGCCGGACGTCCGGCTCGCGGTGCCCGAGGAGGAACTGGCCTGGAGCTCGGCCTGGATCTCCCGGCACCTGACGGCGCTGCCGGTGGAGTTCACCGCCCGCGACATCGAGCCGGACCCGCTCTCGGTGGCCGAGGCCGAGCAGGCGGAGGCGAGGGCGGAGGCCGGACGAACGGACGCGGAGCAGGCGAAGGCGGCGCCGGAACAGGCCGTCCCGGCGCCGCGGGGCGCCGGAGCGCCGGATCCGACGATCCCGGCGCAGCGGCGCAGCTGGTGGGACGTGCTGACCGGCGTGTTCCGGCGCTGAGCCG
This sequence comes from Streptomyces sp. LS1784, assembly GCF_020103755.1. GTDB lineage: Bacteria > Actinomycetota > Actinomycetes > Streptomycetales > Streptomycetaceae > Kitasatospora. The sequence goes on from NZ_JAHSQD010000043.1 coordinate 1,472, forward strand.
CCCGGCGGTCAGCCGTCGCGCCCGTCGGTCCGGCGCCGGTACAGGGTGAAGGTGTCCACCGGAGTGAGGTCGCCGTGCGGTCCGTCGAAGGTGTAGTAGGTGACCTTCATGGTGGTGGTGCCGCCGCGCTGGTCCCCCGGGTCGACCTCGAAGGCCGCGAAGCCGTGGGTGTGTTCGCGGTCCTGGACGGCGGCCCAGGGCGCGTCCTCGGTGAGCCAGATCGACTCCCGGTACGGCGCCCCCGGTTTCGGGTCCTCCAATCCGATGACCACCCGGCCCTTGGGCTGCTCGAAGAGGTCGTCCTGTGTGGTGGCGGCGTTGCCGCCGGCCCCGATGATCATGTGGACGGTGCCGCGCCCGGTGTCGACCAGGTCGGTGCGGGTGCCGGTCGGCACCGGGGTGCGGGTGTCGTTGGGCAGGGTGCCGCGGACGGGGTGGGAGCGCTCGTAGTAGTGCTCGTGGCCGCACACCACCAGGTCGACCCCGTAGGCGTCGAACAGCGGGCCCCAGGTCTCCCGGAGGCCGAGGTCGCTGCCGGAGCCGTGCATCGAGCTGGAGATCATCGGGTGGTGCATGCAGACCACGATCCAGTCGATCGCCCGGCTGCTCCGCGCTGCCCGCAACTCCCGTTCCAGCCAGCGCCGCTGGGCGCCACCGGAGTAGCCACGGAGGTAGGTGTCGCCGGAGTTCTGGATGGCCTCGTCGTCGTTGGCGAGGCTGATGAAGCGCACCGAGCCGACGGTGAAGGCGTACCACATGCCGCGGGTCTCCTCGTCGGAGGAGGCCGAGGAGTCGGGGAGGGAGAAGTAGGCCTGGTAGCCGAGCGCACCGATCGGGCCGTTGCCGCCCTCGTTCTCGTGGTTGCCGGCGCAGGGCATCCAGGGCCGCAGCCGGGTGGAGCGGCTGTTGCTGATGAACCAGTCGGCCCAGGTCGCGGTGCGGCTCTGGCCGTGGCGGCCGGCGTAGGAGGAGTAGCAGAGGTCGCCGTTGACGAGGTTGAACAGCGGCCCGACGCGTTCGACGGCGGCGACGATGTCGGCGGAGGCCGCGGTGCCGACCTGGCTGCTCATGAACACCGGGTACTTGCCGAGCGGCGAGGGCATGCCGTCGGGGAACGTGATCCGGCGCCGGAGGTTGGGGGCGGCCTGGTCGCCGAAGCTGGTGAAGGTGAAGGGGACGCGGCCGCGCGGGGCGGTGGTGAAGGTGCCGGTCTCGGGGTTGGCTCCGTCGTGGCCGGCGCTGTAGAGGTAGGTGGTGCCCGGGCGCAGGCCGGTGAGGCGCGCGTGGTGGACGTACACCTCGACCTTGTCGATCGAGTCCCGGTAGGTGCGGGTCTCGGCCTGGACGACCCGGCCGAGGCCGCCGTCCGGTGAGCCGTAACGCACCTGGGGGCGGCGGACGGACTGCGGGGTGAGCCAGGAGACGGTCATCTCCGTGCCGGCGTCGGTGCCGAACTGGAGGTGCAGTCCGCTCACTCCGGCCGTTCCGGCCCGGTGCGGGGTGGTCTGCAACAGCGGGCTGGTGGGCGCGTCATCGGCCGGTTGGGCGGCCGCGGGTTGCGCGGCCGCCGTCGAACCTGCTGCCACCAGGGCGGCTCCGGCCGCCGATGTGCCCTTGAGGATGGACCTGCGTGCGATGGTCATGAAAGCTCCGCCTGCCGAGTGGGGGGTTCGACGGGCAGTCACTTTAATGTCATGAGCACGTAAAGACGATCGTTTTCACAGGCTTCTATTCGACGGCCGTCGAATCGACGGGATACCGGCGGCGGCGAACCGCACGGCGCCGGCTGCCCCGAGCACCGACCACGGCCGGCTACACCTTGCGGCCGACTCCTCCGTACACCGAGACCTTGTCCTCGCCCGGAGCCGGGGCCCCGGCGGGCTCCGGGTGCCAGTCGTCGATCAGGACCACGCCCGGATCGTCCATCTCCAGCCCGGTGAAGAAGCGTTCGACGCGCTCGCGCGAGCGGAAGTGGAGCGTGATCCCGGCCTCCGCGTAGCGGCGGGAGGCGGTCGCGGTGCGCTCCGGCGCGATGTCGGCCGTCCCGGCGGACAGGGCGAGGAAGCTGCCGGCGGGCAGGGCGTCCAGGAGTGTGCGGACGGGCGGGTGCGCGGCCTCGTCGGAGAGGAAGTGGACGATGTTGACGAGCGTCAGGGCGACCGGCCGGCCGAGGTCCAGGGTGGCGGTGACACCCGGGTCGCCGAGGAACCGCTCCGGCTCGCGCAGGTCGCCCTGGACGTAGGCGGTGCGGCCCTCCGGGGTGCTGGTGAGCAGGGCGCGCGAGTGGGCGAGCACGATCGGGTCGTTGTCGACGTACACCACGCGGCAGGCCGGGTCGACGGCCTGCACTATCTCGTGCAGGTTGGGCGCGGTGGGGATGCCGGTGCCGACGTCCAGGAACTGGCGGACTCCGTGCACCTCGGCGAGCCGACGGACCATCCGGTGCATCACGGCGCGGGCGGCGGTGGCGTCCGCGCGCACGCCGGGCAGGTCGGCGATGACGCGGTCGCCCACCTCCCGGTCGGCCGGGAAGTTGGTCTTGCCGCCGAGCAGGTAGTCGTAGACCCGGGCGGAGTGCGCCCGGTCGGTGCGTAGGTCCACCTGCGGCGCTTCCTCGAACCCGGGCTCGGTCAGCCAGCTCTCCGACAGACCCGCCCCCAGCGCGCGATCGTCCGCCCTGTCGTCGTCCAGCCTGTTGGTGCCCGGCGTGTCGGTGCCCACGCTCACCCTCCCCGTTCAGCGATGGTCCGGACCACTCAACCACAGCGGATGAGTGTCCGTCAGGCGGTTTCCGGTGTCCGCTGAACCGGACCTTCCGCCTCCCGGACGGCCGCGGCGAAGGACGGCACCTTCATCGCCGTCAGGAGCGCGAGGGCCGGGCCGGCCGTGCAGACGGTGACGTATCCGGGGATGACGCCCAGCCAGTGCCGGTCGCCCAGCCACTCGGCGAGCAGCGGGAAGGTGCCGCCGAACGCGGCGATGGTGGCCGCGTTGACCACGCCGAGGCCGACCGCGCGCACCTCGGTCGGGAACAGCAGTCCGGTGAAGACGTTGAGCGTGCCGAGCACGGTGGCCACCAGCATCCCCAGCAGCACGGCGACGGCCTGGAAGGGCAGCCAGCCCTGGCGCAACCCGGCGAGCAGCACCCCGACCAGCGGGATCGGCAGGCCGAAGCCGATCCGGGCGACCGGCAGCAGACCGAAGCGGTCGGCGGCGGCGCCGGTGAGCAGCATGGTGACCAGCACCACGCCGAGCACCACGGTCATGAAGGAGGCCGCCTCCTCCTTGCCGATCACGTGGTAGGCGGCGGCGTACTGCGGCAGGTACACCAGCGCGAAGTAGTAACCGACCGTCCCGCCCAGGGTGTTGAGGAAGACGGTGAGAACCGCCCAGCGGTGCTCGCGCAGGGTCCGCAGGAACGGCGGGCGGGCGGTACGGCCCAAGCGCCTCCTGGCGTGGTGGAACTCCGCGCTCTCCGGCGCCCACCGCCGCACCCAGACGGCGGCCAGCCCGAGCAGTGCGGCGACCACGAAGCCCCAGCGCCAGCCGCCGTTCTCCAGGCCGGACGTGCCGAGGGTGTGGATCAGCAGGGTGAGCACCCCGAAGGAGAGCAGCGAGCCGAGGATGATCCCGCCGTAGGAGACCGAGCTGAACGCGAAGCGGTGGCGCGGCGGGGCGGTCTCGGTCACGTACGCGGCCACGCTCGGGGCCTCCCCGCCGAAGGCGAGGCCCTGCACCACCCGTGCGAGCACGGCCAGCACCGCCGCCCAGACCCCGATGCTGCGCTGCCCCGGAACGGCGGCGAGGCCCAGGCCGGCGACGGCGATCACGGCCATGCCGAGGCTCAGCGCGAAGCGCCGTCCCCGGGTGTCGCTGAGCCGCCCGATCAGGTACGAGCCGACCGGCCGGGCGACGAAGCCGACCGCGAAGGTGACGTACGCGCCGAGCACGCCGCTGACGCCGTGCCTGCCGTGCCCGAAGAGGTCCGCCGCGAAGTAGGGCGCGAGGACGGCGTAGATGTTCCAGTCGAAGGACTCGACCACCGACCCGACCGTCGCCGCGGCCAACTCCCGCCGCCGCCCGCCGACTTGCACCGTGTCACGGCACGGGTCCGCCCTACTGCTCTCTGTCATGGCCTCAGCATGGCACCGTTCGGGCCGCCGCGGAATCACACCCGGCATCCGGTGGACGGCGCCGCCGGCCCCTCGTGCGGAGAGCTCCGGGAATCCCATGTGACCGATGTGACAGGCAGTTGATATTTTCACCGCCGAGCTCGGCAACGCCGTCCTGCTCAGCCGTGACGGCGAGGGCCACCGGGTACGGCGCGAGCAAGTGCATCCGCGCCTCGGTGGACGCCTTCCTGCTGGACGGCACCGCCCCGGCGGCGGGCATCCACTGCCCGACCGACCGACCGGACCACACCGGTGACGGCGCCGGGCCTGCGGGCCTGGCGCCGTCACCGCTTTCCGGGCGCCCCGGTCAGTGGCCGGGGTGGTGGACGAACCGGTAGGTGTCCCGGTCGAGTTCGGTGACCTGGACGCCGATGACGGCGGGCCGGTCGATCCGGGCGCGCAGGGCGGCGAGCACCCGGGCGGTCAGTTCGGCGCGCTGCTCGGTGCTGCGGCCGGCCAGGATCTTCACCTCGACCAGCACCACCGCCTCGCCGCTGGTCCCGTCGCCGACGTGGTGCTCGCCGGTGGGGCGGAAGAGGGTCTTGCAGTCGGCCACCGTGGTGTCGATCACCTCGGTGATCGCCTGGTGGACCTCGGCGGCCAGATCCGCCCGGTCGAAGACGAGTCCGGCCGAATGGTCGACCAGGATCTGCGGCACGGGAACCCCCCGGAGTCGGTGACGGACGCTGTCGACGCTATCGGACGCGCCCCGGAGCCCTGGCGCGGGGTACGGCGCCGGGGCCCGGGGCGTGTCCGGTGGAGCGGCGGTCGGGTCAGCAGCCGAAGTTGATCTTCCGGAAGGTCACGTAGTGGTCCGCGGTGTAGTAGTCCTCGTGGTACTGCTTGCCGGTGACGATGCGACGGGCGCCGCGGGTCGGCGAGCCCGGGGTGACCACGGTGTACTCGTGGTAGTAGCCGGACGACTGCGCGGGCAGCACGCGCTCCCGGTTCTGGAAGACGACGCCGTCCTGGCTGTACGGGAAGGGACCACCGGAGGCGATCAGGTCGAGGGTGGTGTGGGCCTGGGAGGGCAGGGCGGACAGGCACACCGAGCCGCTCACGGCGGCGTGCGCCTCGGTGGCGACGGCGATCGGCGCGAGAGTGACCAGGGCGACGGTGGCGGTGGCGGCGACGCGAGTCTTCCACGCGCGTAGAGTTCGGGTCATGACAAACAGGATGGCGACCGCCCGGAGCCATCGGAAGCCCCGTTCCAACTCTTCATCTCCGGTCAACTCGCCGTACCGTCGGCCGACTCGGCCCGGTCAGCCGCCGAACCGGCCTCAGCCGCGCGACAGCACCAGCGACTGCACCGACGGGAGCCTGCGCCAGTCGCTGGAGACGATGCTCGCGTGCGCCTTCGCCAACTGCTCGGTGCGGGCCCGCGCCTGGTCGGCGGTCGGGTCGGTGCCGCTGATCTCCGGGGCGACCAGGTGGGAGTCCGTCATCACCAGCAGGTAGTGGGCGTTGTCGTACCAGGCGGTGTCGATGGTCCTGACGTAGGTGGAGGCGTCGCCGTCGAAGACCACGAACCAGGGCCGGATCGAGGCGTCCGCGCCGGTGTACTGGCTGCGCGGGTCGCCGGTGGCGGCGCCGAGCACGGACGGGAACACCTGGGCCTGGCCGATCCGCCCGGCCGCCGCCAGGTCGCGCAGGTGCCGGCCCTGCTCGACATCGGTGTGCAGGGTGTCGAAGGGGTTGCCCAGCTCGACCGTGCCCGGGATCGCGTACAGCAGCACCTTCCCGGCCAGCGCCGAGCGGCTCGGCCAGTTGCCCGCCCGCACCGCCTCGTCGACGCTCGCGTACGAGCCGCCGCCGGGCCTGGTCAGCAGGTCGGCCGGGCGCAGCACGGCGGAGCCGAGGTGCTGGGCGATCAGCGTGTCCAACTGGTCCGGGCCCATCCCGAGGTTGGCCGAGTAGCCCGGCTTGAGCTCCAGCTTGATGACCAGCGGCCCGGCGCCCGGGTGCGCGGCGAGCCAGATCCGGACGTCGTCCAGGCAGCTCTCCAGGTTCTGGTCGGTGCTGCCGCTGTAGAGCTGCGCGGGGGTGCTCGCGGCGGTGCAGTTGTTGGAGTTCCCGAACGGGTTGGAGTGGCTGACCTGCCACTGCTTGGTCACGATGTTCGGCCAGAGGTCCAGCTCGATCATCCCGGTCCCGGTGTCCAGGCCCTGGGCGAGGTGCGGGAAGGCGGCCGGGTCGTAGGTGTTGTGCAGGCCGACGGTGGTCGCGGAGCCGAACGGCAGGTCGCCCGGCCCGCTCGTGGTGGCGTCCGCCGGGATGGTCGGGATCAGCGCCGCCGCGGCGGCGATCAGGCCCGCGGCCAGGAATCCGGTCAGGGCGCGGCGTACGGTCATCGGAACGGTCCCCCCAAGTCGTGGGATGCCGGCCGCCCGGCTCCCGGGCAGCCTGACGAAGCATCGCCCGCCCGGGCGTGCTCAGGATGAAGAAGGCACGACAATAGCGTGACGACTGCACCGCTTCTCCCCGGCTCCCCTCCCCTTCCTCCACCCGATCCTCGCCCGTCGCACCCGCCACGCCCGGCGCCGTGACGCAACGTCATGGCATGGGAGCCCCGGGTTGGCGCGCCCCGGCCGGGGTGCGGCGGTCCGCACCCGAGACACCCGCGAGGCGCCGGGCGGCGGAGGGAACGATGCCCCTGGTCCGGGCACGACCTCTCGATCTCCTTGGACGGCTGCGGCACACCGAGCGGCGTCACCCACCTCACCTTCACCCGGCCGTAGCCGGCCCCGGAACGGACGACGGCGGCCTCCCCGCGAGTGCGGGGAGGCCGCCGTCCTGTCGCGCCACCGGATCGGAGCTACCCGGTCGGAGCCACCGGATCAGACCCGGTCGGCCGCGATCAGCACGTACTGGAAGGAGCCGTCCTTGTAGGACTCGATGAACGCCTCCTCGATGCCGGTCACCAGCGAGGTGGTATTCCGCAGCTCCCAGTAGGGCAGGGTGTCCGGGGTCAGGTCGATGATCGCCTGCGGCACCAGACGGTTGTCGGCCATCGCCCGCAGGTACTCGCGGCGCGAGTGGATGTTGCACTCGAAGTGGGCGTTGATCTGCGAGACCCACTTCGACGGCTGGCCGTAGCGCGGGTTCCAGCAGCCGGTGATGGTCACGTACCGGCCGCCGACGCTCAGCACCCGGGAGTGCTCGGCGAACAGGTCGTGCAGGTCGACGTACATGCTGGACTCGTTGTTCCAGGAGCCCGCGACCGAGCCGGTCTCGACGGGCATGTCCAGCATGTTGGCGACCCGGGAGCGGACGAACCCGCCGATGCCCAGCTCGGCGGCGCGCTTGTTGCCGAACTCGGCCTGCTGGGTGGAGAGGGTCAGGCCCTCGACCCGGCAGCCGAAGCGCTGGTGCGCCATCACCATCGAGCCGCCGCGGCCGCAGCCGGCGTCGACCAGGGTGTGGTCGGCGCGGATGTCGCCGAGGTGGTCGAGCAGCACGTCGGCCTGGGCGGACTCCAGGCGGTGCAGCTCGGCAATCACCTTCTTCTCGCGCTCGCTGTCGGTCGGGTCGCCGATCGCGGCCTGGTCGATCGCACCGATGCCGTAGTGGTGGTGGTAGAGGCCGTCGACGTCACCCAGGCGGAGGTTGACCGGACGGGCCTCGTGGTCCCAGTAACGTGCGATGTCGCCCTGGTACGGCGTCGCCGGGCCGGGGATGGCGCTGCCGGGGGTGGTGATGTCGTCGGTCACGGACATGGATCAGCTCCTAACGGATGGTTAACGGAAGCTCGCCGGCAGTCGCTCACCGGGGAGTGGTCATCGGAACGTGGTCACCGAAGGTCGGTCACCGGAAGGGGGATCGGTCGCCGGAAGTCGGTCCCGTCACCAGAAGTCGGGCAGCGTGTAGCGGTAGGTGTTGGTCTGGTGCCAGTAGTGGTTGCCGTCGACCCACGCGGCCACACCGCGCAGGAACCGTACGAGCGCGGGCACGGGGCAGGACACGGTCAGGGCCGCCGCCTCGGCTTCGAAGGCGCGCTGCAGGTCGTTGTGGACCTCGACCGCCTTCAGGTAGCCCTCCTTGCGGGAGACGCCCTCGCGCTCGGAGATCACCACCGGCAGGTTCAGATGCAGTCCGGGGCTGGACAGTTCCTTGGTGTACGAGTAAAGGTCGTTGACGATGGTGGTCGCGTTGCCGGCCAGGGCGATCACCCGCTGCATGGCGGGCAGTGCGTGCAGTTCGGCCGGCAGCTCGTAGCCGCCGACGGTGTCCGTGATCGTCGGGCAGGGGCGGAAGTTGTTGAACTGGCGCATGGCCAGGTACTCCCACACCTCCGGGACGTGGTCCGCCTGGTCCCAGGCGGCCTCGGCCAGGTACCCGAGGTGCAGCCGCGCCATGTCGTGCCGGAACCGGTCCGACTGGGAGGGTGTGGCGGCCCGGGTGAAGTACTCCATCGCCGAGTGGTAGGCGCGCCGGGGCGCGTCCGACGACAGCGAGGCCTCCCAGCCCGGGTGGTACTCCGGCGTGGTGTGCAGCGGGTCGAGCGCGGTGTGCGCGAGCAGCAGGCGGCTGCCCAGGCCGATCGGCGAACCGCCGAGGTCCTCGCAGTAGCAGTCGTCCACCGCGTTCTCGGCCACCATCAGGCGGGCCGCGAGCATCAGGTGGTCGACGCTCGGCGCGTCCGGGTGGCAGGCCACCATGTAGCGCCCGGTGGAGAACCCGTCGAAGTCCTTCTCCCACTCCGGCGGGTAGAGCTCGATCTCCTCCATCGCCCAGAGCTTGAGCTTCGCGCTGAGCGCCTCCACCCGCACCGGGTCGGGCTCGGCGATCGGGTGGTGGTACAGGCCGGGGATCGGGTCGCCGCTCCTGGGCTTGCCGCCGGTCGGCGCCTCGGCGACCGAGCCCTCGGCCGTCGGGGTCACGCCGGCGGGGACGGAGGACGTCACGCTGGGCGGGACCAGGAAGGATGACAGCCGGAGCTCGGGGGCCGGGGTCGCGGGCACCGCAACCTCGGGCACTGCGGCCTCGGGCACGGACGTCCCGGGCACCGAGGTCTCCACACCCGGGACCTCGGGCGCCGGAACGACAGGCGCCGGAACCACGGGCGCCGAGGCCTCGGCCGCCGGGGCCTGTGGCCGGAGCTGCACCCCGGAGGTGCCGAGTCCGCTGGGCCCGCGCAGGACCCGGTCGATCGCCGGGGAGCTCATGGGCCCACCGCCGGGGCGGTGACGGGCCCGGATGGTGTGTCCGTTCTGGCACGCAGGGGCATGGAGCCTCCTCTGAGAAGGATCGCACGACATGACGGGTCGTCATTTCGCCCGCCTTGAACGGGAACTCCGGCCGCGGCGGCCCCGTCTCGCTCGGTTCCCCACCGTATGCGCGAAGGCCCGTTCCGCATCGCAACGGACGATCTTCCTCACCCGATAGGGTGAACGTTCACGCTGATGACGTTTGGGGCCGCCATAGTCGTGCATCGCCCCGCGCCGCGCCGTGGCGCTCCAGCCTCGAACCGGCCGCCCGGTCCGGCCGCCGCGCGCGTCAAACCGGTGAAGCCCGGTCGTGCCCCACTCCGGGTGGCCCTGACATGCTTGAGGGCCTCCCGGATCGGTGCGGATTGCGACATCCGCACCGGCTTCCGGAAGGCCCTCAAGCCGCACCGCGACGCACCGCCGACCGGGACCGGACGGCTGCGCCCGGCGCAGGCGGTGCGGTCGAGCCGCCGGCGGTGCCGGCCTCCGCTCGGAGGCCGGCACCCGGGCTTGCCCAGGTTCCCGTCACGGATCCCGGCCGTACGGGGGTCGGTGGGAGTTCGCGCCGTCAGGCGGCGGACGGCGGGAGTTGGCCGGGGAGGAGGTGGGTGAGCATCTCCCGTAGCCGCACCGTCTCGTTCGGGGGCAGGGGCAGCAGCGGCGGCCGCGGCGGCCCGGCCGGGCGGTTCCGGATCTCCAGGCCCGCCTTGACGGCCCGGGGAAGGCCGTGGTGGACGATGAACCGCAGGAAGGGCAGCAGCTCCTGCAACAGCGCGTCCGCGCGGTCGTCGTGTCCGCCGATGACCGCGGTGTGGAGCTCCAGCACTCGCTGCGGTACGAGGCAGGGGGCGGCTGTGCACCAGCCGGCGGCTCCGGCACGGAAGGCGTCCAGCGCGACCGGGTTGCTGCCGTTGTAGACGGACAGCTCTCCGTCGGACAGCTCACGGATGGCGCGGAAGCGGGACACCTCGCCGGAGCTCTCCTTGACCATGGTGAGGTTGGGGATCTTCCGGGCGAGCGCGACCACCGTCTCCGGCCGCAGGTCCACGCCGCTGGTGCCGGGGTTGTTGTAGAGCATCATCGGCAGGTCGGTGGCACGGGCCACCTCGCTGTAGTGCCGGACGAGTTCGTCCTCGGTCAGCTTCCAGTACACCTGGGGCAGCACCATGATCGCGGTGGCGCCGTGGCGGGCGGCCACGCGGGCGCGGCGCACCGTGCCCTCGGTGCTCCAGTGGGAGACGCCGACGAGGGTCGGCACCTGCCCGGCCACCGTGTCCAGGGTGGTCTCGCAGACCGCGTCCCACTCCGTCTCGGTCAGGTAGGCGCTCTCGCCGGTGCTGCCCAGCGGGGCGACGGCGTGGCTGCCGGCGGCGACGAGGTCGCCGGTGAGGCTCCGCAGCGCGGACAGGTCGACCTCGCCGGTGACGGCGTCGAAGGGGGTGACCGGGTAGGAGATGATGCCCTTCAGGGGAGGGTTGGCCATCAGAGGTCCACCTGTCCGGTCACGCAGTCGGGGTGGTTGCGCAGCGCCTTGCGCGCGTAGTAGGCGAAGTTCGCCCTGCTGCGCCGGTCGGTGGAGGTCCAGTCGTGGGCCTCGCGGGCCAGAGCCGGGTCCAGGGGCTGGATGGTCCCCGCCGACATCGCCAGCAGCTGGAGGCGGGCGGCCCGCTCGATGAGCAGCGCCAGGGTGCAGGCCTCCTCGATCGTGGAGCCCGTCACCAGCTGGCCGTGGTGGGCCAGCAGGATGGCCCGCTTGTCGCCGAGGGCGGCGGAGATGATCTCGCCCTCCTCGTTGCCCACCGGCACGCCCGGCCAGTCCTTGAGGAAGGCGCAGTCGTCGTACAGCGGCGTCGTGTCCATCTGGGAGACCACCAGCGGCACTTCCAGCATGGCGAGCGCCGCCGTGTGCAGCGGGTGCGTGTGGATGATGCAGTTGACGTCCGCGCGCTCCCGGTAGATCCAGGAGTGGAAGCGGTTGGCGGGGTTGGGCATGCCCGTCCCCTCCAGGACCTCCAGGTCCTCGTTCACCAGCAGCAGGTTGTCCTCGGTGATCTCGTCGAAGCCCAGCCCGAGACGCTGGGTGTAGTAGGTGCCCGGCTCCCGCCCGCGTGAGCTGATCTGCCCGGCGAGCCCCGAGTCGTGGCCGCCGTCGTAAGCGATCCGGCAGGTGAGCGCCAACTTCTGGCGCGTGGTCAGTTCCGAGTCCCCGAAGTGCCGGTCCATCTGCCGCTCGGCGCGGTCGACGAGGACGTCCTTCGGGTCCTGCAGCGTTTTCGCCATGTGTGTCTGCTCCCGTTTTCCCGGCCCCGCCCCGGTGGCGAGGCCTGCGTCCGGAGCCGCAGCCCCGGAGGAAACTTTGTTCACCATAGGACACAAGGTTTCCTCTGGCAAGAGTTCCCTCACCCCCCGGGGCGGGCGCCCACAGCCCGGACGCGCCAAGGGCGGACGATGGCGGACGGGACCGGCAGGGGGCACCTCCCGAGCGTGCCGATAGCGTCGCGGCGTAGCATGGTTCGCTATAGGACACGAGGTGTCATCGGGGCGGGCGGCAAGCGCGGCCCCGTCGGCCGAGGGCACGGGAGAGGGAGACGCCAGTGATCAACCGGGTACGCCGGCTGCGCAAGGAACGGCTGATGACCCTGGAGGCGCTGGCCGAGCGGTCCGGCGTCACCAAGAGCTACCTGTCGAAGGTCGAACGCGGCCAGAGCGTTCCCTCGATCGCCGTGTGCGCGTCCCTCGCCAAGGCCCTCGAAGTCCCCCTGGACAGCCTCTTCGCCGAGGCCGAGGAGCTGAGCGAGGTCACCGTCACCCGGGCCGCGGAACGTCAGGCCCTGACCTCCCCGGACGAGTCCGGCACCCGCTACGAGGGCATGGCGCTCGACGCCGGCGCCAAGGGCATGACCCCGTTCATGCTCTACCCGCCGCTCGACGACGGTCCCGCCCCCTTCCGGGACCACCCCGGTGAGGAGTTCGTCTTCGTCCACGAGGGGCAGGTCGAACTGGTCCTCCCGTCGCGCGCGATCCCGCTCGACGCCGGCGACTGCGCCTACTTCAAGGCCACCACGCCCCACCGGCTGCGCTCCCTGGGAACCAGACGCGCCACGGTCCTCCTGCTGGTCTCCAGCGACTACGACGCTTCGCACGACGCCCGGCCCCCGTACTCACGCCTGCCCTGAGGCGGGCACGCCACGGAGGCCTGCCAAAGTAGCGGCCGTTTCAGTCGAGCGCCAGCACCGCCGTCGGTGACACCACGGCGTCGCCGAGGGCGAGGTGCACGGCCAGCAGGACTCCGGCGGCGCCCGTGGCCAGGTCCTCGGAGAACCTGAGGAGTTGGGAGCCGGGGACGAAGAGCGCCCCGGAGTCGTGGCTGAGGTGCCAGGAGAGCCGGGCGACCTGGCGGTCCACCTCACGTCTCGGCGCACCCAGCACGGCGAGGGTGGCGGCGAGTCCGGCTCGCCCCTGCACCAGGCCGGGTTCTCGGACGAACGACGACGTACACACCTTCCCCGCGCCGCCGACCAGAGCGTCGAGGTCCTCGTCGCCGCCACCGGCGGCCGCCAGGTAGGCCGTGGCGACCAGGGCCACGCCGGCGCTGCCCACGCCCAGATAGGCCAGGTGGGTGCCGTCACCGCGACGGACCTGCACGGTGCCGTCCGGCAGGGTGACGCACCGCGCGAGGTCGGCGGCCAGCGCCACGCGGGCCGCCGTCAGCCACCGCTCGTCCCCGGTCGCGCGGTGCAACGCCAGGTGCAGGAGCGCTGGACCACTCATGCCGTCCAGCAGCCCGGCGTTGTCCGGAGGATGCGGCAGTTCCCCGGCGAGGAACTCACCGATCCGCACGGCCGCCGCCAGATCACCCATTCTGAGCCTGACGATCCCGGCTCCGGCCGCGCCGGTGGCCAGCCCGACGGCCGACCGGGGAGGGTCGGTCACCCGGTCCAGGAGTTCCGCGGCCTCCTCCCGGCGGCCGAGGTCCGCCAGCACGGAGACCGTCCCGTGCAGGCCGTGGAACAGGCCGCCGCCGGCGGCCGGGTCGGCACGACGGGCCGCGTCCAGCAGCCACCCGGTGTACTCGTCGGGAACCGGCTCCCCGACCCGGCGCAGCGCGGCGAGCACACCGGCGGCGCCGTGCGCGAACGTGTGCCCGCCGAAGGCGAAGGCCTCCGGGCCGCCGGGAAACAGGCGGTCGGTCCGGTCGGGCGTGGCGGTCGCGTGGATGCCCGCCACGAGAGCGCGGCACAGTGCGGGGCCGTCCGGGTCGGCCGGGTGGCTCTCCAGCCATCCCGCGTCAGTGGCGGGAACGCCGAACAGGAGCCGGACCGTCCTCTCGTTCTCGTCGGGCTCCGGTGCCTTCCCGGGCGCGATGTCGGGGAACCGGTCCTCGGCCAGCCGCAGAAGGGTGGCCGCCTTTCCCGGATCCAGATCACCGATTTCGGTCATCGGCAGCAGCATCCACAGTTTCAGCAGGTCGAGCGCGCGCAGATCCGCTTCGGCCGCGGACAGGTGGCGTGGCGGCGTGAACCCCGCCGCACCGGGACGAGGAGCGTCCGGGTCGTCCAGATCGGCCGCGTACTCGAAGTCGACCAGGGCGAGCGACCCGTCCGGGCGGACGATGATGTTCGCGGGATGGAGGTCGCCGTACGCCAGACCGCGGGCATGGACGGCAGCCAGGGCGTCACGGACGCGGTCGACGGTGTTCCGGACCCAGCGAGCGTAGTCGAGGAGGTCTCGCCGCGTATTCGACACCCACACGAGCGGGTTGCGGGCGACGACGGCGCGCAGCAGGGACTCGCCGGCGATGTACTCCTCCGCCAGGTACAGATGTCCCCAGACCTCGTGGAGTCCGAGGACTTCGGGCACACAGCCCACCCCGGCGAGCCGTCCCAGAACGGAGAACTCGTGCCTCAGCCGGGTTCGGGCGTCGAGACCGAACCGGTCCAGCCCGCTGTAGGGGCGCGCCTCGCGCAGGACCAGCCGCTCGCCGGTCCGGGCGTCCGTCGCGAGGTAGATTCCGCCGGAGTTGGTGAAGTGAAGGGCTTCCTCGACGACGAACGGCGGCGCCTGCTGCGTGACGGTCTCGCGGGCCGTCAGGTGAGGAACCAGGATGTCCGGCATCGTCACCCAGGAGGGAGTCCGGAAGACCGGCCGCCGTTCGTCGGGTTCGTACCCACCGGGTCCGCGGAGGACGGGCAGTGGCCTGCCGTCCGGCCCCGGTCGGCAGAGCAGCCGAAAGGCCCCGTAGCGCACATGGACGGGAGAACTCCCGATCCGCAGGTCGGTGAGGATGAACGGGGCTTCCCGGCCGTCCAGAGCCGACACCAGATCCTCGACCAGCGTGCCGAACCGAGTCTCGCTCGGCGGATAGACGGTGATGAACTTGCCGCTGCCTTCCCGTGCGGCGTGAGCGGCGCCGGTGATCCTCAGGGCGTCCAGGCTGCGGAGGAACTTGAACGGGACCCCCCTGCGGAAACAGATCCGCGCGGCACGGTCCAGCGTGTCGGCCGCCTCCTCCTGGACGGCGGCGACGTGGATCTTCCACCCTTGGTCGGGCAGTCGGTGCCCCTGGGGAACGCGCAGCTCCCACAGGCCCATCGAGCGACGGAACCACCCGTCCGGTACCGGGGCGTCGGCGAACTCGAAGCGGGTCGCGGCGTCGTCCATGCGGTAGGGCGCATCGTAGAACCGCCCGTCGACCAGGCAGTACATCTGGGTGGCCTGGAGGTCGGTCATCGTTGCTCACCTCGCGGATCCGGGACGAGAAGGAGCGAAGCCGTATCGCCGGCCACCGGCCCGCACGGCCGCGGCAGGGGGCCGGAGCGACCAGACCGCGACCGTCGGACTTCAGCTGGCTCTTCCAATTCCACCTCCGCCGAAGGCGATACCGCACGAGGCTCCGGAAGGACTCACTCGGATTCCGCGCGGGTCATGATGACGCTCAGGAGGCTGAAGCAGCTGTGGCCGCCGCCGGCCGAAGCGGCGGCGGCCTCGACCGAGGGCTTCCCCTGCCGCTCGAGCACCTTGCCCAGCGCGACGTTCGCCGCGTCTTCCGCAGCTTTCGCGACGTCCTTGAATTGAGGACTGTTCAGGAGCTGCGAGATCGCTGCGTCTCCCGATTCGGACATGATCTGTCCTCCTTTCCGAAGAACGGGGCGTTCACGTATCGAAGTTGGTGTGAACGCCCCCGCACCTCGACCGTACGGCATGGAATCCCGCCCCGCCAGCGGCGACTGCCGGGCCGAAAGATGGTTCGCCACACAACGAAATCACCTCTCCGTAACCGCTCCCGCCGGAATTGCGCGGCAGATTTCCCGGAATGGTCACGCATGGTTGAGTCCCGTTCTGAAACCGCGCTCGTCATTCCGATTTCTTCCGCAGTTCGGCGACGGGGCGCGGCCGCGTCCCGGCCCGCACCGCGGACCGGCCGGCCCCTCCCGGCCGGGCCCGGTGCACGACCGCACGCGTAAGGGGGACCAGAATGGGCGGGGCGCCGTGAGGGAACGGGGCCAGGAAGGAAGACCAGCGCATGGAGAGCCAGGCCCGCAGCCGCACCGCACTCGTCGAGGAGCTCATGGAGCGCTATCCCGACGTGCCCCGGGAGGCGGTGATCAAGGAGGACCTGCTGCGCGGGGGCATGGCCTTCGACGAGTCCGCGCTCAGCGGCAGCGCCGGCGCCGACGGGGGCGGCGAGGTCAAACCGAAGTCGTACTTCATCTTCTCCTTCGACCACCGCACCCTGCCCGAGCTGGGCGCCGCCGCACTCAACCGGCCGCCGGAGGAGATCGTG
Organism: Streptomyces sp. LS1784; assembly: GCF_020103755.1. Lineage (GTDB taxonomy): Bacteria > Actinomycetota > Actinomycetes > Streptomycetales > Streptomycetaceae > Kitasatospora. The sequence continues at coordinate 17,635 of NZ_JAHSQD010000043.1, forward strand.
CTGACCGGCGGGCCGTACGGGCTGCGCCGCACGGTGGTGTCGGTGCGGGTGAACCCGGACTCGCCCTACCGGGTCGGCGCGGGCGAGGACGGCACCCTCGGGCTCTACCTGGACGGTGCGCGGATCGCCGACGTCGGCCTGCCGCCGATGCCGGACTACTACCGGCACACGCTCGCCAACGGGAAGTCGGTGATGGAGGTCGCCCCGACCATCCAGTGGGGTTACCTGATCTACCTCACGGTGTTCCGGGTCTGCCAGTACTTCGGTGCCAAGGAGGAGTGCCAGTACTGCGACATCAACCACAACTGGCGCCAGCACAAGGCCGCCGGCCGACCGTACACCGGGGTCAAGCCGGTCGAGGAGGTGCTGGAGGCGCTGGCGCTGATCGACGAGCACGACACCGCCCGCGCCTCCCAGGCGTACACCCTCACCGGCGGCGCGATCACCTCGCACGTCGGGGGCCGGGACGAGGCCGACTTCTACGGGCAGTACGCCAAGGCCATCGAGGAGCGCTTCCCCGGCCGCTGGATCGGCAAGGTGGTGGCCCAGGCGCTGCCGCGCGAGGACGTCCAGCGCTTCCACGACTACGGCGTGCGGATCTACCACCCCAACTTCGAGGTGTGGGACAAGCGGCTGTTCGAGCTCTACTGCCCGGGCAAGGAGCGCTACGTCGGCCGGGACGAGTGGCACCGCCGGATCCTCGACTCCACCGAGGTGTTCGGCCCGGAGAACGTGATCCCCAACTTCGTCGCCGGCGTGGAGATGGCCGAGCCCTTCGGCTTCACCACGGTGGACGAGGCGATCGCCTCCACCGAGGAGGGCCTGCGCTTCTTCATGTCCCACGGTGTGGTGCCGCGCTTCACCACCTGGTGCCCCGAGCCCACCACCCCGCTCGGCAAGGCCAACCCGCAGGGCGCGCCGCTGGAGTACCACATCCGGCTGTTGCAGACCTACCGGGCGACCCTGGAGGAGTTCGGCCTCTCCTCCCCACCCGGCTACGGCCCGGCCGGCCCGGGCCGGGCGGTCTTCTCGGTGAGCTCCTTCATGGACTCGCTGCCCGGCTGAGCACAGGGCGACGGCGCCGCCCCCGGCGGGGTGGCGCCGTCGGGGGTGCTGCCGATCGCCGGGTGTTTCAACTCCCGTTCAGCGGGCGGACGGTGAGGATCTGCTCGGCCCGGCCCAGCGGTCCGTGGACGTCGTGCAGCACGGTGCTGGTGACGCCGTGCCCGGCCGGGCCGAAACTCACACTGGTGTCCAGGCCGGTCCAGCGGCCTTCGGGGCGGCGGTGGAAGTGGATCGTCAGGTCGGTGTTGGGGAACATCCACTCGGTGGGATTCTGCCGCACGGCGATGCCGTTCGCGGTGTCGACCAGCATGACGAAGGAGGCGTGCGGGCCGCTGGGCTCCCCCGCGACCAGCTCGACGGGGCTGGAGATCCAGGCGGCGGCGCGGCCCGGGGCGGTCTCCCGGCGGCGGACGTCGATCGAGGCGATGTAGCCGCCGCCCCACAGCCCGCCCATCGTCCAGGGCTCGAACTCCTCGGGCGCGGGCAGTGGCTCGTCGTGGGTGCCGGCGACGGCGGTGGTGTCCAGCTCGGCGAGGAACCAGGCGCGGGCCCGGACCACGGCGCGCCCGCCGATCACCACCGTGGCCTCGATCAGCTCGATGGTGCGCCCGGGGCGGACGGTCTCCACCGTGATCTCGAACTCGTCGAGGGCGATCAGGCCGAGTATGTCGTAACTGATCCGGGCCAGTGCCAGGCCGTCGGCGGGGCGGCCGGCCCGCTGGTGGCCGGCTCGGTGGCGGTCGATGGCGTGCACGATCAGGCCGCCGAGCGGGCTGAAGTGCTGCTCGTCGGGGTGCCAGGCGCCCTGCGCCTGCACGGTGGGCTTGTAGTGGTGCTCGCCGGTGCGCTGGTAGTAGCTGTCGGGCGCGGCGGTGGGGGTGGTCACGTGCGCTTCTCCTCGGGCGGGATCGCTGACTGCCGGGCGGGCGCCGCCGTGGTAAGACGGCGCCCGACCTCGGCGTTCAGGATCGTAAGGGGCCGAACCGCCTGCGCGGTGTCACGGGTGACGCATCCCACACCGCCGGAGGTTCCGGGCCGTCACCGCGCGACCAGCGGGTAGTGGTCGGAGAGATCGGTGTAGGTGTAGCTCTTGCCCCAACTGCTCACCGTCCAGGGCGCGCTGTGCACCCGGACCACCTCGTTGGTGTACTGCTGCGGGCGGGCGTGGTCGGCCCGGTAGAGGACGTAGTCGAGGTCCTCCTTGGGCTCGCCCGGGTAGCGGTAGGCGGCGATGGAGTTGTCCACGGTGTCGAAGGAGTACGGCCAGCCGGTGCGGGCGGAGGCCGGGGCGAGGTTGCCGTTGGTCAGCAGTGCCTGGTACTCGGAGCCGTGCGAGTCGATGTTCAGGTCACCGGCGACGACGATCGGCTCGTCGGCCGGAATCCGCTTGGCGTCCAGGAACGAGCGCATCGCGGCGAGCTGCTTCGCCCGGATGTCCGCAGCCTGGCCGCTCGCGCAGCCCGAGTCGGTGGACTGGAGGTGGGTGCCGACCACATGGGTGCGGCGGCCGTCGACGTCCAGCACCGCGTAGACGAAGCCCTTGTTGGAGAACCAGTCCGAGCCGCAGGCGTCCTTGTAGACGTACTGCTCCTTGCGCAGGATCGGCCACTTGCTGAGCAGGGTGACGCCGCCGTCCTCGGGGGTGGCACCGCTGTAGCTGCCGGAGGTCGCGTCCCAGCCGCTGGTGGAGCGGCCGACCACCGGCGTGTGGTATGGGTAGGCGGCCGAGGCCTTGGCGGTCAGCGCGTCGGAGGCCGCGTTGTCGAAGGCCTCCTCCAGCACGACCACGTCGTGGCCCTGGAAGAAGTCCGCCGAGGCGATGGCCTGGGCCCGGTACTGCTGGCCCCAGTTGGGGTAGAGCGAGGTGCTCATCAGGAACGTGTTGTACGTCAGCACGTCGAGCGGGGGTGCGGTCGCCGGGGCGCTCTCGGCCGAGGCCGGGGCGGTGCCGAGCACGGCGAGGACGGTCGCGGCGGCGCCGGCGGCGAGGGCGCGGCGGACGGACGACAGGGGCATCGGGCCTCCGTGGGGGCGATGTCGTGGACCCGTGGGGTCGAGGGATGTTGTGTATCCAACTTGGCCCGCGACACACCCCGCAAGACGTCGGGCGAGCATTCGGTGAACTCGTCGGTAACACCGCCGTCGGCCCGATGTGGCTCTCTCAAGGGAGTCGAGAACACCCTGACCCGACTCCGGACGCGGGATCCGGACCGGGCTTTCCGGGTGTCCGGAGCTGCCGTCACACTGTCGCAAGCACGAGACCGCGGCACCGAACGGGAACAGCATGGCAGGCAGGAAGAAGCAGAAGAGGCCGCTCGCCGAGGGAGTGACCCCGCCTCCGAAGCGGGTCCGCAGGCGCTCGGAGCCCCAGCTCTCCCCGAAGGCCGTCCACCGGACGGCGTGGCTCACCGGGCTGCTCACCCCGGTGCTGATGGTCGGGGCGGCGGCGCTCGGCACCAATCCGGACTACCAGCTCCCGTGCGGCATCCTGGCGTTCCTGGTGCTCTCGGCGGGCGTCATCGGGATCGGCCTCATCCGCGCCCGCGGCTGGATCATCTGGCCGGCCGTCCTGTTCGGCGTGCTGTTGCTGGCGCTGCCGACGACGAGCTTCCGGGCGCAGATCATGGCCCAGCGCGGGGTGGAGACCGCGGTCGTGGTCACCGCGGCCCACAGCGCGAAGGACAGGAACGGCAGGGTCAGTTGGACCTGCGACATCCGCCGCGCCGACGGGCAGCCGCTGCCGCACGCCCGGGTCGGCGGCTTCGGCTGCTCGGGCACGTACGCCGTCGGCGACACCGAGAACATCCTGGTCGACCCGGCGGGCTGGGCACCGCCGGTCTCACCGGACGAGGACCTCGCCTTTCGCCGCGGCGGCGTCTACGTCACCGCGGCGCTGGCCGTCCTGTGGAGCCTGCTCACCCTGGTCGCGGCGCGCCGCACCCTGCGGGAGGCGGGCGCGCGGCGCGGCTAGAAGCCCGGCAGGCAGCGCACCAGGACGTCCGCGCGGGTACCGTCCAGGGCGCCGTACAGCAGCGTGGTGCCGAGCGCGTCCACGGCGGGCGCGAAGGACGGGCCGACGGCCTCGGCGACCCGCTCGATCCGGCCGGTCCGCAGGTCCCGCCGGAAGACGTCCGTGGCGCCGTTGGTGTCGTCGGGCACCAGGCCGGCGTCGTCCGAGGCGAAGTAGGCCCAGCGGTCGTCCGCCGTCATGACGGCCGGTTGGGTGCCGGCGGGGGCCACCTCCGTCACCGCGCCCGTGTGCAGGTCGCGGGCGTAGAGCGCGACCCGGGTGGCGCCCTGGTCCGGTTGGAACACCCGGAACAGCGCGAACCTCCCGTCGGGGCTCAGCCGCCCCTGGCGCGCGGCGTCGCGCAGGGCCCCGCTCGGGTCGACGCTCGCGCCCTCGGTCCGGCCGGTCCGGGTGTCGTGGACGTAGAGCGGGAACAGCTGGCGGGTGGGCGGCGGCTTCAGGGCCTTCGGGGCGGGCTGGGCGACCGGCAGCAGGTTGGCCGCCTTCGAACGGAAGGCGACGGTCCGGCCGTCGGCACTGAGCGAGGGCTCCACCGAGCCGCCGTCGGCGGGCGCGCCGCCCTGCCCGGCGGTGACCAGGCGGGTGGCGCCGGTCTGGCGGTCGGTCAGGTAGATGTTGGCGGTGCCCGTCCCCGCCCCGGGGGCGAGATCGGCGCGGTCCGAGGAGTAGGCGACGAAACGGCCGTCGGCACTGATCGCGGGGCTGAGCGAGTTCCCGACGCCGGTGCCGGCGGTGAGCAGCTCGGTGCGGCCGGTGCGGCGGTCGCGGACGTAGACGTCGGTGCGTCCGCTGCCGTGCCCGGGAACGGCGTTGACGGCGTCGCTGCTGAAGGCGACGTACCGGCCGTCGGCGCTGATCGCGGCCTGGCTGCTGGAGCCGTCCAGCTGGGCGCCGTCGTCGGCGAGGCTGACCCGCTCGGTCCGCCGCGTCCACAGGTCGCGGACGAAGACGTCGTAGAGGCGGTTGGTGTCGCCGGGCACCAGGTTCGAGGCCAGCGAGGTGAACAGGGCGTAGCGGCCGTCGGCGCTCAGCCCGAGCGGCTCGGACCAGTCGTCGGCGGGCGCGCCGTCGGGGCTCACGTTCACCCGCACCGTGTCGCCGGTCGTCGCCGCGAACGCGGGCGTGGACGCAGGTGCGGGCGCGGGCCGGGCGTGCGCCGCCGGTACCCCGGTGCCCGCCAGCAGCGCGGCCGCCAGCGTGCAGACCACCCGTACCGCCGTCGTCTTCATGGGCTCCCCTCCCCTGTGGTCCGGCCGAGCCAACCGTCCGGTCGTGTCCACGGTCAACCCGGCCGCCCGCCCATGGACACGATTTCGCCAACTCTTGCACACAGCAGGCGCGCACCGATCGCACGGGTCGACTCGGAGAGGCCACCGCACCCGGCCCGAACGGGAGGACGAGAGCCCGGGGACGGCCTTTTGCGAGTACTCTGCCGTACCGCCGGCCCTGCCGGGGCCCGCCACGGACGCGCCTTCGCATCGGGCACGTTCCCGCTCCGCCATGCCTGATCGGCGAAAAATCCTTGGACACGGATGACCGCCGGTGCGAAGGTCCATGAATGACCGTTGGCGAACCTTTTGCCCTGCCCGCACCCCTGCCCGGCGGCCTGCTCCTGCGCGAGTCCGGTCCGGCCGACCTGGAACAGATCGGCGCCCTGCTCGCCGAGCGCGGCGCCCCGGAGGACGCCCTCGACCACCGCCTGGTGGTCGAGGACCCGGAGGCCGGCTGGTCGGCCTGCGCGGTGGTGGTCGACGGCGACCGGGTGGTCTCCACAGCCACCCTGCTTGACGAGGAACTGCGCCTCGGCGGCGTCCGACTGCCCGCCGGGCAGGTCGAACTGGTCGCCACCGATGCGGAGTTCGAGGGCCGAGGCCTGGTCCGGGCGCTGATGCAGTGGGCGCACGCGCGCTCCGCCGCCCGCGGGCACCTGGTCCAGGTGATGATCGGAATCCCGTACTTCTACCGGCTGTTCGGCTACGAGTACGCGATCGACATCCCGGTCTCACGGCCGGTGCGCGGCACCCCGACCGCCGAGGGCACGCCCGGGCTGCGCACCGCCCGGGCCGCGGACCTGCCCGCCCTGGCCGCGCTCCAGGACCAGGCGCAGCGCGGCTTCGACCTCGCGATGGGCCACTCCCCCGCCCGCTGGCGCTGGCTCCTGGCCCACGACGCGACCACGCTGCGGGTGGTCGAGCGCGCGGGTGAGGCGGTGGCCATGGCGCGCACCACCCCGGTGGACGACGGCGAGTTCCACCTCGCCGAGGCAGCCGCCGCCGACGAGCGCGCGGCACGCGAACTGCTCGCCGGCGTCGCCGCGTTGGCACCCGAGGCGCAGCTCCACGTGGTGCACCGCCCCGGCACCCTGCCGGCCACCGTCTGGCACGAGCTGCTGGACCACACGCCGCGCCCCGAGGCGGAGCAGTACTACGTCCGCATCCCCGATCCGGCCGCGCTGCTCGACCGGCTGCGCCCGCTGTTCCGGCAGCGCCTCACCGCCGCCGGGCTGGACCTCGCCGGCCGCGAACTGCTGCTCTCCACCTACCGCGCGCACTACCGCATCCCGGTCGGCGCGCAGGGGCTGGGCGAGGTGGTCACGGGCGGCACGATGCAGCGCCCCGGTTCGGACGGCGGCGTGGGCGTGGCACCGGACCAGCTGGCGGCGCTGCTCTTCGGCCCGTACGGGATCGAGGGGCTGAGCCGCATCCGTCCGGACGTGTACGTCCGCGGGGAGGACGAGCCGTACCGCGCGCTGTTCCCGCCGCAGACGGCCGACCTGCTGACGTACTACCTGCCGTGACAACCGCCGCCGGGATCTCGGCCGACCCCCTGTCGGGGCCCGGCGAGTGGGGGCCGTCAGCGGTCACCGCGTCGTGCCAGCGCTCTGTGGAGTGCCGGTGGGGCAGTTGACTCTGCCCCGCTCAAATGGCGCCCTGGTCGGGTACTGCGGGTCAGCGCCTCGTGGGGATGCCGGGCAGCGGCCCTGCGCTGGTCTCCGGCGTTTCGGTCAGCGCAGGCCGTCCCACAGGAGTCGTTCGGGCCGGGCGGCGTCCTGGCGGACGGCGGGTGCGGTGGCGTCCAGGAACATGACGGACCGGCCGGGCAGGTAGGCGGGCCAGCGTGGCAGGTGGCCGCTGGTGGGACGGCCGTGGCGGGCGAAGGAGGTCCAGGCGCCGCGCATCCGTTCGGACAACAGCGGATGGACTGACGTGTCCGTCAGCGGGTCGTACGGGTTCCCGAAGACGGGGCCGAGTTCGGCCATGTGGCAGGCACCGAGGGAGCCGTCCAGAGCCGGGGAAGGCTCGGTGAATTCATAGAAGTAGGTGTCCGCGCCGTGGGCGGCGCGGGCCTCTGCGATGCGGACCGCCGGCAGACGGTAGCCGTGGTCGGTCATCACCGCCGAGAACAGGTCGGCGGCACTGGCCTGCGGTCGGGCCTCGGCGTAGACGGCCCGCGCGGCCACGGGCTCCAGCCCGAGAGCGTTGAGGAAGCCGTGCAGGAACCCGTCGTCGATGTGGTCGGCCATGCCGAGCGGTACCAGGAACAGGCGGAACTCCTCAGCGGTGACGCCCGTGAGCAGATCCAGCCCGCGGCCCGCACCGGCGGCGATGGCGTCGACGGGACGCTCGGGCAGCGTCGCGGTCCCGGCCACGGGCAGAACGGTCGTGCCGCCTCCTGCGGACTCGCCCCACTGGCCCGGATCGGTACTGCGGGCGATCTCCTGAGCGAGTCGGCTGTTGGCTGCGATCAGGTCCCGCGGTGGGACGGCGGCGAGGGCTTCAACGGTGCACTCGGCGCCGACGAGTGCGGCCAGGCGTTCGGTGATACGGCGCGCGGTCTCGGGCGTGTGCGCGTGATGTCCGGCCCCGCTCTGGGTGACGGCCCGCCGGAACAGGCCCTCGGCCCGGGGCATCGCCATGAGCGCGGTGATGCTGATCGCTCCGGCCGACTGCCCGAAGACGGTCACGTTCCCGGGGTCGCCGCCGAACGCGGCAATGTTGTCGCGCACCCACTCCAGCGCGGCGATCTGGTCCATGAGACCGAGGTTGGCGGTGCCGTCGGGCAGCAGGAGGAAGCCCTCCGCGCCCAGCCGGTAGTTCAGGGTGACGCAGACGACGCCGTCGCGGGCGAGGACGGAGCCGTCGTAGGTGGGCAGCGAGCCGGAGCCGTTGCGGAAGGCGCCACCATGGACCCACACCATGACGGGCAGCCCTTCGCCGGACTGGTGCGGCGAAGGCGTCCAGACGTTGAGGTTGAGGCAGTCCTCGCCCTGGGGGCCGGCCTCCGTGAGAAGGCCGGCCATGGCAGGGGCGTATCCCGGCTGCGGTGCGCTCGGGCCGTGGACGAGCGCGTCGCGCACGCCGCTCCACGGCTCGGGGGTCCGGGGCGGACGCATCCGGTTCACGCCGAACGGCGGTGCCGCGTAAGGGATGCCCAGAAAGGATGCTGCGCCCTCGTGGAGGTGACCGCGGACCTGGCCGTGACGAGTGCTGACCATGACGTTGCTCATCGGGAAGTCCAGTTTCGGAAGAGCTTGGGATGTTCGGAGCGGTAGGAGCCTTCCTCCCGCCCGGCACGACCGCAACCGAATTCCCTCTCGCCCCACGGCATCTCCTGTCCCGGCCCACTTCCGCCCGGACCCCGGACACGGTCCGCGCCCGTGCTTCACAGCCACACGCACAGCGACGGCCCGCGCACCCCCCACGACCCGGCTGTCGGCCGACAGCCGGCCGACGGTCAGCCGGCCACGGTGACGGTGAAGCCCTCCGGCGCCCGCAGGTCGACCGCGCCCGTGTGGTCGGTGGTCACCTCGATCGGCAGTCCGGCCACGGTCAGCCCGTCGATCCGCAGCGACTCGTACCCGGCCGGCACCCGTGCCCGAACCTTCAGCCGGCGGCCCGGCGCGTCCGCCTCCAGGCCGAGCACCGACTGGAGGACCGCGACGGCGGAGGCTGCGGCCCAGGCCTGCGGCCGACAGGACGCCGGGTACGGGACGGGCCGGGCGTAGAGCTCGCGCGGGTGGCCGCCGAACAGCTCGGGCAGCCGGTGGTCGAAGGCCGCGGCAGCACGCACCAGTCCTGCGGCCAGCGGCGCGGCCGCCTCGTGCAGCCCGGCCCGGGCGAGGCCGTGGACGGCGATGGCACTGTCGTGCGGCCAGACCGAACCGGTGTGGTAGCCGAGCGGGTTGAAGCCGGCCGCGGCCGCGTCCAGGGTGCGCAGGCCGAAGCCGCTGGCCATGCCGGGGGCGGTGAGCCGACGGGCCACCAGTTCGCTCTCCCCGGCGTCCAGCAGCCCGGTGCCGAGCAGGTGGCCCATGTTGGAGGCGATCGAGTCCACCCGGCGCTTGGCCCCGTCGAGGGCGACCACCGGGTAGCGGCCGTCCTCGTCCTCGGTCCAGAAGTGGGCCCGGAAGCGCTCGCGCAGCCGCTCGGCCCACTGCCGCCAGTGGTCGGCGCCGGGGCGGCCGAACGCTTCCAGGAGGTCGGCCGCCGCGAGCGCCGCCTCATGGGCGTACGCCTGGACCTCGCTGAGCGCGATCGGGGCGTCGGCGATCCGCCCGTCGCGGAAGCGGATGCTGTCGGAGGAGTCCTTCCAGCCCTGGTTGGACAGGCCGCGGCCGGTGCTGTCCAGGTACTCCAGGAAGCCGTCACCGTCCGCGTCGGCGTGTCGCTCCAGCCAGCCGAGGGCGGCCTCGGCCTGCGGGAGGAGCTCCTCGACCTGGTCGGCGGGCAGGCCCCAGCGCCAGGCGTCGTGCAGCAGGACGAGCCACAGCGGGGTGGCGTCGGCGGTGCCGAAGTAGCAGGGCGGCAGGTGGGAGCCGGTGCCGAGGTGCTGCTCCTCGCGGCGGACCTCGTGGAGGATCTTGCCGGGCTGCTCCTCGGTGGCCGGGTCGACGGTGCGGCCCTGGCGGCGGGCGAGGGTGCGCAGGGTGCCGGCGGCGAGTTCGGTCCCGAGCGGGAGCAGCATCCGGGCCGCCCAGAGCGAGTCACGGCCGAACAGGGTGAGGAACCAGGGCGCGCCGGCGCCGAGGAAGGTGTCGGCGGGGCTCAGCGGGTCGGTGAGCAGCAGGCCGCGCAGGTCCTGGTGGGAGCGGGTGAGCCAGTGACCGAGGTCGTGTTCGCGGCCGGTGACCGCGGGGGTGTGCCAGGGTGCGGCGTCGGCGGGCGGGGCGGGGAAGAGGTCGCCGTCGCGGTGTTCGGCGGTGCACTCCAGGACGGCCTGCCAGGTCTGCCCGGGGGCCAGTTCCAGGTCGTAGCCGAGGGTGCCGGTGGCGGCGTCGAGGTGGTCGGGGGCCGGGCTGAGGGCGAGGACGGCGGTGAGCGGGCCGTCACTCCAGCGCAGCCCGTCCGGCTCGGCTTCGGCGGTGCGGGGAGTGCCGGTGCGGCCGGCCTTGACGGTGTCCATCGCGGCGAAGTCGCTCTCGGCGCGCAGGTCCAGGCGCAGCCGGGCAGTGAGGTCGCCGGCGTTGCGGACGGCGAGGTGTTCGACGAGGCGGCCGGGCCGTAGTTCACGGCGGCGTTCGAGGGTGACGGCGGGGTCGGCGGTCAGTTCGGCGAGACCGCGCAGCACGGTGACGAAGGTGGTGCTGCCGTCCGGGCCGTCAGCGGTGGCGACGGGTGCGCTGGGGACTCCGGCGACGGTCGCCTCCAGGCGGGAGAGGACCCGCCGGTCGCCGTGGTAGAAGCCGTCCGCGCCCTCGCCGATCCGGCCGTCGGGGCGTGAGGCGCAGAAGCTCGGGGCGGCCACGGAGAACCGGGCGTCGTGCAGGAACGGCTGCAGCTCAATCGCTGACATGGTCTCTTCATCCTCTGCTGGGGGCTTGACAGTTGCTTCCACCCGGGCGCAACCTTTCTGCCGTTGGAGCGTTCCAAGACATTAACCCCCCTGGTGGGGATGATGGAACCCCGTATTGGAACGCTCCAAGATCTTGTCGATGAAGACAGAACCTAGGATCGCCGTCATGCATGCACACTCATCGCCCCGGCCCAGGGCAGGGTCCGCCGTGACCCTCGAAATGGTCGCCGCTCGGGCCGGCGTGGGCCGTCAGACGGTGTCCAACGCGATCAACTCGCCCGAACTGCTGCGCCCGCAGACGCTGGAGCGGGTCAGGCGCGCCATCGACGAACTCGGTTACCGGCCCCACCGGGCCGCGCAGGCGCTGAAGACCAGGGCCAGCCGGCTGATCGGCTACGGCATCCGCTCCAGCAGCACCGGCGTCCCGACGCCGGTCCTGGACCGGTTCCTGCACTCGCTCTCCGAGGCCGCCGACCGGGCCGGGTACCGGGTGGTGCTGTTCGCCGTGGCCCCCGGGGACGACGAACTCACCAGCTACCGGCAGCTGCTGGACGAGCACGGCGCGGACGGCTTCGTGCTCAGCGGCACCGACCGCGGCGACCGCCGCCAGGGCTGGCTGCACGAGCAGGGCGTCCCGTACGTCGCCTTCGGCCGCACCTGGACCGGCCGGGACGTCGGCGACTGGGTCGACGTGGACGGCGCCGCCGGGACGTCCACCGCCGTCCGGCACCTGGCCGGGCTCGGCCACCGCAAGATCGGCTTCCTCGGCTGGCCGAAGGGCTCCGGCGTCGGCGACGACCGCGCCCGCGGCTGGCAGAGCGCGATGCGCGAGCTCGGACTGCCCACCCGGGGCCGCCGGGCCGAGAGCCCGGACGACCCGGAACGCGCCGGCGAGGCCGCCGAG
>NZ_JAHSQD010000430.1 GCF_020103755.1 Streptomyces sp. LS1784
GGTGCGGGCACCGCCGCGGGCGCGGCCGGCGTTGCCGTCGGCGCGGCAGCGGTGCCGTGCGACCAGCCGAGGTAGGCGCCGCAGTTGCCGCAGAAGTCGTCCCCCTCCCCGTTGGCCGTTCCGCATTCGGGGCACACCGGCATCCGTCAGCCCTCCGCTCGCCCGGGTGGGCCGGGCAGGATCTCCACCCGGCAGGTCAGATGGACCGGACAGCCCGCCCTGACGACGGACCGCACCTGGTCCTCGTCCGGTTCCGGCCCGTGCAGCGGCCAGACCCGGACCAGCACCTCGCCGCTCGGTGCGGGCGGCAGTCCGGCGTCCGGGTCGGTGGACCAGGAGACGCCGCCGCCGTCCACGATCTCGGCTCCGGCGCCGAGCACCAGCCGCAGCCGTTCGGTGAGGCCGCGCCGGGTGCCGCGCCAGCGGTGCAGTTCCACCGCGCGCTCGACCACCGCGCGGCGCACCTCCACCGGCCAGGCCGGGTCGACCTCCACCGCGACCCAGGAGGCCAGCCAGTCGAGGAAGTCGGCCGGCGCGAGGCCGGGCCGGAAGTAGGCGGGCAGGTTGTCCAGGGTCGCGAAGACCGGGGCGAGGACGGTGTCGAGGCCGGCCGTGAACCGCTGGGCGAGGTCGTCGTCGGCGAAGAGCGCGGGCAGCAGTTCGCCGATCGGGTGCGGGCTGGGCAGTCCCGGGACCGCGGCACGGGTCATGACGGCCCGTCCTCGGTGACCGCGGTGACCACGACCTGGTGCTGATGGGAGAAGACCAGGGCGTCCGGCGGGACGTCGACCCGCTCGGCGGGTGCACCCCGGCGTCCGGTGATCGGGTCGGCCGGGAACAGCCGCAGCTCCTCGACCCCCGCGACGGCGGCCACCCGCTGGAGCACCGCGAACACCTCCCCGTACTGCACCGCCCGGCCGAACGGCCAGCCCTCGCCGGCGGCGCCGCCGCGCAGCGGGTTGAGGTACCGGTACAGCGCGGCGAGCACCTCCTCGCGGACCCGGTCGGGGTCGGCGGAGCGGGTGGTGAGCCGGGCGACCACCGTCACGCCCTGGTAGGCGGGCGGCTGCACGACCAGCCGGGTGCCGATCAGCCGCCGCTCGTCGAGGGCCGTCGCCACGGCGGCCAACACCTGCTCGTCGGGGATCAGCTGCTCGAAGCGCAGCCGGTCGCCCTCGTCCGCGACGGCGTCGGGGACGACCAGCACCCGCACCGCCCCGGCCTCCCCGCCGGCGGCGGGCACGCAGCTGATCCGGGCGGCGGACGGGGCGGCCTGCCGGGCGATCAGCTCGAAGTCCCCGGCGGTGACGGCACGTTCCTGCAGGCGCAGCTGGTGCGGGGCACGGGCCTTGGCGTTCTCCACCGTCTCGCCGTCGACCCCGCCCCGGGCCGCCTCCCGGTTGTCGACCCGGGCGATGTACGGGACGGAGCTGCGCAGCACCGTGATGGTGCCGCGGGCTACGTTTCCCGCGATCCCGCCGCCGGTGCGGTAGCGCGGGACGCGCAGCCGGGCGCCCTTGGGCGGCACCGCCCCGAAGGCGCGCAGGCTGCCGTCGGGTTCCCGGACCGCGGGCGGGAAGAGGAACTCGCCGGTGGTCGCGTCCAGCACCACGTGCCGGTCGGCGGGCGAGGACTCGCCGAAGTGCTCGACGACCGTCCACCGTTCCCAGCCGTCGTCGGCAGCGACCTCGACCACCGGGGGCTCGCCGTCGAGCAGCACCGGCGGCCGGGCGAGCCGGAAGCGCTGGCCCGCGACGCCCTCCGAGGCGCCGAGCGGCGCGTCGGCGACGGTCCGGGCGTGGACGGCGGTCGCGGTGCCGCCGACCGTGAACACCTCGGCCCTCCGGACGGTGGGCGACTCGGAGTAGAAGGGCTGGCCGGGCTGCGGCTCGGTGACCCGGCAGCGCAGCCAGCCGGCCCGCCGGCCGGCGACCACCGAGGCGGTGTGCCCGGCGGGCACGAAGACGACCACCTCGCCCGGCCGGTTGAGGCCACCGGTGGTGTCGCTGCCGGTCTCGCAGGCGATCCAGCGCGCGCCGTCCCACACCTCCCAGGCCAGCGGCGGTTGCCGCGGGTCGACACCGACGCCCTCCACCCGGCTGTCCAGCCGGACGATCAGGATGCAGCGCGGCACCACGGTCGGCAGGGCGAAGAGCATGGCGTCCCCGGCTGCCGGGCGCGGCTGGAAGCACGGCACGTCCGCGCCGTCGGCCAGCCTGGCCGTGCCGTCGGACTGCTCGCCGGAAGCGGAGACGGTGACCAGCCGCTCCAGCGAGCAGGGGACGATCGGCAGGTCCTCGGCGGTGGAGAAGACCACCGCGTCGTCGGTCTCGGTGCGCAGCGTGGAGACCTCGGTGCCGGCCCGAAGCAGGACCGTCTCGGGCTGCGGGGCGGAGAGCCAGAAGTCGACCTCGGCCCGGGCCGCGGCGGGCGGGAAGAGCCGGATGCCGAGCAGGTCGAGGAAGGCGGCGTAGTTCTTCTCCGGTACCCGGTTCAGCCGGTAGAGCAGCTGGTCCACGAGGTAGGCGAAGGTCTCGATCAGGGTGACGCCCGGGTCGGAGACGTTGTGGTCGGTCCACTCCGGGGCACGCTGCTGGACGTACCGCTTGGCCTCGTCGACGAGCTGCTGGAAGCGGCGATCGTCCAGGTTCGGGGAGGGCAGTGCCATCAGCGCTCACCCCCGTCAACCGTGTCGAGGGAGTCCGCGCCCGGGTGCTCCGGGATGGTGTAGAAGGGGAAGACCAGGTTGCGGCGGTCGTTGGTGGCCCGCACGGTGTAGTGGACGTCGATGTAGAGCGTGCCCTCCTCGACGCTGTCGAAGGCGATCACCACGTCGTCGACCTCGATCCTCGGCTCCCAGCGCTCCAGCGCGATGCGCACCTCGCGGGCGATCCGCCCGGCGGTGGTGCTGTCCCCCGGGGCGAAGACGTACTCGTGGATGCCGCAGCCGAATTCGGGCCGCATGGGCCGCTCGCCGGGGGCGGTGCCGAGGATCAGCCGGATCGCCTCCGCGAGCTCCCGGTCCCGGTCCACCATGCCGATGCCGCCGGTGGCGTTCACCCGCAGCGGGAAGGCCCAGCCGCGGCCGATGAAGCTGCTCGTCATACGCCGCCCCCGATCAGGACGTTGAACGCGCCGGTGGTGATGGTCGCGCCGCAGGTCGTCTTGTCGCCCATGCGGGCCGCGGGCAGGCCGCCGATCAGCACCACTCCCCCGGTGACCGCACCCGGGGAGGGCATGACGAGGTTGCCGGGGCCCAGAGCCAGGTGCGGGGGGACGACGCAGGCGTGCACGGTGCCGACGACGGCGGCGGGGCGGCCGCCGATCAGCACGGTCGCCACCTTGAGGGCGCCCGGCGGCGGGGTCGTGAGGGCGCCGCCGTGGTCGGTGAGGTCGCCGGTCCGGGCTGCGGGGGGCATGTGCGGTCTCCGTTTCCGATGGTGGTGTCTGCTGGTAGGTGTGACATGACGTTCCGTCAGTTGATCCGGACGAAGGCCCCCTTGAGCACCGCCTCGGCGCCGCCGTCCACGGTGACGGAGGTCGTCCCCCGGACGGTGACGGATCCGCCGCGCACGTCCACCGTTCCGGTGCCCGCGTCCAGGGTGATGCCGGAGGAGGAGAGCCGCACCGTGCTGCCGGCCGCGCCGCCGAGGCCGTGGACGGTCAGCACGATCTCGCCGCGCTGCTGGTCCAGGCTGACCTCCAGCTTCCCGTCCCCGCTCGCCAGCCGGACGCCGGACTTTCCGCCGGGCACGTCCAGCAGCTCCATCCGGTGGCCCGAACGGGACACCACGGAGCGGCGGTTGACCTTGCCGGCGGCCGCGTCGACCAGCGGCACGTCGTGCGGGGAGGGCCGGTCCACGCCGTTGTAGAGCCCGCCCAGCACGTACGGGCTGTCCAGGTCGCCCTGCTCGAAGCCGACCAGCACCTCGTCGTTGACCTCGGGGCTGACCACGCCGCCGCCCCCGGCACCGCCCCACTGCACGGTGCGCACCCAGTCGGAGACGTAGGCGTCGTCCAGCCAGGGGAACCTCAGCTTCACCCAGCCGCGTTGCCCGCCGCCCGGCTCCCGGACGTCGGTGACCACGGCGACGGCCAGGCCCGGCATCCGCGGCCCGCGCGGCGGCGCGTTGCCGCCGCTGGTCAGACCGGCCAGCGAGCGGTCGGGGGCCGCGCTGACCACCACGGTGGTGCGGTAGCCGCGGAACGGTTCGAGCAGGTGGCGCACACCGGTGGCGGTGTAGCGGCCGGAGAAGGCGGCGCCGACGTTGCCCAGGGCGACCGCGGTGCCCGCCCGCAGCCGCGGGTTGCCCTCGGCGACCACCTCCAGCTCGCCGAATCCGGCCGCCACCGAGGCGGCCAGCGACCGGGCCACCGAGGCGGTCTCCGCCTGGGTGCGGTACGGGGTGTCGGCGACGGTCAGCCGGGCCTGGCCGGGGAAGGCGGAGGTCACCGCCGAGGGGCTCATCCCCGGCTGCACGGTCCGGGAGGTCACCGCGGGCTCGGTGGCGACCAGGGCGCTCTTGGTGGTGACGTTCCAGCCGCGCGCCTCGACCGTGTCCGCTCCTCCGGCGCCGGTCAGCACGCCGCGCAGCTCCAGCAGGTTGCGGCCGTACTCCAGGACCAGCGGGTTCTGCGGCGCGGGGGTGGAGGGGGCCGGTGCGCCGGAGGCGGGCTCGGGCCGGACGAACTCCAGCTTCCCGTCGTCGTCCACCCGCACCTGGGCGCCGCTCTCCTGGGCCAGGAACTGGAGGAACTCCCAGTCCGGGACGTTCGCCTGGGAGAGCTGCTGGTGGACGACCGGGAAGGAGTCGACCTTCCCGCAGGTCAGGCCCGCTCCCGCGGCGACCTCGCGGACGATGTCGGCGGTCGTCATGTTCCGGAACGCCTTCACCCGGCGCCCGCGCATCAGCCGGTGGGTGACCGCGGAGGCCCGCACCACGGTGTACGAGCCCGTGGTGTCCACCTCCAGCTCCAGCGCGGTCACCTCGCCGGTGAACAGCCGTGCCCGGGTGTTCCCCTGGACGGTGACCACCGACACCCGCAGCGGAGTACCGATGGTGATCCCGGTGGCGGCGAGGAAGGTGTGGTCGGCGTCCCGGAAGGACAGCACCGCGGTGTCGGGCAGGCCGACGCTCTCCTCGATGTCGCAGGAGACCAGCTGGGTCGCCCAGATCGGCGGCAGCGGGCCCGGCGCCTCGACGACGGGATCCGCGGCGAAGGACCGGCCGCCGCGGGCCTCGGGAGTGGTCATGGCCGTCCGCCCTGGGTGAGTTCGTCGATCCCCGGCACGATCAGCTCCGCGCCGGGGACCAGCGCCAGCGGATCGTCGATGTCGTTGGCCTCCGCGATGGTGCGCCAGGCGGTGGCGTCCCCGTACGCGCGCCAGGCGAGCAGCGGCAGGCTGTCGCCGGCGATCACCCGGTGGGTGCTGCGGGCCTCCGGCGAGCCGGAGGTCGGGTTCTGGCCGGCCGGGTCGACGCTGGCCTCGTCGATGCTGAGCGAGCAGACCGCCCGCAGCGGTTTCCCGTCGACGTCGAAGAGCGAGTAGGTGACCGAGAGGCCGGTCAGCACCCCGTTGAACGACGTGGTCTTCAGGGTGCCCCAGTCCAGCCGGATCCACGGGCTGGCCGGCGTCTTGCGCGCCAGGCTGGTCGGGGTGGGTACGCAGGCCGTCATCAGTTGCTCCACCGCCCGCTCCACCGAGTTGTCGTGGGTCGCGGTGGAGTCCAGGAACACGTCGAGGGAGAGCGAGCGCGGACCGCTGCCGACGAACTCGGGCAGCGCGGACTCGCCCGCCATCCGGGACGGGGTGCGCCGCCACTCGGTGGTCTTGCGCAGTACCAGGGTCGCCGGGTTGAACTGGAGCCGGAGCTGCGCGAGCGTGCCGCCGGGCTGGGCGCCGACCGTGGACGGTGGCTCCATGATGGTCAGTTGGGCCCGGGTGACGCTCGCGGGGACCGCTGGGGACATCCTGGTGCTCCTTCCGTGGGCCGGGCGGCGGGGGGCTGGGGGTGCGGGGTGGGGTCAGGACGGGCGCAGGCCGGCGTGGGCGATCTCCAGGGTTTCCATCGCGGCCTGGGAGTTGGCCGGGTCGAACGACGGGCCCTCCCAACGCACCGGAACGATCCCGAGCACCTGCCAGCCGACGATCCGGCTCAGGTCCGGCCGCAGCGCCACGATCTCGCCGTCCTTCGGCTCGACCTTCCGGACGATCTCGGCGAGCCAGCGGGCGATCTTGGTGGTGTCCGCGGTGACCGCCCGGGTCAGCGTGATGTTCGACCAGGTGATGCGGCCCGGCAACTGCCAGGCGAAGCCGTTGTTGCCGCCCTCCGCGTACTGCTCGATCTCGACCTGGGCGCCGAGCCCCGAGCAGGTGGTGAACTCGCCCAGGTCGTTGCCGCCGATGGTCAGGCTGAAGAACACACTGGACGCGAAGATGTTGTCGGTCATCGGTTCCGCTCCCTGCTTCCGGTCACGTCGCTGCGGCCTCCTGCCGGCCGTCCGCCTGGTCCACGCTCTGGTTCGCGTGCTGATCCGCGTTCCGGTCCACGCTCAGCGGCGCATGTCGTACGGTTTGCCACTGCGCTCCCGGCCCCTGCGCAGTTCGGTGCGCAGCAGCCGGCCGACCGGTTCGACCAGCCGCCGGGCCAGTTCGTCGAGGTCGGCGGGGTCCGCGGGCGGCTCGGCGGGCGGTCCGCCGGGGGCGCTCCCAGGGGCCTTCGCAGGGGGTTCTACGGCACGCTGCACCGTGGTGGGGGTGCGGGCGGGCACGGCGGTCAGCGGAATCCCGGTCAGGCCGTTCTGCTCGGCCACCCGCTGCAGCACGCGTGCCGTGCCGGGCGCGGACGGCGAGGTCGGTGCCTGTGGTGCGGGCGGTGCGGACCGTACGGCGGGGGCGTTCGTGGCGTGCCCGGTCGGCAGGGACCATGACACGACGGGCGCCGGCGCGGTGGCGGGCTGCGGGCCCGCCGACCAGCCCGTGCCCGACGGAGACGCGAGGACGGGC
>NZ_JAHSQD010000431.1 GCF_020103755.1 Streptomyces sp. LS1784
CGGTGGCGGCCCCCGGCCAGGCGCCGGCCAGCAGTTGGACCCGGCCGCGGTCGAGGTCGGCGAGGACCGTCAGGTCGAGCTGGGCACCGGGGGCCTGGCCGGCGGGAGCGGGGGCGCTGCTCGCAGGGGCGCCCGAGCCGCTTGCGCCCACCGTGTCGCCGTTCGCTGCGGCGCCGGAGCCCGGCAGGCCGTAGGAGCGGCTGCGCATCACGCTGTCGGTGTGCACGGGCAGGTCGCCGAAGAGCTTCTGCCGGTACGCGGCGACTGCCCCCTCGTCCTTCGTCCGCTGGTCGAGCCCGTGCTCGCCGGTCACCGCCACGATGGTCCGGGCGTGACCGGGCCCTTGGAGCGCCTGCCGCAGGCCGGCCTCGCCGACACTGCTGTTGAAGGCCACCAAGGCGGTCAGCACGGACGTGGTGATCAGCACCGCAAACAGGACGGCGGCAGCCAGCGGCACTCGCGCGCGCAGTCGGCGCACGACGAAGCCGAGCATCAAGTTCCTCCCCCGGATTCATGTCCCCGGCTGCATCCCCGAGCCCCGCTCATCGGTCCGATCCGAGTACAAATCGGCCATAGATGGACACATCGCAAGCACACCGGCGCATTGATCACCGGCAATCGGTCGCCGGATAGCGGACGATGCTGTCAGATTCGATCGAGGAACGGAAGGGACTTGCGCGAATCAAGTAAGCAATGA
Organism: Streptomyces sp. LS1784; assembly: GCF_020103755.1. Lineage (GTDB taxonomy): Bacteria > Actinomycetota > Actinomycetes > Streptomycetales > Streptomycetaceae > Kitasatospora. Next base: position 698 of record NZ_JAHSQD010000431.1, read on the forward strand.
GCAAATTCCTTTCATTGATAGCATCCCGGCCGGGGATGCCCTCACTTGAATGCCATGCACACTTCACAACTCCGGCTTCAGCGCGTCCAGTTGGCCCGGGACACCGTCTTCTCGGATTCCCGCCCGGGAGCGCGAACCACCGGAGCAGTCATATCCGTAGAACCCGACGGGACCCGGACGGAACCGGGTTGCCACGCCCACAGGGGGGACGTCGCATGACGCAGCACCAGGCCTCCACCGCCGCCGACACCACCACCCAGCCGATGGTGGCCGTGACCGACCTCCGCCGGAGCTTCGGCACCGGAGAGCGGGCCGTGCACGCCCTACGCGGCGTCTCGTTCACCGTCGGCCGCGGCGAACTCACCGCGCTCAAGGGCCGGTCCGGCTCCGGCAAGACCACCCTGCTCAACCTGGTCGGCGGCCTGGACACGCCGACCGGCGGCAGCATCGCGCTGGACGGCATCGACCTCGCCGGGCTGGACGAGGACGGCCGGCTCGCCCTGCGGCGGGAGCGGATCGGCTTCGTCTTCCAGTCCTTCGGGCTGATCCCGATGCTCACCGCGGCCGAGAACGTCGGCGTGCCCATGCGGCTGCGCAAGGCCCCGGCAGCCGAGCGCGAGGAGCGCGCGCACACCCTGCTCGCCCTGGTCGGCCTGGCCGACCACGCCAACCAGCGCCCCGGCGAGCTCTCCGGCGGACAGCAGCAGCGCGTCGCCATCGCCCGCGCGCTGGCCAACGAGCCCAGCCTGATCATCGCCGACGAGCCGACCGGTCAGCTGGATTCGGAGACCGGCCGCTCGATCATGGAGCTGCTGCGCGCGGTGGTGCGCAGCGAGGGCGTCACGGTGCTGGTCGCCACGCACGACCCGACGCTGATGGAGCTCGCCGACCGCGTGATCGAGGTCCGGGACGGGCGGATCATCGAGGAGGAGGCGGAGCGGGCGGCGTAGCGGGACAGGTCCCGGGCGGGTCGCAGCCACGGGGCATGGCGAAGGCGTGGGGATGCGGGGTGCGTCCTCACGCCTTCGCCATGCCCGCGCTCAGCCCTTCGCCGGGACGATCGATCGGGCGCGGAGGCGTGGGCAGGCCGGGTCGGACCCCAGGCCTGCGAATCGATGAATGAAAGTGTGACAGAACGTCATTTTCGGTGATCCATCACCGCCGCGACCTTCGTCGCCTCACCGGAACTCCATTGTCAGTGGCATGGGCTACGGTCGCCGACGACTCGCAGGAATCCGCTGCACCGGAGGTTCGATGACGATCTGCTGCCGCATTCTCCGGAATTTCCCGGCCTTGCGGGAACTCGCCCGAAAAGCACGGTCGTGGTGGCCGGCAGCACCGCCGACCACCACGACCGTCACCTCGTCCCCCGGGTCACCGGGGGCTGTCACGTCAGACTGCCGGGAAGATCTCCGCGTCCGGCTTCAGCAGCTGGCCGGGCTGCGGCGCGGTGCCGTCCACCAGGTAGCGGGTGACCATCTGGTTCAGCGCCGTGCTGCGGCCCACGGCACAGTGCTCGATCGAGTCGACGCTGACCAGCACGGCGTTGCCCAGCTCCTGCTGCATCCGCTGCGCGAACTTGTACTGGGTGGCCGGGTCGTAGAGGTTGCCGATCACCATCACGGTGTTGGAGGTCTTCTTGTTCCACGGGCCGGAGAAGCGCTCGGCGTCCCGGGCCGGGGCCGGCCAGCTCGCGCACGCCGGCGCGTCGAAGGCCTGGTAGCGGCCGAAGGTCGGCGCCTCCTTCTCCCAGGTCTTGGCCGCGGTCGCGAACACCCGGTCGTTGGACGGGTACGGCTTGTCCTGGCAGTTGACGGCCAGGTAGGAGTCGTCCGCGGTGTACTCGGAGTCGACCGGGGCCTCCCGCAGCGCCGCCCGCGGGACGTTCACCGAGAGCAGGTTGGCGTCCTCGTCCGAGACGTTCGCCTGCGGGGCCAGCAGGGCGGTCGCGGCCGGCTTCTGGAACACCTGGTAGGTCGCCTGGAGCGACTTGGCCAGCGGGGCCAGCTTGGCCTGCGAGTACAGGGCGCTGGCCACCTCGCCGGTGAAGCTGCTCAGGGTCACCTGGGAGCCGTTCGGCAGCGTGATCGGGCTGGTCCGCAGGTGGTCGCGGAGCTGGTCGAACTTGGCCCGGGTGTCGCCCTCGCCGAAGGCGCAGCGCGGGGCGCCGGCAGCCTGGCAGCGCTTCAGGAACTCGTCCAGGGCCAGCTCGAAGCCGTTCGCCCGCTGGCGGTCGTACTCCATGCCGTTGTGCAGGCGCAGGTTCGGGTCGACGTTGCCGTCGACGATGATCGCGCGGACCTTGTTCGGGTACATGTTGGCGTACGTCGAACCGATCAGGGTGCCGTAGGAGAAGCCCGCGAAGGTGAGCTGGGAGTCACCGACGGCGCGGCGCATCCGGTCGAGGTCGCGCACCACGTTGATGGTCGACATGTGCTCGATCAGCGGGCCGGCGTTCTTGCTGCACGCGTCGCTGTAGTCCTGGTCCGCGTCCAGCGTCTCGTTGATCTCGGCCTTGGTGACCGGCACGCCGACCATGCGGTTGGTGACCGCATCGGCGTCTTCCTGGGTCTTGAAGCACTTGAGCGGGTTGCTTCGGGCCACGCCGCGCGGGTCGAAGCCGACCAGGTCGAACTTGGACTGCACCTCGGCACCGAAGCGGGAGGTGGTCGCCCACATGTAGCCGCTGCCGCCCGGGCCGCCGGGGTTGAGGAACAACGAGCCGATCCGCTTCGACGGGTCGCTCGCGCGCCGCCGCATCATGGCGATGCCGATCTTCTCGCCCGACGGGTTGTCGTAGTCCAGCGGCACGGGGTAGACGGCACAGTCGTAGATGCCGGGGTCCGGCTTGCTCGGGTCGGGGTTGCACGGCGTCCAGGCGACGGGGTCGACCTTCGCCTCGGCCAGGCCCGGGGCCTGGTCGAAGGGCGCCGCCGACGCGGCGACGGCGGTGCCGGTGACAAGCGCGAGGGCGCAGGTGACTGCTCCGGCCAACGTGGATATGCGGGACAAGGAACCTCCTCCGTACTGAAAGGGCGGCCCCAGCCTGTCAGCCGGAGATCTCTCTGTGAAGACCTGGGAGCAGCGGAAATCATCCGCTCGACGTACCGCGGATCGCAGAACATTCTGTGAATGAACCAACTTGACGTTTGATTGACCTGATGCCGCATCAACCGAACGCACCAACCCGCCGTAGGCCGTCCGGGTCGGCGGAGCCGGCCCGGTGTCCGGATTCCCGGCACGGCCCACCTCCCGGGTGCCTCCGCTGTGACGCGGCCGGCCGTGACGACCCGCGGTCACTCTCGATCAGCGCGATGGCGATGATCTCCCGCGCGTTCTCCGGCGCGGCGGCGTGCCGCCGGACGCGGGCCGGGCGGGGTCCGGTTCGTGCGGGCCGCGTCAAACTCGCCTCAGCCGGCGGCCGCCACCCTCAGGGCGGCCGCCACCAGCCCCTGGATCGCGTCGGCCGCGGGCTCCCCGCCGCCCACCAGGTGCTCGAAGACCAGGCCGTCGATGCAGGCCAGCAGCGTGGCCGTCCGTCCGTCGGGGTCGGGCACCCCCTGGGCGGCGAGGAACGCGCGGACAGCGGCGCGCCCGGCGTTCTCCCGCGGGACGAGGATCTCGCGCAGCTCGGGATCGCGCACGCTCTCCACCGCGCAGGCGTACCGGGCGAGCGAGCGCCGCCGCCCGTCACCGGACAGCCGCCGCCGCATCAACGCGCCGATTCCGTCGGCCAGTTCCGCGGCCGAACGGACCGGCACCTGTTCCCCCATGGCGTGCAGCTCGCCCTGGTCCAGCTCCACCAGCCGCCGCACCAGTGCGGTGAGCAGCGCCTGCCTGGTTCGCAGGTAGGCCGAGGTGGTCCCGACCGGCAGCCCCGCCGCCGCGTCGACCGCACGGTGGGTCAGTCCTCGCACGCCGAGGTCCGCGAGCACCCCGATCGCGGCGTCCGCCAACACCGTCCGCCGGTCCGGCCGCCCCGCATCGTCCCGCTTCCGATCCTCGTTTCGCCGCATCCCCCCTTTCTACCGGCCCCGCGCCACCCCGCCGCGCACCCGCTCGGTCCGGACCGGTCCCGGCCGCCGGCATCCCACCGCCCGGGCGGCCCCCGCCACCCCCGACACCCCCGTCCGCCTGTCGAAAGCCCCGTAGTACGCTCCTTCTACAGATGTAGAAAACAGCGCGGCGACACGGGAAGGACCGGGCATGAGCGGCAACAGCGCGGTGGTGGTCGGAGGCGGGATCGGCGGACTGGCGGCCGCGATCGGGCTCCGGCTGGCGGGATGGGACGTGACCGTGGTCGAGCGGGCGGCCGTCCTGGACGACGCGGGCGCCGGCATCTCACTGGCCGCCAACGGGATGCGCTCGCTCGCCGCCCTCGGCGTCGGCGAGGCGGTCGAGGCGGCCGCGCGCCGCCAGTACACCGGCGGCACCCGGACGCCGGACGGGCGCCGGCTCGCCGCGATGGACGGGGCCGCGCTGGAACGCGAACTGGGCGCCCCGATCGTCGGCATACCCCGCGCGGCCCTGCACCGCATCCTGCGCGAGGCGCTGCCCACCGAGTCCCTCGTCATCGGCGCCGAGGTCACCGAGCTGGACACCACCCAGCCACTGCGGGTCCGCGCCGGCTTCGACGGCACCACTCTGGAAGCCGACCTGCTGGTGGCGGCCGACGGCATCAACAGCCGTGTCCGGCGCCGCCTCTTCCCGGCCCACCCCGGGCCGGCCTACAGCGGCTCGACGGTGCTGCGGGCGATCACCGAGCACCCGGTCGACGGGCTCAAGGCCGACTTCGAGCTGACCTGGGGCCACGGCGCCGAGTTCGGCCACATCGCCTTCCCGGACGGCACCGCCGAGTGGCACGCCGTCCTGAACGCCCCGGCCGGGATCCGCTACCGGGACCCACTGACCGAGGTCCGCCGCCGCTTCGCCCGCTGGCACGAGCCGATCCCCTCACTGCTGGCCGCGACCCGACCCGAGGCGGTACTGCACCACGACGTCAACGCGCTGGACACCCCGCTGCCGTCGTACGTCTCGGGCCGGATCGCGCTGCTCGGCGACGCGGCTCACGCCATGACGCCCCACCTCGGCCAGGGCGCCTGCCAGGCGCTGGAGGACGCGGTGACCCTGGCAGCGGCGCTCGCCGAGGCCCGGACGGTCGAGGGCGCGCTCGCCCACTACGACGCGGCCCGCCGCCCGCGCAGCCAGACCGTGGCCCGCGACGCCCGCCGGGCCGGCCGGATGGGCCAGCAGCTCGCGAACCCGCTGGCGGTCGGTCTGCGCAATGCCGCGATCCGGCTCACCCCGCCCGGCGCGATGGTCCGGACCGTCCTGCGGCACGCCGACTGGACGCCACCCCGGATCGCTCGCCGTGCCGCCTAGGCAACAACCCGATCCCCCGCTTGACCGGGAATCAGGTTAGGCGCCATATTACTTTCGTGACCCAGCAGCCCGAGACCGGCCCCACCGCCCCCAGCCTCGACCAGGCCCGCCGCCAGATCGCCCGTTACGGCCTCACGGCCGATCCGCAGGCGATCCTGGTCGCGACCCGGCTGATGGCGGCGGGCGCCCGGCTCGGCCAGGCCGGCGAGGTGCACTTCGGCCGCTTCGGCCTCTCCACCGGCCGCTACCGACTGCTGGCGGACCTGGAGGACCACGGCGGCGAGAAGTCCCCCTCCCAGCTCGCGACGAGTCTCGGCGTCTCCCGGGCGACCGTGACCGGCCTGGTCGACGGCCTGGAGCGGGAGGGGCTGGTGGCCCGTCGGCCGTCCACCGAGGACGGCCGCGGCAACGTGGTGATCCTCACCGCACGGGGCGCCGACAGGCTGCGGGAGCTGGCGCCCGAGCACTTCACCCGGATGCAGGCCCTGGTCGGGGGCCTCTCCCCCGAGGAGCGCACCACCTTCCTGGACCTGCTGGCCAGGGTGGTCGCGGGCATGGACGCGCTCACCGAGGACTGATCCGCACCCAGGCGGACCGCCGTCCGGCGGCCCGCCTCTCCTCAGCCCAAATAGTTAGGTGCCTAAGCACAAATACTTAGGCACCTGAGTGCAACGGAAGGAAGTCCGACCCATGAGCAAGAAGATTCCCGGCGCTCCGCCGCCCTTCGTCCTGTGGCGCGAGGTCCTGGTCGCCTACGCCATGCCCGCCGCCACGGCCGGAACCGGCGGAGCCGTCACCGGCCAGCCGCAGCTGGTGGCCGCAGCGCTCACCACCATCGGCGGCACCTCCGCCCTGGTGGCCGCCGCACTCGGCGCCGTGCTGCGCCGCCGGCCCGTCCGCGCCCGTCCCGCCCGTACCCCGCG
>NZ_JAHSQD010000432.1 GCF_020103755.1 Streptomyces sp. LS1784
CGCCGCGCTGGCCGCCGGCTCACCGGTGCCCGTGCGCGCGACCCGGGTCGACGTCACCGACGAGCGGGAGCTGCACGCGGCCCTCGCGGACGCCGACGCCTTGGTCAACACCGTCGGCCCGTACTACCGCTACGGCCTCGACGTGCTGCGCGCCGCGATCCGCACCGGCACCCACTACCTGGACATCTGCGACGACTGGGAACCCACCGTCGCGATGCTGGAACTGGGCGACGAGGCCCGCGCCGCCGGGGTGCGCGCGGTGCTCGGCATGGGCGCCAGCCCCGGCGTCAGCAACCTGCTCGCCGCCCGGGCCGCCGCCCGCCTCGACACCCTGACCGACGTCCACACCGCCTGGCCGGTCGACGTCGGCCCGGAGGCCGACACCTCGCTGCGCGACCCGGGCGGTGCGGTGTCGGCCGCCGCCGTGCACTGGATGCAGCAGATCAGCGGGACGGTCGCGGCGGTGGAGGGCGGCCGGCTCGTCCGGCGGCCCCCGCTGCGCCCGGTCACCCTCGACCTGCCCGGCGGCCACCGTGGCACCGCCTACACCGTCGGCCACCCGGAGCCGGTCACCCTGCACCGCAGCCTGCGGCCCGGCGGCGACGCGGCCAACCTCATGGTGGTGTCCGTCGGCACCGCCGCCTACCTGGGTGTGCTGCGCGACGAGCTCGACGCCGGACGGCTGACCAACGAGAGCGCCGCCGCCGATCTCGACCACCCCACCGTGCGCCGCTCCCTGCGCGCCGCCGCCCGCGCCACTCGTCTCCGGGGCCCGGGCACCCTCCCGCCGTTCTTCGCCGCCGCCACCGGCACGCGCGACGGCCGCCCGGCCGCGGCCCTCGCCCGTCTGAACGGGGCGGAGGCGCTGCTGGCGGACATGGCGGAGGCGACGGGGGTTCCGGCGGGGTTGGGGCTGGCGCAGCTGTTGGACGGGACTGTGGGGCCGGCGGGGGTGCATGCGCCGGAGGCAGTGATCGACGGGGAGCGGTTCTTCCGCGACCTCGCGCGCGAGTGCCCCGGGGTGGAGGTGGTGGAGGAACTCTAAGGGGCGTCGGCGGGCAGGCGACTCGTGCTCCACGGGCGCAGCTTCTCCGGGTTGCGGACCGCCCAGATGTGGGTGACCCGGCCGTCCGCCAGGCCGAACGCCGCCACCGTCGCGGTGACGCCGGCGTGCCGGGCGACCAGGCCGGGGCGGCCGTTGACGGTCCGTTCGAGGAGCGTGAGCCCGGGGGCCCTGTCGGCGAGGTGGATCAGGTACTGGGCGATCCGCTCGCCGCCCACCACCGGGCGGAGGGCGGCGCCGGCCAGGCCGCCGCCGTCGGCGGTCATCGTGGCGTCGGGGGCGAGCAGACCGACCAGGGCCGCGATGTCCCGGGCCTCCCAGGCCTGCTTGAAGTGCCGCACCAGACCGGCCTGCGCGCCCCTCGGCGTCGCCGGGGCCTGTACGGCCCTGACCCGGCGGCGGGCGGAGGTGGCCAGCTGCCGGCAGGCCGCCGGGGTCCGGCCGACGATCCCGGCGACCTCGGGGAAGGGGTAGCGGAAGACGTCGTGCAGGACGAACGCCACCCGTTCGGCCGGGGTCATCGTCTCCAGGACGACCAGGAAGGCCATGTCCACCGACTCGTCCAGCGTGACCCAGTCCGCGGGATCGGCGGGTCCGCCGCCGGCCGACCCGCCGATCCACTCACCGCGGTCGGGCAGCGGCTCGGGGATCCACTCGCCCACGTAACGCTCCCGCCGGGCCCGCGCCGATCCGAGCAGGTCCAGGCAGACCCGGGTGACCACCGTGGTCAGCCAGGCGCCGGGCGAGGCGATGGCCTCCTGCTGCGGTCGCGACAGCCCGTACCAGCGGGCGTACGCCTCCTGCACCGCGTCCTCGGCCTCGGCCAGCGAACCGAGCAGCCGGTAGGCGAGGTTGACGAGCTGCCGCCGCTCGCCGACGATCACGCTCAGGTCAGGTACGGACCGCTCCCGCCCGGGCTCGGCTGTGGTGCTCATGGTCGGGGCCACTCCCTGCTGCGTCTCGTCCGCTTCCGCTGTCGTCGCTCCGACCCGACAGCGCACCGGAGCGCGATCCCCGGCCCGGGACGCAACCCCGCCTCACACTTCGCCGGCCTGTGTCGTCGGATCACCGGGACACTACCGATCAACCGCCGCGAGGCAGAAGAGGGGAACGCAACATGGCCATCCACAGCACGGCGGGTGCAACGGCGCGAACGGCGTCAGGAACGGCGGTGGAACAGCGCACCCGCACCTTCCTGCGCGTCTGCGTCGCGCTCCAGACCGCGACCGTCTTCCTGCAGGCGGTCTCGGCCGGCCTGCTGCTCTCCACCTCCTACGGCGAGACGCTGCACAGCGTCGGTGCGCGGGTGATGTACGGGGCCTCGATGCTGTACGTGCTCGCCGCCGTCCTGGCCTGGCGGCCGGGCGGCGGATCGCCCCGCCCGATCCTGTACGCGTCCGGCTTCCTGGTACTGGCCTCGGCGCAGGTCGTCCTCGGCATCGCGCACGTGCCGTCGGTCCACGTCCCGCTGGGCGTGCTCGTCTTCGGCCTGAGCGTGGCGGTGCTGGTCCGGATGCCGGCCGCCCGCTCTGCGCAGCGGACGGCCGGTACCCGGGAGTGAGGGCCCCTCAGGAGCCGAGGGCCCAGCTCTGGCCGGCGGCCGGGCGGGTGGTGACGGGGGTTCCGGCGGTGCCGGCGCCCGCGTCGAGGACGAGGCCGGTGGCGACGTTGGTGAGGGTGACGGCGCCGGCCGGGTCCTGCGTCAGCTTCCACTCCTGCCAGGGGTTGCCGGGCGAGGGGTCGAGCAGGTAGGCGCTGTAGCCGGCCGAGTTTCCGGCGGAGAGCACGGTGTGCCGGTGGGTGGCGGTGTCGCAGTTGTCGGTGATCCGGACGGTGCCGTCGGCGTTGGCGGTGAAGGTCCACTGCTGGGCGGCGTCACCGGGGCGCTGCGCCTCCAGGTCGGTGATCGAGCCGATCGGCGCGGTGCAGGAGCCGAGCAGCGACAGCGCGAGGCCGCCGCTGGTCAGCGCGTGGTACTTGCCGTCGTCGACGACGCCCGACGGCCCGCCCGTCGACTTCGGGGTGAGCCGGTAGAGGGCCGCGCCGTGCGCCGGGAGCGAGGCGCCGAGCGGTCCGGTGACGGTCGAACTCGCGCCCGTCCACAGCTCCTTGGCCTGGTAGCCGGAGCCGCCGAGGCCGAGTTCGGTGAGGCTGGTGGCGACGGTGCGGCCGGCCGACGGGTCCTGGTTGACCAGCAGCACCGCGGTGTCGCCGTTGGCGAGCTGCCGCTTGAGGACCACCGGCGCGTGCCCGTCGGCCGGCTTGGCGCCGACCAGGGTGGCGGGCTTGGCCAGGCTGTCCTGGTCGACGGCGATCACCTCGCGGTTCTTCAGGATCGCCAGGCTCGCGTCGTTGATCCCGGTGGACCAGGTGTAGCCGCGGTCGCTGTGCCGGGACTGGGCGGCGGTGCGCAGGTCGGCACCGGAGATCAGCGGCGCGGCGAGCATGGCGAGGATCGAGGTCTCGGTGCGGGACTCGTCGTCGGTGAAGGGCTTGTGGCAGACGCAGGTGTCCGTGGTGCCCCACAGGCCGTAGACGTCCTGCCAGCCGGTGAACATCATGTCGAGGTCGTTCCAGCTGCCCGGGCGGACGTTGCCCGGGTACTGCAGCGCGGTCTGCAACTGCCCGTTCCAGAGCACCCCGTCGAGCTCGCTGTCCCGGTCGCCGCCGATCCGGCAGAGATTGGCGACCTGGCCGCACCAGACGCCGGTGGGCGCGTAGCCGGGGGCGCTGAAGGGGGCGGTCCCGGCGGCCTGGACCACCGGGTCGGTGCGGGCCGGGTCGTCGGCGGCGAGCAGGTACGGGACGCCGGTGTGGGCGGGCTGGGCGGAGACGCTGAGGGTGACCTTGGGCTTGCCCTGGGCGGCGGAGGCGGCGTCCAGGGCGTGCTGGAAGGTCTGCACCCGGGCGTAGACGGAGCGGGTCAGCTCCTTGCCCTCGCCCTGGGTGTAGTAGTTGTGCCCGTCCGGGCCGACGATCTGAGGACCGTACGGGCAGTCGTCGTACTTGACGAAGTCGACGCCCCAGGAGACGAAGTCGGCCGCGTCGGTGGACTCGTGGCCGAGGCTTCCGGGGTGCATCTGGCAGGTGAGGTAGGTGTCGGTGGCGTAGAGGCCGAACTTCATGCCCTTGCTGTGCGCGTAGCGGGCCAGGTACTCGATGCCGTTGACACTGCGCCCGTCCACGGTCTGCGCGGGGAAGTGGTCGGGGCGGGGGATCAGGTGGCCGGAGGTGGGGTCGTTGCCGTTCCCGTCGGTGCCGCTGACCGGGTTCCCGGCGTTGTCGTACAACTGCATGCCGCCGTCGGCGTTGCGGACGAGGTCGGTGCTCTGGCCGTCGCGGTGCCAGAGCGACCAGCCGTCGTCGATGGTGACGGTGTCGTAGCCGGCCGCCACCAGGCCGTTGGCGGCCATGAAGTCGATGGTCTGGACGACCTGCTCCTGGGTGACCTCGGTGCCGAGGGAGTTCCAGGAGTTCCAGCCCATGGGCGGGGTCAGGGCGTTGCCGTTGCCGAGCGCGGCGGCGGGGGTGGCCGCGCCGAGGCCGACGGCTCCGAGTCCGGCGGTGGCGAGGGCGAGGGAGAGCAGGGATGCCGCGACACGGCGGCGGGTTCGGCGCATGTGCGCCCTCCTGAGGGTGTGGGGGACATGGCGATTCGTCGGGAAGTCTCAGGCGAAACGCGGCCGGCCGGGTGGGGCCGACCGGCCGCGGTGGTGCGGTGTGGGGGTCAGTCGGTGACGGTCACGGTCGCGGAGCGGCCGGGGGCGAGGGTCACGGTGGTGGTGGTGAAGGCCGCGCCGTCGACGGTCGTGGTGCGGGCCTCGCGCTGCTTGCCGTCGACGGTGATGCGGGCGTGCTGCCCGGGGAAGCGGGCCTCCCAGGTCAGCGGCTCGGTACCGGTGTTGGTGACGGTGCTGCGCTGCGCGCCGTCGTGGCGGACGGTCACCGTGCCGGCGCCGACCGGGATGCCCGCGACCTGGAGCCAGCCCATCGAGGCGGGCAGCTGCGGGACGGTGGTGAGTGCGTGGCCGGCGGCGTCCGGGGTGACGCCGAGCAGGCCCTGGACGGTCTGGGCGAGCAGGGTGAACGGGACCTCGGGGTAGTCGCCGTTCAGCATCGCGCCGCTCACGTGCGGCTCGCCGGTGCTCTCGTAGATGTGGCGCATCCACTTCCAGGCGGTGGTGCCGTCGTGGTCGGCGAAGAACGCGTCCGGCAGGTAGGTGTAGGCCTCCAGGTTGGCCGAGCGTTCCGGGCCGGAGTCGGCGGCGTCGATGGCGGCCAGGTACCCGTCCAGGCGCGGGCCCGGGTCGAGCAGCCGCTTGACGGGCATCAGCACGCTCGCCTCGTAGCCCCAGCCGGTGATCGGCTTGCCGGCGGTGTCGTAGCCGTGCACCACCTCGCCGGGCTGCGAACCGTCCACGCTCCAGGTGGAGTTGACGTACGTACGCAGCCGTTCGGCGGCCTTCCGGTAGTCGGCGGCGGACGCGGCGTCGCCCCTGGCCTCGGCCAGCGTGGCCGCGGCGAGGTAGGCCTGGTACTGGGCGCCGACCGCGTCGCCGGCCTCGGCGTAGGTGCGGGTGGCGTTCTCGGCGTAGCTGGCGGTACCGGCGAAGATGCTGCGGCTGGTGGCCTGCGGGATCGGCACCCCGCCGTTGTCGACCGGGCCGGGGCGGGCCGCGATGAACGGGCCGAGGGTGTTGCGGACGTACCGGCCGAGTCCCGGATCCTCGGCGTAGTCGCGGTCGCCCGTCCAGCGGAAGGCCTCGCCGGCCTGCTGGACGAGTTCGAACGGCGCGGGCAGCTCGCGGACGAAGCGGTCGGGGCTCCGGTAGTCGATGGCGAGGTGGCTGCGGGCGTCGAAGTTGAGCGCCCAGACCGGGTAGAGCTTGTTGACGTCCGTGGCGGAGGCGGCGAAGCCGCGCAGCATGGTCTTGTTCTCGGCGTCCAGGCCGAGCAGGTGGGCGCCGACCAGCTGGTGGGCGAAGTCACGGCTGTAGAAGGCGGAGCGGAACGGGTAGCCGGCCCAGTAGCTGGCGTCGTAGGTGGTGGCGCCGGTGCCGCCGGGGTGGTTCTCGTCCTGGTCGAGCACGCCGGTGGCGCCGGCCTGTTGCACCCAGCTGTTGGCCTTGGTCTTGGCCCAGTCGAAGAGGGCGACGGCTTCGGGGTCGGAGGAGCTGATCACGGGGTCGTTGGGGGCGGCCGGGGCGACGGCGGCGTCGTCCACGTTGACCCAGCCCGTCGGGGAGGAGCCGATGGTGAGGGTCAGCCGGTCGCCGGGGGCGACCGGCACCCGGGGGAGGGTGTACTTCGCGTAGACGGCCTGCTCGGGCAGCGGGAGGGAGCGCACCACGGTGCCGTTGACGCTCACCGAGAAGGTGCCGCCCGCGCCGCCCGTCGCGATCCAGGCGGACAGGTCGTAGGCGCCCGCGGAGACGGCGGTCACCTGCTGGCTGACCGCGTAGCCGGGGCCGGCGTCGAGGTAGGCGAGCTGGCTGCCGCCGTGCGGGTTGTTGGTGGCGGTGCCGGTGTGGCCGGTGAAGGTCCAGCTGCCGGAGCCCTGCTCGAAGCCGGGGTCGGCGAGGACCAGCGGCTCGGTGCGGGTGAGCGTCCAGCGGTGGGAGGGGCGGGCGTCGCAGTGGTGGTTCACCGGGGCAGGGTCGGCGGTCAGACAGGCGCCGGTGCCGCGCACGGTGAGGGTGTAGGTGCCCTGCGGCGCGCGGGAGAGGGTGAAGCGCTCGGCCTCGGGGGAGCTGCCGCAGTCGGCGGTGGCGGGTCGGCGGTCCGGGCCGCCGAGGGTGAGGCAGCGGCCGCTGGCGGCGTTGACCAGGAGGTAGTCGCCGCCGGTGCGGCGCAGCTGCCAGCGCTGGCTGAGCAGCCGGCCGCAGGCCGCGCCGACCACCGGGGTGCCGGGGGCGGGCTGGGCGTACTGGGG
>NZ_JAHSQD010000433.1 GCF_020103755.1 Streptomyces sp. LS1784
TCTGCCGGAAGCCGGGGGCGTCGGTGCGGGGGCGGGCGAAGGCGGCGGCCGCGCGCAGGCTGGTGTGCGGGCCGAGGGCGGTACGTCGCGGGTGCGGGGCGCCGCCGAGGGCCGGGTCGAGCAGCCGGCTGTCGGCGGGGGTGATGGTGACCAGGCCGGAGCGGTGGGTGTAGTCCGGGTCGGTGACCACCTCCTCGACGATCCGTCCGGTGCGGTGCAGCTCGCGCAGCACCGGGTCCAGGGTGCGGGCCAGCGCGTGCTTGGGCAGGTACGCCTCGACCAGCGCCGTCGCGGTGACGTGGTGGCCGGGCAGGGTGGCGCCGGAGGCCCGCCAGGTGCCGCTCGCCTCGTCCCGTTCGATCCGCACGTCCGCACCGAGGAAGCGCACCACCCCGGCCTCGGAGAGGGCGAGCAGCTGGCGCAGCCGGAAGCCGGGCGGGCCGGAGGCGAGGAAGCTGAAGTAGCCGAAGAACCACTCGTCCACCTCCTCGGCGATCGAGCGGGCGGTGAGCCGGCCGCTCGCCGTCAGCCGGGGGAGCTGGCCGAACAGCGAGAGCAGGGCGAGGAAGGCGCCGAGGTCGGCGCTGTGCGCGGGGTCGGCGCGGCGGTCGGCGTCGGCGGTGACGTACGCGCGCAGGTGCGCCTGGAGCTCCTCGTCGGTGCCGAGTTCGAGCCCGGCCAGCGGGTGGTCGAGCCGTTCGACGTCGATCCGGTCGGCCGGGTCGGGAACGGCCTCGGCGATCAGGGCGGCGAGTTCGGGGGTGTACCAGCCGTGCCGGTCGTAGCGGGCGAGGAACTCCGGCCAGGGCAGGGCGGTGCGTCCGGGGTGGGCGTGGAACAGCTCGTGGTAGTGCCCGAAGCCGATCTCCTTGGCCATCAACGGCCAGAAGTCGCGGCGCAGTTCGAGCTGTCCTCCGGTGGTGAGCACGGCGTCCACGGCGGCCTCGTCGAAGTACCGGGGGAGCGGGGCGGGCGGCCCCTGGAGGCGGTAGCCGGTCTTGGAGTGGTACGGGACGCCGCGCCGGGAGCCGAGGTGGAGCACCGGCTCGCGGCCGGAGGGGAGGTAGCGCAGCGCCGGCCCTTCGCCGGTGGGCTCGAAGCGGCCGCCGCGGCCCTCGGTGAGCAGGGCGACCAGGTCCACCGAGGCGAGGCCGAGGCCGCGCAGCACCACCTGTTCGCCGGGGGCGAGGCCGGCCAGCTCGGCGGCCACGTCGGCGGAGTAGGCGGGCGGGAGGTGGAAGCGGCCGTGCCGGGCGGCGAACTCGGTGTCGGCGGCGAAGCGCGGGTGCGGGGCGGAGTCGAGATGACCGAGGGTGAGCACGACGTGGTCGGCGGTGAGCGTCCGGTCGGCGAGGTGGACGGTCTGCGGGCCGTCGGCCGGTCCCTCGATCCGCCGGACGGTGTCCCGGTGGACGGTGACCTCGATGTGCGTCGGCAGCTCGGCGACGGCGCGGCGGAACGCCCAGTCCAGGTAGGCGCTCTGGGCCCGCCGGGTGGGGAAGTCGGTGGGTGCGAGGGTGCGCAGCTCGGCCCGGACGGCCGGGTCGGCGACCTCCCGGTAGGGCGCGAACTCCTCCTGCCGCAGGGCCCATTCGGCGAGCGAAGGGCCGGGGCGGACCGGCCCTTCGAGGGCGGAGCGCTCGTCGGTGAACATGGTGACGTCCTCGGCCATCGAGTTCATCCGCAGCAGCGGGGACTGGTCGTGGCGCCAGATCCGGCCCGCACCCGGCGGGTACGGGTCGACCAGGTGGATCGCCAACGGCCGCTCGGCGGGCAGCAGTTCGGCGGCGTTGGCGGCGATCCGCTCCAGCAGGCCGGTGGCGCGCGGGCCGGCACCGACGATGACGAGGGCCGTCATGCCCGCACCACCTTGGCCACGGCCGCGCGGGCCCGCTGCAGCGGGGTGGGCGGCAGGCCGTCACGGGTGGCGCCCTTGGCGAAGTGCCGCTCCACGTAGTACTGGCCGATGGACAGCAGGGTGGTGACCACCAGGTACCAGATGGTGGCGACCATCAGCATCGGGATGACCTGGTACGACTGGAGGTAGACCAGCTGCACCGAGTAGAGCAGGTCGGAGACGGCCAGCACGCTGACGATGCTGGTGCCCTTGAGCGCGCCGATCAGCATGTTCCCGGCGGTCGGCACGATCGCCCGCATCGCCTGCGGCACCACGATCCGGCGCAGCACCCGCCACCGGCCGAGCCCGAGCGCGGCCGCCGCCTCCAGCTGGCCGCGGTCCACGGAGAGGATGCCGCCGCGGATCACCTCGGCGGCGTACGCGGTCTCCAGCAGGGTGAGGCCGATGACGGCGGTCAGGGTGGGGCCCATCAGGTCGACGGTCCTGACGGTGACGAACTCGGGGCCGAACGGGATGCCGAGGCCGAGGGTCGGGTAGAGCGCGCCGATGTTGAAGAAGAACAGCAGCTGCACCAGCGGCGGGGTGGAGCGGAACACCCAGACGTAGCCCCAGCTCAGCGTGCGCAGCACCGGGTTGGTGGACAGCCGCATGGTGGCGAGGAGGGTGCCGAGCACGAAGCCGAGGGCGAGGGTGACGGCGGTCAGCCAGAGGGTCAGGGTGAGCCCGTCGAGCACGGACCGGGCGGTGAACCAGTCGGCGACCACGCTCCACTGGAAGGCCTTGTTGCGGATCACCGAGTTGACCGTCATCGCGGCCAGCAGCAGGGCGACGGCGGCGGCGGCCCACTGGCCGGGCTTGCGGCGGGCGACGATCCGGGCCTCGGGGGCGGGGAGGTCGAGTACGGAGGGGGCGGGCAGGACGTCCTGCGGGGTGGCCATGGCGGCGGCTCCTGGGCGGAGTGCGGGCGGGGAGGGTACGGCGGTGGTCACGTACGCGGGCGCGGCCCGCGTCCCTCAACGCGGCCGGCGCAATGCACTGCACTCCGCTTCGATCGTACGCATGCGCGATCGACGGCTGTCAAGGGTGATCAGGGCGCGGGAGGGCTCGGTCGACGCACGTCGGAAAAGCGACAGGAGATCGCAACAGTGCGGCAATGATGGATGGTTGACGGACCGATCGGCCGACTGCTCAACTTGAGGCCATGTACGCCGAGCAGCCTCTGGTCAGCCGTGACCACATCGACTTCGGTCGGGTGTGGTCCGCGGCGTGTCGCGGCTGATCCGGCAGCGGGCCGTCCGTCCGGCCTGATCCCCCGTCGGGGAGCCCTCCCTCGGTTCGCCCCGTCGCGGCCCGGACCCGTCGCGGCCCGGACCCGTCGCCGACCACCGGCGGCGCGCCGGGCCTTCGCTGCCGCCGATGACTTCGCACTGCGCTCCGGCCTCCTTCACTGCGGCCCCTCCTCCGCTCGGCACTCCCTCCGTCACCCCTGGCACCGTCACCCGTCCGACGGCCGCCCCGCCGTGGCCGGCTACACCCGGTTCTACCTCACCACCGGTCCGCGCCGGCCCGAGGCCGAGGGCCTCTACCTGGCGGCCGGCCACACCCCGCTGTTCGACGTCCCGGCCGATCCGACGACCATCGGCCCGCTCCCCTTCGAGAAGCAACTGCCCGCCCGTGAGCGGCAGTTGCCCGTTCCGGCTCCGACCTCCTGAAAGGCCCCCCGTGAGAACCAGCACCGCCCGCCGCCTGCTCGCGACCACCGCCCTGCTGCCGGTCCTGGCCCTGGCCGCCTGCGGCTCGGACCCGAAGATCGCGAGCGCGGCGGGGGCGGGCGGTCCGGCCGCCACCGCCACCGAGGACCTCGTCTCCGGCCTCGCGAAGTCCGAGGCCGCGGCCGCGCTGCTGCCCGAGGAGGTCCGCAGGGCCGGCACGCTGAAGTTCGGCTCGGCCTTCGGCGCGCCGCCCAGCGCGTTCTACGCCGACCAGGCCGGCAAGAAGCCCGCCGGGATCGACGTGGACTTCGCGGACGCGGTCGCCAGACTGCTCGGCCTGACCGTGCAGCGCGAGGAGGCCGCCTTCGAGACCATCCTGCCCTCGCTGGACAGCGGGAAGTACGACGTCGGCACCGGCAACTTCGGGGTCACCACGGCCCGGCTGAAGACCATCGACTTCGTCACCTACATCGACGACGGCCAGGGCTTCGCGGTGAAGAAGGACAACACCGCGATCCAGCCGGTCACCGACCTGCTCCAGCTGTGCGGGCTGACCGTCGGCACCACCGCCGGCACCACCTTCGAGACCACCCTCAACAGCCGCAGGAACGTCTGCGCCGACGCCGGGAAGAAGCCGTACGAGGTCAGGGCGTTCAGCGAGAGCGGCGCGCTGCTGACCAGCCTCCGGCAGGGTCGGGTGGACGTGGAGATGTCCACCATCAACGGCCTGCGCTACCAGTCCGCGCAGGAGGCCTCCGGGACCCGCTTCCTCGGGGAGTTCCACCGCCTCGACGTCGGCTTCGCCCTGAAGAAGGGCTCGAAGCTCGCCCCGGCCCTCCAGGCGGCGGTCAACGAGCTGATCAAGGACGGGACGTACCAGCGGATCCTGCGCAAGTGGGGGGTCGCCGATTCGGCGATCAAGGAGTCGCAGATCAGCCCGCCCGAGCACGGCTGAGCGCCGAGCGCACCCCGCCGCCCACCCCGTGGCAGCGCGTCCGGGCCTTCGCCCGGAGCCTGCCGGACCGCTCCCGGCCCGCCGCCGCCCGTACCTCCGGAGGACAGTCGTGACCACCCTGGCGAAGCCCGCCCCGAACCCGGCGGATCCGGCCCCGGCTGCCCCGATGGTGCAGGTCCGCGGCCTGCACAAGAGCTTCGGCCGGCTGGAGGTGCTGCGCGGGGTCGACCTGGACGTCCCGGCCGGCTCGGTGACGGTGGTGCTCGGCCCGTCCGGCTCCGGCAAGTCCACCCTGCTGCGCGCGATCAACCACCTGGAGAAGCCGGACCGCGGCCACGTCGCCGTCGACGGCGAGCTGATCGGCTACCGCCGCTCCGGCGACCGGCTGTACGAGCTCAAGGAGCGCAAGGTGCTGCGCCAGCGCACCGGCATCGGCTTCGTGTTCCAGAACTTCAACCTGTTCCCGCACCTCACCGTGCTGGAGAACCTGGTCGAGGCGCCGGTCGCCGCGCTGCGCCGCCCCAGGGCCGAGGCCAGGGCGGCGGCGCTGGCGCTGTTGGAGCGGGTCGGACTGGCCGACAAGGCCGCCGCCTACCCCCGGCAGCTGTCCGGCGGGCAGCAGCAGCGGGTGGCGATCGCCAGGGCGCTGGCACTGGAGCCGAAGGTGCTGCTGTTCGACGAGCCCACCTCGGCGCTCGACCCGGAGTTGGTCGGTGAGGTGCTGGACGTCATCAGGGACCTCGCCCGCGGCGGCACCACGATGATCGTCGTCACCCACGAGATCGGCTTCGCCCGCGAGGTCGCCGACACCGTGGTCTTCATGGACGGCGGCGTGGTGGTCGAGCAGGGCCCGCCCGCCGAGGTCCTGGACCGGCCGCGGCACGAGCGCACCCGGGCCTTCCTGGCCAAGGTCCTCTGACCCGCCCTTCCCGTCAGCTCCGCCAAGTTCCCTTCACCGAGCAGGAGTTCCACCATGTCCCTACCCCGTCGCGCCCTCGTGGCCGCCGTCGGCACGCTCGCCGCCGCCCTCGCCCTGGCCGGTTGCGGCAGCAGTGCCACGGGCGCGGCGGCGGATGGAGCGAGGAGAACGAACGGGCTGGTCAGGGCGCTGAACGGGGCGATCGACGAGGTGATCAGGAACGGCACGTACGGGCAGGTGCTCAAGCGCTGGGGCCCGGACGGCGAGGCCGTGCCGAGTTCCGAGATCAACCCGCCCGGGCTGCCCGGGCCCAGGCCGTAGGAAGGGCCGGCCGGGGTCGTTCACCCGTTCGTCCCCGGCCGCCGCTATGGTGACCCCTCCGACGGCGAACGCCGAGCGGGCGCGGTCGAGTTGGGGGATGGGCATGGAGAAGGGCGAAGTGCTCGGCGGACGCTTCCGGCTGGAACAGAAGCTGGGCCGGGGCGGCTTCGGCGTGGTCTGGCGGGCGACCGACACGACCATGAACCGCGAGGTCGCGGTCAAGGTGCTGCTCGCCGAGCACGCCACCGACCGGGAGGCGGTCAGCCGGTTCGTCCGCGAGGCCCGGACGGCCGGCGGCCTCAACAATCCGCACATCGTGACCGTGTACGACTACGGGTGGACCGAGGCCGGCTCCGGAAAGATCCCGTACCTGGTGATGGAGCTGGTCCGCGGCCGGGCGCTGTCCGAGGTGCTCAAGGACAGCCGGCCGGACCACAAGCAGGCGCTGCGCTGGATGCGGCACGTGTGCAAGGCGCTGGACGCCGCGCACCGCTCGGGGATCGTCCACCGGGACATCAAGCCCGAGAACGTGATGATCACGAAGGAGGACGAGGGGGAGCGGGCCAAGGTCCTGGACTTCGGCATCGCCCGACTGGTCACCCAGACCGTCCGGCTGACCTCCACCGGCAACGTGGTCGGCACCGTCCCGTACCTGGCGCCCGAGTGCTGGTCCGGCGGCGCGGTGGACGGCCGGGCCGACCTCTACGCGCTCGGCGTCATGCTGTACGAGGTCTGCACCGGCGCGCGCCCGTTCCGCGCCGCCTCGGCCGCCGAGTACATGTACAAGCACCTGGAGGAGGTCCCGTCCCGGGTGCGCAGCAAGGATCCGGCGCTGGCCGGGCTGGTGGCCGAGCTGCTCGCCAAGCGTCCCGAACAGCGGCCGGCCGGCGCCGCCGAGGTGCTGGAGCGGCTGCGCGCCGTCCAGCCCGGGATGCTGCGCCCGGACGACCCCAGCCCGGAGCAGCTGCGCCGCCGGGCCGACCGGGCCTGGCGGCACGGCGAGGCCGGCGAGGTGGCGGAGGCGGTGGAGATCCTCACCGCACTCGTCCCCGACTTCGCCCGGATCTGCGGCCCGTACGACCCCCGCACCCTGCGCACCTGCCACGACCTGGCCCTCTGGCTGGCCCGGGACGGCAGTCCCGGCGCCGCCGTCGCCCTGTTGGACGAGCTGGCCCAGGCGCCCGGCACCACCCCGGAGGCCCGGGCGGACGCGCGGCGC
>NZ_JAHSQD010000434.1 GCF_020103755.1 Streptomyces sp. LS1784
GAACAGCGCGCCGGCGCCCAGCTCCAGCGGCAGGAACACCGCCGCGATCGCCGGGTAGCCGCGCTCGCGGCCGGCCGGCGCGAAGGCCACCGCGAAGACGGCGGCCGAGGCCAGCAGCATCGGGCCGACCGGCAGCGCGCGGCCGGTGACGAGCACCTGTCCGAGCCCGGCGAGCAGGACGACCAGCGCGGCGAAGACCGCCGCACGGAGCGTCCTGGTGGCCGGGCCGATGTCCATGGGACCCGAGTCTGCCACAGGTCGAAACCGGAACGGCCTGCCGGGCGGCGAGCTGTGAAGAGCCTCACCACCCGCGCTGAGCTGGGCTTATGTGGAACTTACGGGCGGCCGCCGGAGGCCGGCGGGGTGTCGTCGGGTGCCGCGGGGTGGCCGTCGGCGGCGTTCACCCGCGCCTCCACCAGCTCCCGGAAGTGGTCCAGGTCCTCGCGCACCGCCCGCTCGATGGCCCCGGCCAGGGCGAAACCGCGCGGCCCGCCGAACTCCCGGTGCACCGCCTCCGGGTCGTACTCCACCCGGATCTGCACCCGGGTGTGCCGGGCGTCGAGCGGCATCAGCGCGAAGGCGCCGTGCAGCCGGAGGACGTCCAGGGTCCGCCAGGCCATCACCCGGCCCCGGCCGCGGTCGGTGATCTCGGCGTCGACCGAGCGCTCGGCCCCGTCGATCTCCACCCCGAGGTGCGCGAGGTTCCGGCCGTGCGGGTGGGCGCTGCGGACGCCTTCGACGAACTGCGGATACTCGTGCACCCGGTGCAGCTGCTCCCAGGCGGCGAGGACGGGGACGGCGATGTCGATCTGTTCCTCAAGGGTGCTCATGGTGCGCGGCACCTCCCTCCGTCCCCAGCCTGCGCCTCGGGCCGGGGACGGGCAAAGCGGCGGGTGAGGGTGGAGCGGTGGGGCAGTGGGACGACCAGGGCGGTGGCGAGGTGGGACGAGGGCGGGGCGGCGGGGCGAGCGCGCGCGGTCGGCGGCGGGCCGGGGGAGACTGGGCGCATGCCGGAGCTGCCCGAGGTCGAGGCGCTGAGCGCCTTCCTGTCCGAGCGGCTGACCGGGCGTGTGATCGCCCGGGTGCAGCCGGTGGCGATCAGTGCGCTGAAGACGTACGACCCTCCGGTGACGGCGCTGGAGGGGCGGACGGTCGGTCCGGTGACCAGGCGCGGCAAGTTCCTGGACATCGAGGCCGAGGGGCTGCACCTGGTGGTCCACCTGGCCCGGGCGGGCTGGCTGCGCTGGAAGGACAGCCTGCCCGCCGAGCCGCCGCGGCCGAGCCCGCGCAACCCGCTGGCGCTGCGGCTGCGGCTGGCGGGCGAGGCGGGGGACGGCTTCGACCTCACCGAGGCCGGCTCGAAGAAGGGGCTCGCGGTCCACCTGGTGCGGGACCCGGCCCAGGTGCCGGGCGTGGCCCGGCTCGGCCCGGACCCGCTGGACCCGGCCTTCGCCCTGGCGGACTTCGCCGCCCTGCTGCGCGACGACCGGCGCCGGATCAAGGGCGTGCTGCGGGACCAGAGCGTGCTGGCAGGGGTGGGCAACGCCTACTCGGACGAGGTGCTGCACGCGGCCCGGATGTCGCCGTACAAGCCGGCCGCGAGCCTGACCGAGGACGAGGTGGCCCGGCTGTACGAAGCGCTCGGCGGCACGCTGCGCGAGGCCGTGGAGCATGCGCGCGGGCTGCCGGCGGAGGAGCTGAAGGCGGAGAAGAAGCTCGGGCTGCGGGTGCACGGCCGGACCGGTCAGCCCTGCCCGGTGTGCGGGGACACCATCCGCGAGGTGTCCTTCGCGGACTCCTCGTTCCAGTACTGCCCGACCTGCCAGACCGGTGGCAAGCCGCTGGCGGACCGGCGGCTGTCGCGGCTGCTGAAGTGACGCCTTCGCCGGGTGGGACGGCCCGCGGCCGCCCCACCCGGCGCTCGACGGTGTCAGCGCTTGATCGCGACGCCGCCCCAGTAGTACGCGGCCTTCGGGTCGGCCGGCGGCTCGCCGTCCGGGCGCCAGGCCAGCACCGGGGCGACGCCCGGCTCGACCAGCTCCCAGCCGTCGAAGAAACGGACCACGTCGTCGTAGCTGCGCGGCACCAGGGTCATCCCGCCGGCCCGGGCGGCCTCGGCGACCTTGCCGACGGCCTCCGGGTCGAAGTCCGGGGTGGGGGTGGTCAGCGCGATGCAGCTGCCGGCCGGCAGGGCGTCGCGCAGCGCGGCGACCCGGCCCCACGGGTCGTCCGCGTCGGCGATCAGCATCAGCACGGCGATCATCAGCAGACCGACCGGCTGGGTGAGGTCGAGGGTGGAGGTGAGCGCCGGGTCGGCGAACAGCTCCTCGGGCTTGCGCAGGTCGGCGTGGATGTAGGTGGTGCGGCTGGCCGGGCTGGAGACCATCAGCGCGCGGGCGTGGGTGAGCACGATCGGGTCGTTGTCGACGTAGACCACCCGGGTGCCGGGGCTGACGGCCTCGGCGATCTCGTGGGTGTTCGGCGAGGTCGGGATGCCGGTGCCGAGGTCGAGGAACTGGCGGATGCCGTGCTCCTGGGCCAGGTAGCGCACGGCCCGGCCCTGGAAGGCGCGGTTGGCCCTGGCCATCTCCTTGACGCTCGGCACGGCCTGCTCGATGGCCTGCCCCATGGCGCGGTCCGGCGGGAAGTTGGTCTTCCCTCCCAGCCAGTAGTCGTACACGCGCGCAGAGTGCGGGGCGGTGGTGTCGACGCCGAAGCGTTCCCACTGGCTGAGCTCGGTGGAGCCGTCGCCCTGCTGGCCCTGGTCGGGGGAGTCCTGACTTGTCGTCATGGCCACGTCCTCTGATGGCAGATCATCACACTGGGGAAGGCACAGCGTAGCGGTCCGGAGGGGAGGTGGAGCGTCCGGTCGGGGAAGATCCGTGGAAGAGCTCCGGAGCGGGGCGTGCGACCGATGGCTCTTGGGCCGTCGGAGTGGTGATCGGGTCCGTCGGAGTTGCCCCCGGGAGCGGCGGCGACGGGCAGGGGATGCATCCATAATGCTGTCAGATCATCCGATTACTTCACGCAGATTGTTGCTGGTTGCGGCCGGAATGTCCCTTCTGGGAATGACTGCCGGATGCCGGAGCCCCTGGAGCGGTGAGGAGCGCAGCGCCGTGGCGGGGGCGACCGACGCCGTCTCCCCGTCCGCCGTCTCCCCGTCCGCCGTCTCCCCGTCCGACACCTCGACGGCCGCCACCCCGTCGGCCGTCGTGCCGAGCGGGGAGCCCGTGCACCGGGTGCTCACCAAGGCGGAGAGCAAGCCGGTGTACGACCTGGGCTCGGGGCGGCGGGTGGTGGCGCTCACCATCGACGACGGCCCGCACCCCCGTCACACACCGACCGTGCTGGCGCTGTTCGAAACGTACGGGATCAGGGCGACGTTCTTCCTGATCGGCGAGAACGTGGCCGAGCACCCCGCCCTGGCGCGGGAGATCGCGGACCGCGGCCATCACGTCGCCAACCACACCTGGACCCACCCGGACCTGCGGCACCTGTCCGAGGGCAAGGTGCGGGACGAGCTGGAGCGGACCTCCGACCTGCTGCAGCGGACCACCGGCCGGCAGCCCACCTGGTTCCGCGCGCCGGGCGGGGACTGGTCCGAGACCTCGCTCAAGGTGGCCGCCGACCTCGGGATGCGGAACATGGCCTGGTCGGTGGACCCACGGGACTGGGCCAGGCCGGGGACCCCGGCGATCATCGACCGGGTCCTCAGGAACGTCCGGCCCGGGTCGATCGTGCTCAATCACGACGGCGGCGGGGACCGGTCGCAGACGGTGGCGGCGCTGAAGGCGTACCTGCCGGTGCTCGTCGACTCGGGGTACTTCTTCACGGCTCCGCCGAACTGAGGGGTTTTCCACTGGGTGGCAGGTCGCAGTTTTAGCGCTTAAACCACCCAAAAGGGTGGATTGGAAGTACCGTTTCTGCGGATTTTGGGCCTCTAGGGTGATCTCGCACCAATGAACCCGGTACCACCGAGTACCACCTGAAAGGCCCTCACTCATGCGTCTCCGCAACGCCGTGCTCGCTGCCGCCAGCGCCATCGCCCTCGTCCTCGCCGTTCCGTTCTCGGCCAACGCCGCGGAGGGCGACTTCCTCTACAAGGTCGGCCCCGGCGTCCTCACCGGCCTGGCCGACCCGCAGAGCGGCAAGTGCATCGACCTGCCGTGGACGACCGAGGACGCGCCGGGCTTCGCGCCGGAGAACCTCACCCGGTCCACGGCCACGGTCTTCCTGGACTTCGGCTGCTCGGGCGACGTGTTCTACGTCATGAACCCCGGCAAGAGGCTCGGCGACCGGCTGAAGCTGCGCTCCGTCGTCTTCTCCTGAGCGGACGGTCACCGCGGATCCGGGGGGCGGGGGCTGCCCGGGGTGGCCCGGGCCGGACGGGCGGCGTAGGTTCGAACTGTCCGGCCCGGTCGCCGGCTCCTCGCCGTGTCCGTACGCCCTGCCCCGTCGTGCGGCCCGCTGTGTCCGTGGTCGGGCGCCGCAGCCTGGGCAGAGCGAAGGAGGGCGTGGGATGACCGGCAACGGCTACGCGCACCCCGAGGCGTTGGTCCGCACCGAATGGCTGGCCCACCACCTGGACGACGGGACGATCCGGGTCGTCGAGGTGGACGAGGACACACAGGCCTACGACCGGAACCACATCCCCGGCGCGGTCGGCTGGAACTGGACCACCGATCTGCACAGCCAGGTCGGCCGGGACTACATCGACCGCGACGGCGTCCAGCACCTGCTGCGGGCGGCCGGGGTCGAGGACGACACCACCGTCGTCCTCTACGGCGGCAACAACAACTGGTTCGCCGCCTACGCCTACTGGCTGTTGCGGCTGCGCGGCTTCGGGCCGGTGCGGCTGCTGGACGGCGGGCGCAAGAAGTGGGAGCTGGAGGAGCGGGAGCTCACCCACGAGGTGATGGACTACCAGCACACCGGCTACCGGCTCCGCGGGCCCGAGCGGCCGGAGCTGCGGGCGCTGCGGGACGAGGTCCTGGCCAAGGCCGAGGTGTTCGCCAAGCCCGGGGTGGACGCGGTGCTGGTGGACGTCCGCTCGCCCGCCGAGTTCCGGGGCGAGCTGATCGCACCCCCGCACCTGCCGCAGGAGCAGGCGCAGGTGCCCGGGCACATTCCGGGCGCGGTCAACATCCCCTGGTCGCAGACCGCCAACGACGACGGGTCGTTCCGCTCGGCGGAGGAGCTGCGGGCGCTGTACGGGGGGCGGGGCGTGGAGCCGGAGCGTGAGGTGATCGCGTACTGCCGGATCGGCGAGCGGTCCGCGCACACCTGGTTCGCGCTCACCGAGCTGCTCGGCTACCCGCACGTGAAGAACTACGACGGCTCGTGGACGGAGTACGGCTCGCTGGTGCGGGCGCCTGTGGCGCTCGGGACGTGAGTGACGGATGAGGTGGTGTGGCGGCTCCGCGGCATCGCTGCGAAGCCGCCATTTCGGCGCGTTTCTTCTCATGAACATCTCACGATCGGGGAGTGGATGAGGGGTTGCCGGGACAGGGATCGGTTCGACCCAATCGTTCCTGTGATCCCTGGAGGACCACGTGCGCAAGAGACTGATCGTCTCTGCTGCCAGTGCCCTGAGCCTGTTCCTGGCCGTCCCCGCCTCGGCTTCCGACTTCCAACCCGGCGCGGCCGGGGTCGGGGACCCGTACTACCCGACCTACGGCAACGGCGGGTACCGCGTCTCGCACTACGACATCCGGCTGAAGTACCAGCCCGCCACCGACGAGCTGGAGGGCACCGCGACCATCCTCGCCACGGCGACCCAGGACCTCTCCCGGTTCAACCTCGACTTCGCGCTGAACGTCTCGGAGGTCCGGGTCAACGGCCGGGTCGCGAAGTTCGCCACCAGCGGGGAGCAGGAGCTGGAGATCACCCCCGCCCGGCCGCTGGCCAAGGGCGCCCAGGCCACCGTGGTGGTGCGCTACAAGGGCGTGCCGTCCACCGTGAAGAAGTACGGCTTCACCAGCTGGCACCGCACGCCGGACGGCGGGATCGCCGCGAACGAGCCCGAGGCGGCCTGGTGGTGGTTCCCCAGCAACGACCATCCGAGCGACAAGGCCACCTACGACGTCTCGGTCCTCGTGCCGGACGGCACCCAGGCGATCAGCAACGGCGTACTGACCGGCACGACCTCCCAGGCGGGCTGGACCCGCTACAGCTGGCGCGAGAACAAGCCGCAGGCGACATACCTGGCCACGCTGGCGATCGGCAAGTTCGACGTCACCCGGGACACCACGGCGAGCGGGCTGCCGGTCTACAACGCGTACAGCAAGGACCTCGGCGACAACGCCGACGCGGCCCGGGCGAGCGTCGAGCGCACCGGCGAGCTGGTGGACTGGCTGAGCGGCTACTTCGGCGAGTACCCGTTCAGCTCCGTCGGCGGCTACGTCCCCAACGTCCCGACCGGCTACGCCCTGGAGACCCAGACCCGGATCTTCTACAGCCCCCGGCAGTTCGCCAAGGGTTCCAACACCTCCGTGGTCGTGCACGAGCTGGCCCACCAGTGGTACGGCGACAGCGTCTCGCTCTCCCGCTGGAGCGACATCTGGCTGAACGAGGGCTTCGCCCGGTACGCGCAGTTCCTCTGGTCCGAGCACGAGAACGAGGGCACCGCGCAGGAGCTGGCCGACTACGTGTACGCCTCGCACCCGGCCGACGACCCGTTCTGGACCATCAAGCCGGGCGACCCGGGGCCGGACGACCAGTTCTCCAGCCCCGTGTACGAGCGCGGCGCGGTGGCCGTCCAGGCGCTGCGCAACGCCGTCGGGGACGAGAAGTTCTTCCGGATCCTGAAGGGCTGGCCCACCGAGCGCCGATACGGCAACGCCACCATTCCGGAGTTCCAGGCGTACGCGGAGAAGGTCTCCGGGAAGAAGCTCGGCGACGTGCTGAACACCTGGCTGTTCACCGCCGGCAAGCCCGCCGTCGGGCCGGTACCGCCGGGCAGCGCGGCCGCGGCC
>NZ_JAHSQD010000435.1 GCF_020103755.1 Streptomyces sp. LS1784
CGTCCTGGCGCGCCGCCCCCTCCGGGGAGCCGGGCGAGGCCGCACCGGGCTCGGCGGCGGACGCGATCGAGCACATCGGGACGGCCGCGGCGGGCGGGCCGGGCTCGGCGGACGGGGGTGAGGATCCGGCACTGTCCCCGGGCGGGCCGGGCAGGGACGGGGCGGTTGCGGCGGGGTGGAGCGAGGTCATCTGCGGGCCCTTCGGGGAACGGTCCCGACGATCCTCCCGCACCACGCGATCAGCTCCAAGCGTCGGACCCGACGGTGTGCGCGACACCACCGCGGGATCGGTGCGGGATGAGCGGGGGATCGCCCAAGACAGCGCTGGGCGAACACCGTTGCCACACGACCGGAACGGCGTCCTGTTCTGCGTGCCGACCCCGCCCCTGCCCCGCCGGTCAGTATCAACTTCCGGGCGCCACAAAGCCCTTGAGGTCGGTGAGCACCGCGTTCGCCGCCATCACGCCGAGCCCGAGGAACCAGGTCTCGTCCGAAACCGGCCGGGCCTGACCGGACTTGACCGCTCCGAGCGTCTTCCAGAGCGCGCCGCCCAGCACCGCGTCCTGGTTGGTCGAGCTGGGGCTGCCGTACACGCCGTAGAAGATCCAGTCGGCGTCGGCCTTGTCGATCTGCTCCGGGCTGACCTCCACCGCGAGCTCCCGGACCTGCTCGATCCCGGGCTGCGGCAGCGGCACGTCGGTGAGGATGGTGCCGATGAAGGAGAGCTCGGCGTAGAGCCGGGTCCGGCCCGGCATGAAGCGCAGCGGCGTGATGGTGGGCCGCTTGTCACCGAGCTTCGCGCCGATCGCCGCGGCCGCCGCCTGGTACGCGTCGAGCTGCGTCCCGGCCTCGGCCTCCAGGCCGAACGCACTCGCGTTGAGCAGGAAGTTCTGCTTCCAGGGGTAGCCGGGGCGCAGCGAGAAGACGGTCGGCGCGATCTTGGACAGCTGTACGTACTGGTCCTGGGCGCGCAGCTGGCTGCCGAGGATCAGGTCCGGCTTGAGCGCGGCGATCGCCTCCAGGTTGAGGCTGTTGATGGTGCCGACGGCGGCAGGGCTGCCGGCCTTGTCCTTGAGGTAGGACGGCAGGGACTTGGAACCGTCGGTGTGCACGACGCCGACCGGCTGGATGCCGAGGGCGACGACGTTGTCGAGCTCGCCGGTGTCCAGCACCACGACGCGGGTGGGCCTGGCCGGGATGACGGTCTCGCCCATCGCGTGCTTGAGGGTGCGCGGGTAGACGCCGGGGGCGGCGTCGGTGCCGAAGCCCTTCATCTTCTCGATCACGGTGGCGTAGTCGTCGCCGCCCTGCTTGACCGACTTCTGGTTCGGGGAGGAGCCGCCGCCCGGGGTCGAATCGGCGCTGCCGCCCGATCCGCCCGATCCGCCACAGGCGGTGAGCAGCCCGCCGAGGCCGAGCACCGCGCCTCCGGCGATCCCTGCGGTGAGGAACCTGCGGCGGGTGGCGGTGCGGGGGAGGAGGGCCTGGTCGTCGGAGGTGGTGGGCACGCGACGCTCCTTCGCGATCGAAATTAGGTTAGGCAAACCTATCTGAACTCGAAGGCGGCGGGGTCGCGACCCCTCCGTGCCGGGAGGGCAAACTATGACGAACCTTGGCAAAAGGAAGAAATTTTCTTGGCTCAGATCCTTTGAAACAAAGGTACATGGGCTAACAAGGCGTGAATGCATCGACTCAGTCGGCCTCCATGGGGACGAATCGAAGCACGTGGTTTAGATCACCAAGGGTTGGTCTACTCAACCTTCCATGCCCGGATCTAGGGTGCGCTGGTGTTTGATCAGCAGCTCTCAGAGCACACGAGCAGCGGCCGGGCAATGGCGCCCGGCGCTCCGCAGGGTGCCCCGGTCAGTGGCATCAGTGGTGGGGTCCCCGCCGATCAGGGGACCGCTGGGGGAGCGGGGGACAAGGGTCTACGGGGCGGTTCCGTCGGCCTGCTGAGCAGCGTGGTGCTGGGCGTCTCGACGGTCGCCCCGGTCTACTGCCTGACCGCCACGCTCGGTCCGACCGTCACCGCGGTCGGCGTCCAGATGCCTGCGGTGTTCCTGGCGGGCTTCCTGCCGATGCTGCTCGTCGCGTTCGCGTACAAGGAGCTGAACAAGGACTTCCCGGACTGCGGCACGTCCTTCACCTGGGGCGTCCGGGCCTTCGGCCCCCGGATCGGCTGGATGGCCGGCTGGGGCCTGACGGTGGCGACCATCATCGTGCTCTCCAACCTGGCCGGGGTCGCGACCGACTTCCTGTACCTGATGCTGGGGGAGATGACCGGCAGCAGCTGGGTCACCGAACTCGACCAGAACAAGGCCGTCCACCTGCTCACCGTGGTCCTGCTGATCGCCGGCGCCACCGCGATGAGCTACCGGGGGATGACCGCCACCAAGTGGTTCCAGTACAGCCTGGTCGGCCTCCAGCTGGCCGTGCTGCTGCTCTTCTCCGCCATCGCCATCGGCAAGGCCGCCTCCGGCGACCTGCCCGACTCGATCGGCTTCTCGCTCTCCTGGCTCAACCCGCTCGAAGTCGACTCGTTCAGCGCGTTCACCGCCGGACTGTCGCTGTCGATCTTCATGTACTGGGGCTGGGACACCTGCCTGACCATGAACGAGGAGACGCAGGGCAGCGCCAAGACCCCCGGCCGCGCCGCGATGATCTCCATGGTCACCCTGGTCGGCTCGTACCTGCTGGTCGCGATCGCCTCCCAGATGTTCGCGGGCGTCGGCACCACCGGCAACGGTCTCGGCAACCCGGCCACCGCCGACAACGTCTTCGCCGCGCTGGCCCGCCCGGTGCTCGGCTCGCCGTGGAGCATCCTGCTCTTCCTGGCCGTCGTCGCCAGCGCCGCCGCCAGCCTGCAGACCACCTTCATCCCGGTGGCCCGCACCCTGCTCGCGATGAGCGCCTACCGCGCCGTGCCACCGCGCTTCGGCGCCGTCCACCCGCGCTACCGCACCCCGGGCTACGCCACCGTCGCGGCGGGCATCGCCACCGCGGTCTTCTACGTCGGCATGAGCCTGATCAGCGAGAACGTCGTCCAGGACACCATCCTGGCGCTCGGCTTGATGATCTGCTTCTACTACGCGCTGACCGCCTTCGCCTGCGTCTGGTACTTCCGCCGCTCGCTGCGCACCGGTGCCCGCGACCTGCTGCTCAAGGGCGTCGCCCCGTTCCTCGGCGGCGTGCTGCTCAGCGCGGTCTTCCTGCAGACCCTCACCGACGCCTGGGCCCCCGACTACGGCAGCGGTTCGGTCTTCGGCATCGGTTCGGTCTTCGTGATCGGCGTCGGCATCCTGCTGCTCGGCGCCGGGCTGATGACCTGGTACGGCTTCATCCGGCCGGAGTTCTTCCGCGGCGAGACGCTGCGCAAGGACACCCCGGCGCTGGTCGTGGAGGACTGACGCCACTACTGTTGGGCGCATGAAGCGCTTCGTGGGCCTGTGCTGGTGGCCGTCCTAGGACGGCCACCCCACTCGCCTGACCCAGGGCCGTCCGGGATGGACGGCCCTGCTGCGTTTTCCGCGCTCCCCGCAGGACGGGCCCCTCGCCCCGGACGGCCGCCACCACCGCCGCACCGAGGAGAGAGACCTTGACCACCGAGACCATCGCCGCCGCCGCGGCTCCCGTTCGCGCCGCCGTCCCCGTTCCGTCCGACGACCCGACTGCCCACCGCGTCCTCACCGGGGACCGCCCCACCGGACCGCTCCACCTCGGCCACTACTTCGGCACCCTGCGCAACCGGGTCCGGCTCCAGGACCAGGGCGTCGAGATGTTCGTCGTGGTCGCCGACTACCAGGTCATCACCGACCGCGACCTCGCCGACCGGCTTGCCGAGCACACCGAGAACCTCGTCCTCGACTACCTCGCCGCCGGCCTCGACCCCGAGCGGGCGACGATCTTCCCGCACAGCGCCGTCCCCGCCCTCAACCAGCTGCTGCTTCCCTTCCTCAGCCTGGTCAGCGTCGCCGAACTGGGCCGCAACCCCACCGTCAAGGACGAGATCGCCCACTCCCGGCAGTCCGCCGTCAGCGGCCTGATGTTCACGTACCCCGTCCACCAGGCCGCCGACATCCTCTTCTGCAAGGCCGACCTGGTGCCGGTCGGCCAGGACCAGCTGCCCCACCTCGAAGTCGCCCGCACCGTCGCCCGCCGGTTCAACGAGCGCTACCCGCACGCCGACGGCCGCGCCGTCTTCCCCCGCCCGCAGGCCCTGCTCTCCGACGCCCCGATGCTGCTCGGCACCGACGGCGGCAAGATGAGCAAGAGCCGGGGCAACGCCGTCGCCCTCGGCGCCACCGAGGACGAGACCGCCCGGATCATCCGCGGTGCGAGGACCGACGCCGACCGCCGGATCGGCTACGACCCGGTCAACCGGCCCGAGGTCTCCAGCCTCGTCCTGCTCGCCGCGCTCTGCCAGGACCGCGCCCCCGAGGCCGTCGCCGAGGAGATCGGCGACGGCGGCGCCGCCGCGCTCAAGCGCACCGTCACCGAGTCCGTCAACGAGTTCCTCCGCCCGATGCGCGCCCGCCGGGCCGAACTCGCCGCCGACCGGGGCCACCTGCGGCAGGTCCTGCGCGACGGCGCCGAGCACGCCAACGCCGTCGCCGACGCCACCCTCACCGAGGTCCGGGAGGTGATGGGGGCGGTGATCTGAAGAGCACCCACCGCCCGCCCTTCCCGAGCGCGACGGAGTCTGCAGGAGCCTGCCGGGTCCCCCGTCGGGACCTGCCGACCCGCGGACCGCATCCGGCGGACGCCGACCGGCGGACATCGGCCGGTTGACACGGGGCATATCGTCACCGGGCGGTCGCGGCCACAGCGCGACCGCCCGCACCCCGCTCCCGCGCCCGAAAGGTGGCCCGGCCCATGGACCAGCACCCGACCACACCCGGCCAGGGACTGACCCGCCCGCCGCACCTGCGACCCGGCGACCACATCACCGTCGTCGCCCCCAGCGGCCCCATCGACGCCGAACGCCTCACCGCAGGGTGCGCGATCCTCCGCTCCTGGGGGCTGCGCGTCACCGTTGCCCCGCACGTCCTCGACACCCACTCCTCCCTCGGCTACCTGGCCGGCACCGACGCCGATCGTGCCGGCGACCTCCAGTCCGCCTGGGTCGACCCCACCGTCGACGCCGTCATCTGCGCCCGCGGCGGGTACGGCGTGCACCGCATGCTCGACCTGCTGGACTGGACCGCGATGCGCGCCGCCGGGCCCAAGCCCTTCATCGGCTTCAGCGACGTCAGCTCCCTGCACGAGGCCTTCGCCCAGCGCCTCGGCCTCGCCACCCTCTACGGACCGCTGGCCGCCGGCGCCTCCTTCGTCTCCGACAGCCCGACCGCCGAGCACCTGCGCCGCACCCTCTTCGACCCTGCCGCCACCACCGTCCTCACCTCACCCACCGCCGCCCCGCTCGTTCCCGGCCAGGCCCGCGGCGTCACGGCCGGTGGCTGCCTCCACGTCCTCACCGCCGAGCGCGGCACGCCCGCCGCCCGGCCCTCCTACGAGGGCGGCATCCTGCTGCTCGAAGACGTGAACGAGCACCCCTACCAGCTCGACCGGCTGCTCACCCAGCTCCTGCGCTCCGGCGCCCTCGACGGCGTGGCCGGCCTGGCCCTCGGCTCCTGGGAGGGCTGCGGACGGCCCGAGCGGGTCCGGGACGTGATGCTCGACCGGCTCGGCGGGCTCGGCGTCCCCGTGCTCTGGGAGCTGGGCTTCGGCCACTGCCCGTCCACCCTCACCGTCCCGCTCGGCGTTCCCGCCCTGCTCGACGCCGACGCCGGCACCCTCACCCTCGACCTGCCCGCCCTCGCCGACCGCTGAGCCGATCCGGCCCGGCGAGCCCTGCCCGGGACGGGGCGCCCTGAGTAAGGTGCGGCCATGAACGAGGACCGCCTCACCGCCCTCGCCCTCGGCTTCCTCCGGGGCCGGGGCAGCAACGCCCGCACGATCCTCGGACTTGCCGGCCCGCCCGGTGCCGGCAAGTCCACCCTGGCCCGCCACCTGGTCACCGAGGTCGAGCGCGCCGAAGGCCCCGGCACCGCCGCCTACGTCCCGCTCGACGGCTTCCACCTCTCCGGCGCCCAGCTCGACCGCCTTGGCCTGACCCGGCGCAAGGGCGCCCCGGCCACCTTCGACGCCCACGGCTACGTCGCCCTGCTGCGCCGCATCGCCGACGACCGCTTCCAGGACATCTACGTCCCGGACTTCGACCGCGCCCTGGACGAACCGGTCGCCGCCCGCCATGTAGTCCGCCCGCACACCCGGCTCGTCATCACCGAGGGCAACTACCTCGCCTCCGCCGACGCACCCTGGCCCGACGCCCGCCGGCTGCTGCACGAGCTCTGGTACGTGCACACCGACGACGACGTCCGCGAGGAGCGCCTGCTGCGGCGACACCGCGACGGCGGCCGCGACGAGGCCACCGCCTGCCGCTGGGTCACCGGCAACGACCACCCCAACGGCGAGTACGTGAAGCCCGGCCGGGCGCTCTGCACCCGGACCGTCTCAGGCGCGGGTTTGCCTCCGGTGTCGGAGAGGGGTAGTGTTCTCTAGTCGCTCGGCAGGGAGCACCGGACACGCGTCTGCGCGGACGGTCCCGGAGCGGCCAATCCCCTGAAACACCACCTCCCGGTTCGTGCCGGTCGTTTTCGCTTTTTCGCTTTTCCGCGTGACGGCCTGGTGCGTATTCGGCGTGCGCGTTTTATCGGGTTGCGGTCGGATTCGCTTTTCGGAGCGGAGATCGGCTAGAGTTTGAAACGTCGGACGGGGCGTCAAACCCTGGAAGACACCGGCGAGTTGGATGAACGAAGCCCCGGAAACGGAGCGGAAAACATCTGATAAGCTGGAAACACGAAAGAACGAAGCCCGGAGGGCCTGCTGGAAGGCGGTCCGAAGGAAGCGTCCGTTCCTTGAGAACTCAACAGCGTGCCAAAAGTCAACGCCAGATATGTTGACATCCC
>NZ_JAHSQD010000436.1 GCF_020103755.1 Streptomyces sp. LS1784
CGCGGCACTCCCGCGTTCGCCGCCGGCGGAGCGGGACGGGCCCGGGCACCGCCGCCCGCGACGCCGGACGCCCGCCGGGTGTCAACCGTGTGTGCCGCCGAGCCGGTGCCGCGGGCGGAGCGGGAACCGGGAGGATTTCGCCCACCGGGACGCTCTGGTCCGCCGCCCGGCGCGTTGGTATACCTCGTTGCCGGACTCGGGTGCGGTGTTCGCGCCGCCCCGGTGAGCTGCGACGAAAGGCTGGTGACGGATCGATGAAGCTCCTGCGCGTCGGACCCCAGGGCGCCGAGCGCCCGGTCGTCCTGGGCGAGAACGGCACCGCGTACGACCTCTCGGGGCGGGCCCGCGACCTCGACGGGGCCTTCCTGGCCGGGCTGGACCCGGCGGCGCTGGCCCGGGACGCGGCCACCGGCGTCCTGCCGGTGGTGGACCTCGACGGCCTGCGGGTGGGCGCACCGGTGGCCCGGCCGGGCAAGGTGGTCGGCATCGGGCTCAACTACCGCGACCACGCGGCCGAGGCCGGGGCCGCGATCCCGGCCGAGCCGGTGATCTTCCTCAAGCCGAGCTCCACCGTGGTCGGCCCGTACGACGAGGTGCTGGTGCCGCGCGGTGGCGAGAAGACCGACTACGAGGCCGAGCTGGCGATCGTGATCGGCCGCACCGCCCGCTACCTGGACTCGCACGCCGAGGCGGCCGGGGTGATCGCCGGGTACACGATCGCCAACGACGTCACCGAGCGGGCCTTCCAGTTCGAGCGCGGCGGTCAGTGGGACAAGGGCAAGTCGGCGGAGACCTTCACCCCGCTCGGGCCCTGGCTGGTCACCGCCGACGAGGTCGCCGACCCGCAGGCGCTGACCCTGCGGCTGTGGGTCAACGGCGAGCAGCGGCAGCACGGCAGCACCGCCGAGATGATCTTCCCGGTGCTCGAACTGGTCCGCTACGCGAGCTGGTTCATGGTGCTGGAGCCCGGCGACGTGATCATCACCGGCACGCCCGCCGGGGTCACCCTGGGCCGCCCCGGCACGCCGTTCCTCGCCCCGGGCGACGTGGTCGAGATCGAGATCGACGGGCTCGGCCGCCAGCGCCAGGTACTCGGCAAGGCGTAACGGCACAGGCCGCCCCGACCCTTGGCACGGGGGTCGGGAGGGCCGCCACGAAGCGCCGGTAACGAAGCGCCGGTTACGAAGCGCCGCCCAGTACCGCCCGCAGCCGCTCCGCCCGTTCCGGCCGCGGCCCCTCCAGCGCGAGCACCCCCGCCAGCACCTCGGCCGTCTGCGGGTCGTGCAGCGCCGTCGCCGCCGCCATCGCGGTGAACTGGTCCACCAGCCAGTCGCGCAGCTCCGCCACCGGCAGCGTGCGCCCCTCGTCCAGCCAGCTCAGCGACGCGCCCTCGACCACCGCGATCCACGAGCGCACCAGCAGCGTCAGCCGTGGCCCGGCCTCCCGCACGCCCAGGTGGCGCAGTGTCCGCCGCAGCGCCGCCCGCCGGACGTCGTCCACGATCGCCGAGGTGCGGGCCGTCTCCACCACCGAACCGCCGCGCAGCAGCGCCGAGTAGCCGGCGTCGTGCTCGGCCACGAAGGCGAAGTAGCCGTCCAGCACCGCCGACAGCTGCTCGGACGGCGTCCCGCTCACCGGCACCGCGAAGCGGCTGGTCAGTTCGTCCGCCGCGGTGCGCAGCGCGGCCTCGTACAACTGCTGCTTTCCGCCCGCGAAGTAGCGGTACACCAGCGGGCGGGAGGCCCCGGCGGCCTCGGCGACGTCGTCCAGGCTCACCTCCTCGGGCGGCCGGGAGGCGAACAGCTCCAGGGCGACCGCGATCAGCTGCTCGCGCCGCTGCTGGACCGGCAGCCGCCGGTAGCCGGTGCGGCGCGGACGCGGCTCGGGTGCGGCCGGAACGGGTGCCTGACCGGCTGCCGGGGTGGGGCGGGCTTCCATGGCGGCCAGCGTAATGGGCGCCGGGCGGATCGGGTCCTGTCGCGCCGAACGGATTTTCGCAGGCGAACCCTGCTCGCAAAGGGGTTGCAAAGCTGCCGTGCCACGCAATGATGTCCGAATGCGTGAAGAACTGATCACCGCCGACGGCACCACCCCGCGCCGCATCGCCGACGACCATGTCCGCGAACTGGCCGAGCTCGACCCGCTCACCGCGGTGTACCTCGGCGTCAACCTTGATGACGACCGGCTGCCCGACCTCTCCCCGGCCGGTCCCGAGGCCATCGCCGACCTCGCCCGCCGCACCCTGGCGAAGCTCGACGAGGCCGAGCGGGCCGGCGCCGCAGAGGACGAGGCGGAGCGCCGCTGCGCCCGGCTGCTGCGCGAGCGGCTGACCGCCGAACTCGCCGTCCACGGGGCGGGGGAGAGCTTCCGTTCGCTGCGCAACCTCGGCTCCCCGGTGCACGACCTGCGGGAGTCCTTCACCCTGATGGGCACCGACACCGAGGCCGAGTGGCAGGTGATCGGCCGCCGCCTGGCGAAGGTTCCGGTGGCGTTCGAGCAGTACCGGCAGACGCTGGCCGAGGGCATCGAGCGCGGTCTGCTGTCCGGTCCGCGCCAGGTGGCCACGGTGCTCGGGCAGTTCGCCGAGTGGCTGGGCGAGGACGCGCCCGCCGACGAGCGGGTGCCCGGTGCGTGGTTCGGGCAGTTCGTCCAGGGTGCGCCGGAGGGCCTGCGCCCCGAGCTGTCGGAGCACGCGGTGGCCGCCGCCGAGGCGCTGGCCGAGCTGCGCGACTGGCTGCGCGACGTGTACGGCCCGGCCGCGGCCGGTGCCTCGGACACCGCGGGCCGGGAGCGCTACGTCCGCTGGGTGCGCTACTGGACCGGCGCCGACCTGGACCTGGAGGAGGCCTACGCCTGGGCCTGGAGCGAGTTCCACGACCTGCTGGCGCAGATGGAGACCGAGGCCGAGAAGGTCCTGCCGGGTGCGGGCCCGCTGGCGGCGATGCAGTGGCTGGAGTCCGACGGCCCGGCCATCGAGGGCGCCGAGGCCGCCCGGGAGTACCTCCAGGGCCTGATGGACCAGGCCGTCCGGGACCTCCAGGGCACCCACTTCGACCTGGCCGAGCCCGTCACCCGGGTCGAGTCGAGGATCGCTCCGGCCGGCAGTGCCGCCGCGCCGTACTACACCGCGCCGTCGCTGGACTTCAGCCGTCCCGGGCGGACCTGGCTGCCGCTGCTCGGCCGGGACCGCTTCCCGGTCTGGGACCTGGTCTCCACCTGGTACCACGAGGGCGTCCCGGGTCACCACCTCCAGCTCGCGCAGTGGAACTACGTCGCCGACCGGCTCTCCACGTACCAGGTGAGCCTCGGCGGGGTGAGCGCCAACCTGGAGGGCTGGGCGCTGTACGCCGAGCGCCTGATGGACGAGCTCGGCTACCTCACCGACCCGGGCCACCGGCTGGGCTACCTCAACGCGCAGATGATGCGGGCGCTGCGGGTCATCGTCGACATCGGCATGCACGTGGGCCTGGACTTCCCGGCGGACTCCCCGTACCGGCCGGGCGAGCCGGTCAGCCCCGAGTACGCCCGGGAGTTCTTCGGCCGCTACTGCGGTCTGTCCGCCGACTTCCTGGACAGCGAGCTGGTCCGCTACCTGGGCCTGCCCGGTCAGGCGATCGGCTACAAGCTCGGTGAGCGCGCCTGGCTGCGCGGACGGGCGGCGGCGAAGGCGGCGCACGAGGCGCGCGGCGAGGAGTTCGACCCCAAGGCCTGGCACATGGCGGCGCTCTCGCAGGGCTCGCTGGGGCTGGACGACCTGGTCGAGGAGCTCTCGGCGCTCTGACCCACGGCGCAGCGCAGGCTGCGGCCGCGGGCCGTGGAACCAGGCCCCCGGGACTCCGTCCGGAGCCCCGGGGGCCTGGTTCATTCGTCCCGAAGATCCGGTTTGGTGAGATTTTGCCTTGCCATCCGTCCGGGCCGGGGTTTGGCTGGAAGGCGATTGTGTGACCTCTCCGCCCCACTCCGGAAGGTTCGGTCAGTGACTGTGCAAACCGCCACCGGTCATGAGGACGCGGGCCGTCGCCGCTGGTGGGTGCTGGCTGTCATCGCCACCGCCCAGCTCATGATCGTGCTCGACACCACCATCGTGAACATCGCGCTGCCGTCCGCCCAGCGGGACCTGGGCATCTCGGACGCCGACCGGCAGTGGGTGATCACCGCCTACACGCTCGCCTTCGGCGGTCTGCTGCTGCTCGGCGGCCGGCTGGGCG
Source organism: Streptomyces sp. LS1784 (assembly GCF_020103755.1). Classification (GTDB taxonomy): domain Bacteria; phylum Actinomycetota; class Actinomycetes; order Streptomycetales; family Streptomycetaceae; genus Kitasatospora. Next base: position 4,209 of record NZ_JAHSQD010000436.1, read on the forward strand.
ACCTCTTCGGCCGTGAGCGGGTCTTCACCGTCGGCCTGCTGGGCTTCGCCCTCGCCTCCTCCTTCGGCGGCGCCGCGGTCGGCCCGGCCATGCTCTTCGGCGCCCGTGCCCTCCAGGGCGCGTTCGGCGCCCTGCTCGCCCCCTCCGCGCTGGGGCTGCTCTCCACCACCTTCTCCGATCCGCGGGAACGCAGTACGGCCTTCGGCGTCTTCGGGGCGATCGCCGGCGGCGGCTCCGCGATCGGCTTCATCGCCGGCGGCCTGCTGACCGAGTACCTGGACTGGCGCTGGTGCCTGTTCGTCAACGTGCCGATCGCCGCCGTCACCGCCGTCGCGGCGTTCGGCGTGCTGAAGCGCGACCGCATCGAGAAGGACCGCCGGATGCGGCTGGACCTGCCCGGGGTGCTGCTCGGCTGCGGCGGCCTGCTGGCGATCGTCCACGGCACCTCCGAGGCCGTGGCCCGGGGCTGGGGCGACGGCCTGGTGCTCGGCTCGCTGGTCCTGGGCGTGGCGCTGCTCGCGGTGTTCGTCCTGGTCGAGCGGCGCACCGCGCACCCGCTGCTGCCGGTGCACATCGTCGCCGACCGCAACCGCGGCGGCGGCGCGCTCTCGGTCGGCCTGACGATGATCGGGATGTTCGGCCTGTTCCTGTTCCTGACCTACTACCTGCAGGCCATCAAGCACTTCTCGCCGGTCGTGTCAGGCCTGTCCTTCCTGCCCATGACGGCCGCCATCGTGCTGAGTTCGACGGGCTTCGCGGCCCGGATGATGACCAGGGTGCCGTCCCGGAACCTGATCGGCCCCGGACTGCTGCTCGCCGCGGGCGGCATGGCCTGGCTGACCCGGATGCGGGTGGACAGCCCGTGGGCCGCCCTGGTGCTGCCCGCCGAGCTGCTGATCGGCGTGGGCATGGGCCTGGTGTTCATGCCGGCGATGAGCCTGGCCACCCTCGGGGTCGCCCCGAACGAGGCCGGCGCGGCCTCGGCCACCATCAACTCGGCCCAGCAGGTGGGCGGTTCGGTCGGCACCGCGCTGCTGAACACGGTCGCCGCGAGCGCCACCGCGAGCTTCCTGGCCACCCGGGTCGCCTCCGACCCGGCGGTGCAGGCCCAGGGCGCGGTGCACGGCTACGTCGCCGCGACCCGGGTGGCGATGGGCGTGCTGCTGCTGGCCGCGCTGGTCGCGGTGCTGACGATCGACCACCGGCCGGCGCCCGGTGAGGCCACCGCGGTCGAGGCCGGTGCCGCGGAGACGGAGGCGGAAGCCGAAGCGGCGGCCGTACGGGCCGTGGACGGTCGGCCGACGGATCTGCGGGCGGAGGCGGGGGTGGAGCGGCCGTCGATCGATTGAAATTTGCAGCAAGGTCTTGCAGTCAACCTCCGGCGCCTGCTTGACTCCTGGCCACCATCCGGGGACCAAGGAGGCGCCGTGCTGCCCGAGAACGTGCTGTCCGAGACCGTGCCGTCCGAGACCGCGCCGCCGGAGTTCGACCTGCTCGTCGTCGGCGGAGCCGGCGTCGACACCATCGTCCGGGTCGAGCGGCTGGAGGTGCCGCCCGGCGACTCGCAGCTCGTCGAACCGGTGCGGGACTACGTCGGCCACACCGGCAACGGCGTCGCGCTCGGCGCCCACCACCTCGGCCTGCGCACCGCGTTCATCGACTTCCTCGGCGACGACGCGCAGGGCGACCTGGTCCGTGCCCACTACGCGCGCCACGGCCTGCACTTCGCGCACCTGGTGAGCCCGCACGGCACCCCGCGCGGGGTCAACCTGGTGGACGCGGCCGGCCGCCGGTTCTCCTTCTTCGACGCCCGCCACCCCGCCGACCTGCGGCTGCCGCGCGACCTCTACCTGCCGTACGCCGAGCGCAGCCGGCACGTCCACCTGTCCATCACCGGCGTCAACCGGGACATGTACGGCGACCTGCACCGCCTCGGCCGCACCACCTCCACCGACCTGCACGACTGGGACGGCGCCGACCCGCACTGCCGCGACTACGCGCTCGGCTCCGACCTGGTCTTCCTCTCGGTGGCCGGCTGCCGCGGCCGGCACGAGGAGGTGATGCGCGCGATCCTCGCCGAGGGGCGCGCGCGGGTGGTCGTCGCCACCGCCGGAGCCGAGGGCTGCCACCTGCTCACCCGGGACGACCCCGAGTCGCGCCACCTGCCGGCCGTCGACCCGGGCCGCCCGGTGGTGGACAGCAACGGCGCGGGGGACGCCTTCGTCTCCGGCTTCCTGTACGCCTGGTTCCGGGGCCACCCGCCGCTGGACTGCGCCCGGGCCGGTACGGTGGCCGGGGCCTTCGCCTGCACCGCCGCCGGAACGCACACCGCCTTCGTCGGGGCCGCCGCACTGGACGTGCTGCTCGCCGGCCGGTGACGCCGGGGGTGCGGGCGGGCGAGGGATTTCTCATCGAGCTCCAAGGAGTCGGTCACTCCCTTTCCAGGCTGAGGCGTCATAGTCGTTGACCGAACGCCGCCCCCGATCGCGCCCCGGCAGGAGAAACAGGCATGGGCAAGCACCGTCGCCAGAGGTCGCGCCGCCGCGGACTCCTGGTCCCGTCCCTGTTCACCGTGCTGTCCGCGGTCGCGGTCGCCGCGGTGCTGACCGGGACGCACGGACTGGACCTGTCCGACACGACGGCCGCCGGAAAGGCGGCCCGCAGCACCCGCGCCGCCGCCGCGCCCGCCCCGGTCACCGATCCGACGGCACCGGCCCCGGTCACGGCCACCACGCCCCCCGCGGCCGCGAGCCCGACC
>NZ_JAHSQD010000437.1 GCF_020103755.1 Streptomyces sp. LS1784
CCCCCGCCGGGCGGCGGCGACCCGCGGCCGGGTGGAGATCCGGATCTCCGACCGGGGCGCCCACGAGATACCCGAGGCGCGCGAGTGGCTGATCACGGGCGCGCGGGCGGACGGCCCGGCGGGGCCCGCCCTGCACAGCCTGGTGCTGGCCGCGGGCGGCGGGCTCACGGTGGAGACCACCCCCGGCGGCGGACTGACCGTGGTCCTGCTGCTGACCGTCGCGCGGGAGTGACGGGAGCACCCGCCGACCGCCTCCACCGGCGGGCCCACCCCGCCGAACCGGGACACTGTCGTCGAACCTGCGCCTGCCGGGCGAACGACGCGAGTTCGACGGCGGCGCCCTAGACTTGCCCCATGCCCCGGCTCAACGACCAGGTCAGGGAACTGCTCCAGGAGTACGCCGATCTGATCAACATCACCGGCGGGGACGCCTTCCGGGCCCGCGCCTACGAGAAGGCCGCCCGTGCGGTCGGCGGCCACCCCGAGGACGTGGCCGGCTTGGACGTCAGGGGCCTGCAGGAGATCCCCGGCGTCGGCAAGTCCACCGCCGAGAAGATCGCCGAGTTCCTCGCCACCGGAACCTTCCCCGCCCTGGAGGCGCTGCGCGCCGAAATCCCGTCCGGCGTACGGGAGATGATGGTCGTCCCCAGTGTCGGGCCCAAGCGAGCCCTCGCCCTCTACCGCGATCTCGGGATCGCCTCGGTGGACGAACTCGGCGCGGCCGCCCGCGCCGAGAAGCTCGCCGACCTGCCCGGATTCGGCGAGCGCAGCGGCGAGAAGATCCTGCACGGCATAGAGCTGATGCGGCAGTCCGGCGGCCGCACCCTGCTGGACACCGCCACCGAGCTGGCCGAGCAGCTGGTCGCCGCGCTCTCCGCCGTCCCCGGCTGCACCCGCTGCACGTTCGCGGGCTCGCTGCGCCGGATGCGCGAGACGGTGGGCGACATCGACATCCTCGCGACCGCCGAGGACTCCGCCCCGCTGATGGCCGCGCTCACCGAACTCCCCTATGTCGCCGAGGTGATCGGCAGCGGGAGCACCAAGACCTCGGTCCGCACCACCCAGGGCGTACAGGTGGACCTGCGGGTCCTGCCGGAGGAGGACTGGGGAGCGGCGCTGGTCTACTTCACCGGCTCGAAGGCGCACAACATCAAGCTCCGCACGATGGCCGTCCGGGCCGGGCTGAAGCTCTCCGAGTACGGACTGTTCGAGGTGGACGGCGGCGCCAAGGTGGTCTCGGAGACCGAGGACGAGGTGTACGCGGCGCTCGGCCTGCCGTGGATCCCTCCGCCGCTGCGCGAGGACCGGGGCGAGATCGAGGCCGCACTGAACGGCGGGCTCCCGGAGCTGGTCCAGGAGTCCGACCTGCGCGGCGACCTGCACACCCACACCGACCTGACCGACGGGCTGGCCACCCTGGAGGAGATGATCGACACCGCCGCAGCCCGCGGTTACTCCTACTTCGCCGTCACCGACCATGCCCCGGACCTGGTGATGCAGCGGATGACGGACGAGAAGATGCTCGCCCAGCGCGAGCAGCTGAGGCAACTCGCGGGCCGGCACAAGAAGTTGCGCCTGCTGCACGGCACCGAGCTGAACATCGGCCCGGACGGCGGGGTGGACTGGCCACCCGGGTTCCTGGCCGGCTTCGACGTCTGCGTGGCCTCCGTGCACTCGCACTTCGCCCTGAACCGGGCCGCCCAGACCCGCCGGCTGGTCCGCGCCTGCGAGAACCCGTACGTGCACGTCATCGGGCACCTCACCACCCGCCGGATCGGCCGGCGCGGGCCGATCGACCTCGACCTGGACGCGGTGTTCGAGGCCGCCGCGCGCACCGGCACCGCGATCGAGATCAACAGCTCCCCGCAGCGGCTCGACCTGCGCGACGAGGACGTCCTGCGGGCCCGGCGGCACGGCGTGCGCTTCGCGATCGACAGCGACGCGCACGCCGCCGGCCATCTCGCCTACCCGCGTTACGGCATCGGCACGGCGCAGCGCGGCTGGCTCACCGCCGGGGACGTGATCAACACCTGGACCTGGCAGAAGCTGAAGCACTTCCTCCGCAAGGACGCGGTGCCCAGGTAGCCGCGGGGCGGCCCCGGCATCGAGGGGCGCCCGCGGAAACGCCATTCCCCGCCGCAGGAGGCCCCGGGCGAGGCCGGCACCCGGGCTGCGGTGCCCGAGCCCGGCCGCGCGCCCGAGGTCTCCGGCGTCCGGGAAGGCGCCCATGCTTGACGCTGGCATGCCACCACCGGAAGGATTCCCGGATCATCCGACCGGCCCGCGGCACCCACCCGCGGGCCGCCCGACCCCGGGAACCCGCCTTGACCCTGCGCCCGTTGCTCCGCCGCGCCGCCGGTCTGGTCGGCGCCGCCGTCCTCACCCTGGCCGGCACCCTCACCGCCGCCGGCCCGGCCCACGCCGACTTCGGCACCGACTACCACGACCCGGTCACCGCCACCAAGCCGCTCACCCGCCCCGACACCCGCTCCTGCACCGTCGAGGTGATGCACGAGCGCGAGTTCCGCAACGGGTACGGCAACCCGCCGGACACCCCGTACGACACGACCCTCGCCCCGCCCGCCGACTGCGCCGGCCCCTGGTCGGCGGTGGTCCTGGACCTCCACGGGCAGGTCGCCGGACGGCAGTTCGACCGGATCTTCAGCGTCCGCGTCGGCGGCGTCCAGGTGCTGCTCTCCTCCACCCCGGAGCCGTCCAAGGACGGCATCGCGTGGAGCGTCGAGCACGACGTCACCCGCTACGCCCCGCTGTTCGCGAGCGGCCCGCAGGAGTTCTCCTTCGACCTCGCCAACGTCACCGACTCCACCTACACCGGCGTCTTCACGATCAGCGCGAGCCTGACCTTCTACACCGCGGACGACCGCCGGCCGGCCGCCCGCTCCGCCGACCGGGTGCTCACCACCGGGCCGTTCGGGCTCACCCAGGCCGCCCCCGCCGCCGGGCGCGACCTCACCTTCCCGCAGAACCTCGAACGCCTCACCGCCGAGGTCTACGCCCGGGGCGGCGGCGCCTGCGAGGAGTTCGCGTACGCCTCCGCACCGGACGCCTTCGCCGCCGCCAACCCGGGCACCGGCATCTGCGGCAAGGGCCCGTTCCGCGAGCTGCGGCTCACCGTGGACGGCCGGGTGGCCGGCGCGGTCTGGCCGTACCCGGTGATCTACACCGGCGGCTGGGACCCGCTGCTCTGGCGGCCCGTGCCCGGCGTCTTCGCGTTCGACCTGCCCGCCTACCGGCTCGACCTCACCCCGTACGTCGGGCTGCTGCTGGACGGCCGGCCGCACGCCGTGGGCGTCACCGTGAACGCCGCCGAGGCTCAGAGCAACGACGTCTGGACCGGCCAGGTCAACCTCTTCGCCGAGACGGACCACGGCGCCGCCCGCACCACCGGGCAGCTCACCGACTACCGGGTCGCTCCGGAGGCCACCGTCGCCACCGACCTCGCCGACCACGGCGGCGGCAGCGGCGACTGGACGGTCACCGCCGCCCGCAACGACCTCGCCCGGGGCTGGGTGCAGACCTCGCACGGCCGGATCACCACCGAGGTCCGCGACGAACTCGCCTTCCGCTCCGCCCAGCGACTGCGCGACGGCGGCAACGACGTGACGCTGCACAACGGCACCGACCTCACCCGCACCACCGCCACCTGGGGCGGCGGACCGCACCGCACCACCACCGTGCACGAGGGCGAACCGCTGGACGTCGGCTACAAGGTGAGCCGCGACGCGGCCGGCAACACCGACCAGTCCACCACCATGGACCTCGGCTACCACCGTGAGGCCACCACGGCCACCGGCGGCCACATCACCGAACGCTCCACCGTCGACCACACCCTGCGCCCCACCGCCCGGCGGCACGACGGGGACCGCACCGTCCGGACCGGCAGCAGCACCGAGGAGTACCGCAGCACCGGGCCCGAGGGGCCGTACCAGCGGACGCTGAGCTTCGTGGACGGCTGGCCGCGCCCCTGAGGGCGATCCCCGCTGCCCGTATTGCGAAAATTGGTCGGATTCATGCCGCTCACCTCTGGTGCACGGCGCGTAGGAGGCGCATGATGGGAAATGGACCTGCGAGGTAGCTGAAGGAAGTTCGACCGCAGGAGGCAGTGGCGACGGATCGAGACGGATCAGGGTCTGCCGCTGAATTACTACCTCGGTCGACGATCGAACTACCGGCCGGAGGACGTCAAGTCCGGAGGCCACCCCAACCTCGTAGGTTCAGCGCGTCCACGGAGCATCCCCTCGGCCCCGTGGACGCGCCCCCGTCCGTACGCCCCTCGGCTACCGCCCGCCCGCCCAGCCCATCTCCCAGGCGTGCACCGCGATCCCGACCCGGTTCGCCACCCCGAGCTTGCGCTGGATGCTGGCGACGTGGGTCTTCACCGTCCCCGGCGAGATGAACAGCTCCGCGGCGATGTCCGCGTTGGTGAGGCCCGCCGCGACGTGCCCGGCGATCTCCACCTCCCGCTCGGTCAGCGGCACCACGAGCCCCGGCCGGCGGCGCTCCGGTCGGCGCGGCGCCGTCACGTGCCGCAGCAGCCGGACCGTGACCGACGGGCTGATCAGGCTCTCCCCGTCCGCCGCCGCCCGTACCGCCTCCGCCAGCAGGGACGGGCCGGAACGCTTCAGCAGGAAGCCGGACGCCCCGTGCTGCAGCGCCGGGTACACGTACTCGTCCAGGTCGAAGGTGGTCAGCACCACCACCCGCACCGGCTCCGCCACCCCCGACCCGGCCAGCCGCCGGGTCAGCTCCAGTCCGTCCATCCGCGGCATCCGGATGTCCACCAGCGCGACGTCCGGCCGCAGTTCGGCCGCCAGTTCCAGCGCGGCGAGCCCGTCCGCCGCCTCGCCCACCACCTCGATGTCCGGCTGGGCCGTCAGGATCCGCCGCACGCTGCGCCGGACGGCCTCCTGGTCGTCCGCGATCAGGGTGCGGATCACCCGCGGGCCCGCGCCGTTCGTACTCGTCACGCCCAGCAGTGTGGCGCACTGCCGCCGGACGGGAAAGTTCACGCGGCGGACCCGGCCCGGTTCACCTCCGTCCGGTGGGCCGGCCGCCATGCTGTTCGACAAGTACCGCGTGGACCTGGTGGTCTGCGGCCACGAGCACCACTACGAGCGCTCGCGCCCGATCCGCGGCCGGCAGCCGACCGACACCCGCACGCCGGTCCCGGTCTCCACCGACACCGAGACGATCGACACCACCAAGGGCGCCGTCCACATGGTCGTCGGCGGTGGCGGCACCCCGGCCCCGTCCAACCAGCTCTTCTTCAGCCCCGCCAAGGCCCGGGTGATCACCGGCGTCGGCGCCGCCGACCCGGCCACCGGCAAGCGCCCGCCGGTGTACGTGATCGAGGACGCCCCCTGGTCCGCCTTCCTCCGGGACGCCGACAACCCGTACGGCTTCGCGACCTTCGACGTCGACCCGGGCGGTCGCAACGGGCAGACCACCATCGGCGTCACCTACTACTCCGTCACCGGCCCGTACGGGGACCTCGTCCCGGTCGACCGCTTCACCCCGACCCGTCCGCGCGGCACCCGCGGCGGCGGCCGGGGCCACTGAGGCCTGCCTGAAGAGGGGGGATTACCCCCCGTTCGCCGGCCTGCTGCCCCGACGCGGCATCCACCTGCCGGCACCATGGTCCAGCCGATCTTGAACGCCCAGGCTGAGCACATCCGAATTCCCGAATGGAAGGAACTGTCCGTGTTCAGTCCCAAGCCGTCCCGTCGCCGTGCCGTCCGCGCCGCAACCGTCGGGACTCTCGCCGCCGTCGCCTGCACCACCCTCATGGTGGGCAGTGCCGGGGCGATCGTCAACGGCGGTGACTCCACCGAGCGCTACCCCTTCATGGCGGTGATCCCGATGTCCGCCCCGGAAGCCGGCCTGCTCGACGGCAACTGCGGGGGGTCGCTGATCGACCGCCAGTGGGTGCTGACGGCGGCGCACTGCGTGACCGGGGAGGGCATCGAACTCGACGGCACCGTCCGCATCGGCAGCGACCGGCGCAAGACCGGCGGAACCGTCCGGAAGATCGACCGGGCCTTCGTCCATCCCGGCTACGTGAACGGCGACGGGCGGGGCCCCAACAAGGACGACCTCGCCTTGGTCCGCCTCGACCGGCCCGTCGCCCAGCAACCCATCAAGATCACGAAGGAGGCGGGCCGCCCGGGTACCCCGACCCGGCTCCTCGGCTTCGGCACCACCGTCGACGGCCGGTTCGACTTCCCCGACCACCTGCAGGAGCTGGACACCCGCCTGGGCGCCGAGTCCGAATGCGCACCCGGCTACGCCGGCCCGACCAGGCTGTGCACGGTCAGCCCCAAGCCCGAAGCCATGGCGTGCCACGGCGACTCCGGCGGCCCGCAGCTCCAGAAGGCCCGCAACGGACGGTGGGAACTCGTCGGCGTCACCTCGGGCCCCGGCGTCCCCGGCGTACCGTGCTCGGCCGGCCCCGGGCTCTACACCAGCGCGCCCGCCTACGCGAACTGGATCGAGCAGACCATGAAGGCCAACAGCAGCCACTCACTCAACGAAGCCGACACCGTGCTCGCCGACCGGATGGCGGACACCGGCGCCACGTCGGCCGAACTCCCGTAACACGCCCGGCCGCTGACACCGTCACGGCACTCGGCCGGCCGACCCCGTCGCTGTTCGCACCCGGCCCCGCCCTCGTACGGGCCGACTCCTCGCCGCGCACCGTAGCTCGGAGACCCGACACACCCTGCCGGATCAGCCGAGCACGCGCAGCCGAGCCGGAGTCGTCCTGGCCACTCTGATCCTCCGGATCCGAGAACCGGCCAGGTGATCAGTTGCCGGCCGGGCCCCTGGCCGACAGCCGCAGGGTGTACCTGACGGCACCCGTCGGGCCGGCGGAGACCGCCCGCAACGCGTCACCCCTCCGCCGTGCCCCTCCGCCGTCCACGGAAGCGG
>NZ_JAHSQD010000438.1 GCF_020103755.1 Streptomyces sp. LS1784
CCAGGGCGGGCGCCCCGGTGGCGGCGAGCACCAGCAGGCCGTAGCCGATCGGCCCGGCGCGGTGCTCGGCGGCGGTGAGCAGCGCGAGCGCGGCGACGCCCGCCATCGCGGCGTAGCCGGCCGCGACGGCGAAGGTGAAGTACGGGGCACTGCCGGTGCGGCCCTTGCTCAGCGCGGGGCCGGGGGAAGCGTCGGTCGGGGCTCGCAGGCCCCGCAGCGGGGAGACGGGGGTGACGGACACCGGACCCCCGGGCAGCTGCTGGAGGTAGCCGCGGACCGCCGAGGCGGCGAACAGCCCGGCCGCACCGAGCGCCGCGAAGGTGAGCTGGTGAGCGCGGAGCCAGTCGGAGCCGAGGGCCGCGCCGATGTTGTTGAGCAGGGTGAAGGCCACCAGGCCGACGGCGCCGAGCGGCACGGTCACCCAGCCGGTGAAGCAGTCGATGGCCCGGACGCTCTCCAGGTTGGCAGCGGCCGGACGCTGCTCGGCGACCGGTAGGTACCGGTTGGCCGGCGGCAGCAGGCCCGGGACGGCGGCGGCCCTGGTGATCCCCCAGACCCGCTCGGCGGCACCGGTCACGAACACGGTGGCGAGCAGGACGTAGGCGGCGGCCCCGGAGGGCTTGGCGGCGGAGCCCAGCCAGACGCTCCACCAGGGTGCGAGGCCGATCAGCAGGGCACGCAGCACGTCGGCGCCGAACAGCGTCCAGCGCCGGTCCAGCCGGCCCGCGACCAGCCGGTGCACCGGGCCGAGCAGGGCGACGCCGACCAGCCCGGTGGCCAGTACCCGGACGGCGAGGACCGCGGCGAGGGCGAAGGCGAGACTGCGTGGCAGGCTGCCGAACCGGCCCCCCTGGGCGGCGGCGATCACGGTGAGCGCGAGCAGCACCAGCAGGCCGAGCCGGTCGGCGGTGCCGCCGATCAACTGGGTGGTCCACAGGCGCCGGTAGGCACGTGTCCGCAGCAGCGCCCGGGCCCGGTCCACCGGGGTCCCGGCGGGCGCGACCTCGGGCAGGTCGGACGCCCAGGCTCTGGCGGCCGGGGCGGCGCTGGGGGTGGGCTGCTCCTCGCTCGTCATACGGTCAGCGTAGCGGGCGGGGCCTGGCCGGAATGAGACGAACGGGCTTCCGGATCGCGCTCATCACCGGGTTGTGACGTACCCCGCACAGAGCCGACAGACCCCGGGCCCGCACCCCCGGGATCGGGGGCACGGGCCCGTCTGCGGTGACCTGGGATCAGCCCTCTTCGGTGGCCGCGGCCTTGCCGGCCGCGGTCTTGGCCGTGGTCGTCTTCTTGGCCGCCGTCTTCTTCGCCGCCGCCGTCTTGGTGGTGGTCTTCTTGGCGGCGGTCTTCTTCGCGGCCGCGGTCTTGGTCGCAGCGGTCTTGGCCGTGGTCGTCTTCTTGGCCGCGGCCTTCTTCGCCGGGGCCTTCTTCGCCGCCTTCTTCACCGGTCCGCGCGCCCGCTTCTCGGCGAGCAGCTCGTACGCGCGCTCCGGCGTGATGGTCTCGACGTCGTCGTCCTTGCGGAGCGTGGCGTTGGTCTCGCCGTCGGTCACGTACGGGCCGAAGCGGCCGTCCTTGACCACCACCGGGCGCTCGCTGACCGGGTCGTTGCCCAGCTCCTTGAGCGGCGGGGCGGCGGCGGCCCGGCCGCGCTGCTTGGGCTGGGCGTAGATCGCCAGCGCCTCGTCGAGGGTGATCGTGAAGAGCTGGTCCTCGCTGGTCAGCGAGCGGGAGTCGGTGCCGCGCTTGAGGTACGGGCCGTAGCGGCCGTTCTGCGCGGTGATCTCCGCGCCCTCGGCGTCGGTGCCGACCACCCGCGGCAGCGAGAGCAGCCGCAACGCGTCCTCCAGCGTGACGGTGTCCAGCGACATGGTCTTGAACAGCGAGGCGGTGCGCGGCTTGACCGCGTTCTTGCCGGTCTTCGGCGTGCCCTCGGGCAGGATCTCGGTCACGTACGGGCCGTAGCGGCCGTCCTTGGCGACCAGCATGTTGCCGCTGACCGGGTCCGGGCCGAGCTCGAAGTCGCCGCTGGGCTTGGCCAGCAGCTCCTCAGCCAGCTCGACGGTGAGCTCGTCCGGCGGCAGCTCGTCCGGGATGTCGGCGCGCTGGCCGGGCTCGCCCTCGACGGCCGAGGCGCGCTCGACGTACGGGCCGTAGCGGCCGACCCGCAGGGTGATGTCGTCGCTGACCTTGAACGAGCTGATCTCCCGGGCGTCGATCGCGCCGAGGTCGGTGACCAGCTCCTTCAGGCCGCCCAGGTGGTCGCCGTCGCCGTTGCCGGCCTCGGCGGCGCCGCCCGCGGCGTGGCCGTCGCCCTCACCGAAGTAGAAGCGCTTCAGCCACGGCACGGACTTCGCCTCACCGGCGGCGATCCGGTCGAGGTCGTCCTCCATCTTGGCGGTGAAGTCGTAGTCGACCAGCCGGCCGAAGTGCTTCTCCAGCAGGTTGACCACGGCGAAGGAGAGGAAGGACGGGACGAGCGCCGTCCCCTTCTTGAAGACGTACCGGCGCTGGATGATCGTGTCGATGATCGACGCGTAGGTGGAGGGACGGCCGATCTCCCGGTCCTCCAGCTCCTTGACCAGCGAGGCCTCGGTGTAGCGGGCCGGCGGCTTGGTGGCGTGGCCCTCCGGGGTGATCCGCTCGGCGGCCAGCGGGTCGCCCTGGGCGACCTGCGGCAGCCGGCGCTCGCGGTCGTCGAGCTCGGCGTTCGGGTCGTCGGCACCCTCGACGTAGGCCTTGAGGAAGCCGTGGAAGGTGATGATCTTTCCGGAGGCGGAGAACTCGACGTCCCGGCCGTCGGCGGAGGTGCCGCCGACCCGGACGGTGACGGACTGGCCGACCGCGTCCTTCATCTGGGAGGCGACGGTGCGCATCCAGATCAGCTCGTACAGCTTGAAGTCGTCGCCGGTCAGGCCGGTCTCGGCGGGCGTGCGGAAACGGTCGCCGGACGGGCGGACGGCCTCGTGCGCCTCCTGCGCGTTCTTGACCTTGCTGGCGTAGGTGCGCGGGGCGTCCGGCAGGTAGTCGGCGCCGTACAGCTGGGTGACCTGGGCCCGGGCGGCGGAGATCGCGGTGTCCGACAGCGTGGTGGAGTCGGTACGCATATAGGTGATGAAGCCGTTCTCGTACAGCTTCTGGGCCACCTGCATGGTCCGCTTGGCGCCGAAGCCCAGCTTGCGGCTGGCCTCCTGCTGGAGCGTGGTGGTGCGGAACGGCGCGTACGGCGAGCGGCGGTAGGGCTTGGACTCGACGCTGCGGACGCCGAACGCCGTCTGCTCCAGGGCGGCGGCCAGCTGACGGGCCGCCTGCTCGTCCAGGTGCAGGGTGTTCGCGCTGGCGGCCTTCAGCCGGCCGTCCTGGCCGAAGTCGCGGCCGCTGGCGATCCGCTTGCCGTCGACGGCGGCCAGCCGGGCGCCGAAGGTCTCCGGGTTGGCGGCGTCGACCGGGGTGCGGCCGGTGCCGAAGGTGCCGACCAGGTCCCAGTACGAGGCGGTGCGGAAGGCCATCCGCTCGCGCTCGCGCTCGACCACCAGGCGGGTGGCGACGGACTGCACGCGGCCCGCCGAGAGCTTCGGCATGACCTTCTTCCACAGCACCGGCGAGACCTCGAAGCCGTACAGCCGGTCGAGGATGCGGCGGGTCTCCTGGGCGTCGACCAGGCGCTGGTTGAGCTCGCGCGGGTTGGCCACGGCCTCCTGGATCGCCGACTTGGTGATCTCGTGGAACACCATGCGGTGCACCGGCACCTTGGGCTTGAGCACCTGCTGGAGGTGCCACGCGATGGCCTCGCCCTCGCGGTCCTCATCGGTGGCGAGGAAGAGCTCGTCGGACTCCGCGAGCAGCGACTTCAACTTGCTGACCTGGGACTTCTTGTCCGCGTTGACCACGTAGATGGGCGCGAAGTCGTGGTCGACGTCCACCCCGAGACGGCGCACCTCGCCGGTGTACTTCTCCGGCACCTCGGCCGCGGTGCTGGGCAGGTCGCGGATGTGCCCGACGCTCGCCTCGACGATGTAGCCGGGGCCCAGGTAGCCCTTGATCGTCTTCGCCTTGGCCGGCGACTCGACAATGACGAGTCGCTGTCCGTGCGCGGTCTCGCTGCTCGGGGACACCTTCGCTCTTCTCTCCCGGTCCTTATGTGGCTGGTCGGCGCCGGCAGCACGGGCTGCGCTCCGCCCGACCCCTCCACCGTCCCGGGGCTGCCGCGGCACGACACCCCCACCAGCGGAGTGTGACCGTACCCCGGCCACCCTTGTCAAACGGACGGATCCCGCGTTTTCACTTTCCGGGCTCACCGACGCCACTCGAACGGTAACCCGATGACGGAGGTTCGCGCCCCGCGGAGGGGGCCTTCGGCAGGTTCCGGAGGATGGAATGACGGATTTCAAGATCTGTCAACGCAAAATCGACGGGCGGGCGCGGGGCGGCGCTCTCGCCGCGGGGGGCGCTGGTTCGCGGGGCGCCGAGGGCACTGGTTCGCGGGCGGCCGCGGGGTGCTGGTTCGGAGGCGGCCGCGGGGGTGCTCGTTCATGGGTGGCCGCGGGGCGCTCGTGGGACTCCGCGGATCGCTCGGGGGTTGCGGGGCTCAGCCGCCGGCCGCGGCCACGAGCCCGGTGCCGACCGCCAGACAGCCCACGCCCAGGGCGCTCCACAGCAGGTCGACGACGGCGGACCGGCCCGCCTCCCCGGCCGCCAGCACCACCCGGCCCGGGCGCTGCGGGTCGTAGAAGATCCGCACCGAGGCGCCGGGCGCGAAGCGGTCCGGACGGCGCAGCGGGGTGTGCCCACGCGGACGGGCGATCACGAGCCCCGCGATCCCGCACGCGCCGGGGCCGCCGACCGACGGCGGCACCGAGAAGGAGAGCAGCGGTGCGCTGTCCAGCTGGCCGTGCACGTCGTCCTCGGCCATCACGGTGGCCACCGCCGACACCCCCCGGCGGCGCACCCGCAGGCGCAGGCTCACTTCGGCGGCGCACCAGAGCAGCAGCACGCCACCGAAGAGGGCGAGCACCGACCCGCCCACCATCGCCGTCGTCGTGTCCACCCCTGGCCCCCGGCTCCCCAGCTCTGTCCACAGCCTGTGGACAGAGCTTCACAGCGGAGGGCCAACGGGAGACAGCCGTCCGACGGCGACCGGACGAACCAGGGGGTACGGGCGGGTGAACCGGGCCCGGACACCGGCAGGACGGGGTCTCGGCGGACCCGGCCTCAGCGGGGTGCGGGTCCCGGTGGGTCCGGTCTCAGCAGGTTCGGCCTCAGGGGGTGGGGCCTCAGCGGGTGCGGTCTCAGGGGGGCGGTCTCAGCGGACCGGGTCGATGAACCCCTGCTCGGTCAGCAGGCGCAGCGACTCCGGCACCCGGTCCCGCAGGACCACCCGGTCCTCGCCCAGCAGCTGCGCGATGGCGTCCACGATCTCGCCCGCCGACAGCGTCCCGTCGCAGACCCCGACGAAACCGGCACCCACGGTGTCGACCTTGGTGGCCCGCCGCATGCCGCGGTTGTGACGCAGGATCACGTGCTCCGGGTCCTCCGCGCCCGGCGCGCCGACCTGTTCCTGGACCACCTCGTCGGCCAGCACGTAGCGGGCCGCGAGCAGGCCCGCGTCGTCGTGCGAGCGGAGGAAGTCCTGCCGGTCGAACCAGGCCTCGATGTGCGGGCCGAGCGGCTGCTCCACCGGGTGCGGCCACTCCTCCACCCGGACGGTCGGGCGCTCGGCGCCGCTCGCCCGCAGGGTGATCCAGCCCATGCCGATGCCCTCGACCCGGCCCGCCTCGAAGGCGTCCAGCCACTCGCCGTACCGGGCCTGGTAGTCGCCGCCGGGCCCGCGGTGGTCACCACCGTCACGTAGCCACAACTCGGCGTACTGGGCCACGTCCTGGACCTCGCGCTGGACGATCCAGGCGTCCAGGCCGGTGCCCGCGACCCAGCCGGCCAGCCGCTCGTGCCAGTCCTCGCCCTTGATGTGCTGCCAGTTGGCGAGCAGCTGGCAGTAGCCGCCGGGCTCCAGGTGGTCGGCGGCCGAGCGGACCAGGTTGCGGCACAGGTCGTCGCCGGCCATGCCGCCGTCACGGTAGGTGAACCGGCCGACCGGCGAGATGACGAACGGCGGGTTGGAGACGATCAGGTCGAACTTCCGCTCCCCGACCGGCTCGAAGAGGCTTCCGGCGGACACCTCGGTGTTGTCGAAGCCCGACAGCGCCAGGGTCAGCTCGGTGAAGCGCAGCGCGCGCGCGTTGAGGTCGGTGGCGGTGACGGTCCCGGCGTGCCGGGCAGCGTGCAGCGCCTGCACGCCGGAGCCCGAACCGAGGTCCAGCGCGGCCCGGACGGGGCGGCGCACGGTGATGTTGGCCAGCGTGGTGGAGGCGCCGCCGACCCCGAGCACCAGGTCCTTGCGAGCCACCCCGTGCGCGGTCTCACCGGAGCCGATGCCGCCCGCGCCGCCCACGGCGCAGCCCAGGTCGGAGACCACCCAGGCGTCCGAACTGGGCATCCCGGCCACCTCGTTGGCGTACGGCCGGACGTCGACGGTGGCGCGCACCAGATCGCCGTCGGGGCGCAGCCAGCCGTCCGCCAGGCAGTCCTCCACCGGCAGCGCGGCGGCGGCCGCCCGGTACGGGACCGGCTGCTGGAGCAGGAACAGCCGTACCAGCGTCTCCAGCGGACTGCCACCGCGGGTCGCCCGCAGCGCCGGGACCGCCTCGCTGCGGGCCAACGCCGAATAGCCGGTGGGCCCGAGCAGGTCCAGGCACCCGTCGGCGGTGAACGAGGCGTCGAGCAGCGCCTCGCGGAACTTGGCGAGGCGGGTCGGGTCGAGAACGGGGCTACTGATCACCCCGCCATTGTCCCCCGCCGCCCACCCCGCGGCCGCCGCTGCGCCCCGCGCCCATCGGACGGAAGCCCGCACCACTCCGCGCGCCCCCGGAAGCCGCCGCGCGCCGCCCTGCC
>NZ_JAHSQD010000439.1 GCF_020103755.1 Streptomyces sp. LS1784
CCCTGCGGGGAGGCACGGCCGCCGACGGCCTTTCGGGGCAGGGGCTCTCACCACGAAGCGCCGAGGGCCGTAGGAGTCGGGGGACTCCTACGGCCCTCGGCGCACCGCCGGACGGGGGCTCTCGCCCGGTCAGGCGGTGCGGTCCAGATCGCCGCGCAGCACCGGGTGGGTGAAGGGGCTGCCGTTCGCGTAGCGGGCCAGCTCGTCCGCCGCCGCGGCCGCCATCCGCCGCAGCTCGCCGCCGAGCGAACCGGCGACGTGCGGGGTGAGCAGGACGTTGGGCAGGTCGTAGAGCGGCGAGTCTTCGGGCAGCACCTCCGGGACGGTGACGTCCAGGATGGCGTTGAGGCGGCCCGAGACCAGCTCCTCGACCAGGGCGTCCTGGTCGATCAGCGACCCGCGCGAGGTGTTCACCAGCGTCGCCCCGTCGCGCATCAGGGCGAGCCTGCGGCGGTCGATCATGTGCCGGGTGCCGGGCAGTTCGGGCGCGTGCACGCTCACCACGTCGCTGCGCTCGCACAGTTCGTCGAGCGTCACCGCGCGGGCGCCCAGCGCGGCCGCCTCGGCCTCGTCCACGTACGGGTCGTGGAGCAGCAGGTCCAGGTCGAAGGGGCGGAGCAGTTCGAGGACGCGCCGCCCGATCCGGGACGCGCCGACGATGCCCGTGGTGCGCCGGTAGTTGCCGGCCTCGGGGTAGGCGGCCTGCCAGTCGTGCGGGGCCCGCCGCTCGCGGTAGTCGGCGCTGAGCCGCAGCACCTGCTTGTTGGCGAACAGCACGTTGGCGACGGTGTACTCGGCGACGGGCAGGGCGTTGGCCCAGGCGGCCGAGGAGACCTGGATGCCGCGCTCCCAACAGGCCTCGGTGACATGGTGCTTGACCGATCCGGCGGCGTGGACGACGGCGCGCAGCCGGGGCGCGGCGGCGAGGACGGCCTCGTCGAGCGGCGGGCAGCCCCAGCTGCTGACGATCACCTCGGTCTCGGCGAGCACGGCGGCCGCCTCCGGGGTGGTGAAGTCGTCGACGACGAACACGGGATCGAGTTCGGCGAGGGTGGTGAGCCGGTCCATGGTCTCGTCGTCGACCAGCCGGCCGACGAGGTCCGGGGTCATGGCCAGCAGGGCGCGCGGGCGCCGGCGCGGCGAGGCGGGTGAACTCCCGTTCACGGCAGTCGGGTTCGGCGGGTTGGACACGTGGTTCTCCGGCGCGGTCGTGGAGCTTGCTGTCTGGTGGGTCACTTGACGCTTCCCGCGGTCAGGCCGGCCTTCCAGTGGCGCTGGAGGGCGACGAAGGCGACGACCAGCGGCACGACGGCCAGCAGCGAGCCGGTGACGACCAGCGGGTAGAACTCGGGGAACGCGTGGGTCTGGGTGTTCCACGAGTAGAGGCCGAGGCTGACCGGGAAGAGCCGGTTGTCGGAGAGCATCACCAGCGGCAGGAAGAAGTTGTTCCAGATCGCGGTGAACTGGAACAGGAACACGGTGACGAAGCCGGGCATGACCATCCTGAGCCCGATCGACCAGAAGGCGCGCAACTCGCTCGCGCCGTCCGTGCGGGCGGCCTCCAGCACCTCGCCGGGGATGTAGCCGGCGCAGAACACGCGGGAGAGGTAGACGCCGAAGGGGTTCACCAGGGAGGGCAGGAAGACCGCCCAGAAGGTGTTGGCGAGGCCGAGTTCGGAGGCGAGCAGGTACATCGGCAGGGCCAGGGCCGTGGTCGGCACCAGCACGCCGAGCAGGACCAGCCCGAACAACTGCTCCTTGCCGCGGAAGCCGTACACGTGGAAGGCGTAGCCGGCACAGACGCAGATGAGGGCGCAGAGCAGGGCCCCGATGCCCGCGTAGAGCAGCGAGTTGAGGTACCAGCGGAAGTAGATGCCGTCGCCGGTGGTGGCGAGGGCGTGCAGGTTGGCGCCGAGGTTCCAGTTGGACGGCGTGAGGCTGTGACCGCCGAGGAGGTCTCCGGTGTTCTTGGCGGCGGCGGTGAGCAGCCAGCCGAGCGGCAGCAGCGTGTAGGCGGCCGCGAGCACGAGGGCGCCGTTGACGGCGGCCTTGGACAGCGTCCAGGGCGTGCGCGGCGCGCTGTCCCGGCCGGCCCTGGGGGCGCGCGGGCGCCCGCGGGTGTCGCGTTCGGGGGCGAGGGTGGTCATGCCGAGGCCTCCGTCCGGCGGGCGGGGCGGGTGCGGGTCGCCCAGGTGACGAGGAAGGACAGGACGGCCGCGGTGATGGCGAGCAGCACCGAGGAGGCGGCGGCGAGGCCGTAGTCGCCGCGGTCGAAGGCGGCAGTGTAGGCGTACATGTTGGGGGTCCAGGTGCTGACGACGCCGGGTGAGGCACCGTGCAGGATCATCGGTTCGGTGAACAGCTGGAGGGAGCCGATCACGGTGAACAGGCCGACCATCACGACCGAGGCGCGGATCAGCGGGATCTTGATGCTGAGGACGGTGCGCAGCGGGCCGGCGCCGTCCACGACGGCGGCCTCCAGCACCTCGCGCGGGACGGCCTGGAGCGCGGCGTAGAAGATGACGGTGTTGTAGCCGACCCACTCCCAGAGCGCGATGTTGACCACGGCGGGCAGCGGGTTGCCGAGCAGGTCGGGGCTGGTGCCCGCGGAGTTCAGCGCCTCGATGACGGGGCTGATGCCGGGGGTGTACAGGTACATCCAGATCAGGGCGGCGATGATGCCGGGCACCGCGTGCGGCAGGAACAGCGCGAGCTGGAAGAAACGGCGGGCACGGGCCAGCGTGGAGTCCAGCAGCAGCGCGAAGCCCAGGGAGAGACCGACCATCAGCGGGATGTACAGCAGGCAGTACAGGGCCGTGGTCTGGAAGCCGTCCCGGTAGGCCTGGTCACCGAGGGCGCGGGTGTAGTTGCCGAGGCCGGTGAAGACCGTCTCGACGCCGCCGAAGCCGAGGCCGGAGCGGTGCTCGGTGTAGAGGCTGAGGTAGACGGCGTACCCGATCGGGACGAGCGTGCAGGCGGTGAAGAGGATCAGGAACGGCGCGAGGAGCAGGGCGGGCGCGCCGTACCGTCCGTACCGGCGCCGCCTGCTGGTGGAGCGGGCGGGCGCGGTACGGACGGCGCGGTCGGTTGGAGCGGTGGTCACTGGGCGACCTTGATTCCGCGGTTCTTCAGCTCGGCGACGGTGGCCTGCTGGGCGGCGTCCACGGCGGACTGGATGGTGCCGCCCTGGGTGAGCTTGCCGAAGGCGTCCTTGAGGGAGGTGTTGGTGGCGCCCATGGCCGGACCCCACTGCCAGCCGGGCTTGATGGACTTGGCGGCGTCGGCGTAGATCGCGTAGACGTCCTGGCCGCCGTAGAAGTCCGTCTTGAAGGCGCCCTGGGCGACGGGCACCAGGGCCGGCGCGGCCGGGTAGGCCGAGGAGGTGCCGGAGGCGATGCGGGCGCTGAAGCCCTCGGGCGTGGTGGTGGCCCAGGTGGCGAACTCCACCGCGGCCTTGGCCTTCTTGCTGTTCTTGGAGACCGCGAAGGTGGTGCCGCCGACCATGCCGCTGGCGGGGTTGCCGTCCCAGGTGGGGACGGGGGCGACGGCCCACTTGCCGGAGGCGTCGGGGACGGTGCCCTTGAGCACGCCGCCGCCCCAGGAGGCACCGAGGTAGCCGGCCGTCTCGCCCTTCTGCAGGGAGGCCGTCCACTGCTGGCTGAAGGACGGCATGACCCGGACGAGGTCGTCGTTGATCAGCTGCTGCCAGTAGTCGCCGGCCTTCTTGGTCTCCGGGCCGGTGGCGTCGACCTTCCACGCGTCGCCCGAGCTCTTGAACCAGTGGGCGTCGGCCTGCCAGGCCATGGCCTCGAAGGTGGTCGGGTCGTCGGGGAAGAAGGTGGCGATCCGGGCGTCCGGCTGGGCCTCCTTCAGCTTCTGGGCGGCGGTGCGGAACTCGTCCCAGGTCTTCGGCGCGGTGATGCCGGCCTTGTCGAAGAGGTCCTTGCGGTAGTAGAAGGCCTGCGGCGAGGCGTCCAGCGGCAGGGCCCAGGTGCTGCCGCCGAGGGTGGTCAGGTCCAGGGCCTGGTTCAGGTACTTGGACTTGACGTCGTCCGTGACGAGCTTGCCGATGTCCTGCACGGCGCCCTGGCTGACGAAGTCCGGCAGCTGCGAGTACTCGACGTTGAACACGTCGGGCGCGTTGCCCGCCTTGACCGCGTTGGAGATCTTCGCGTAGCCGCCGGCGACACCGGCGGGGATCTCCTCGTAGGTCACCTGGATGCCCGGGTGGGAGGCGTTGAAGGCGGCCACGACCTCCTTGGTGCCCTTGGCCCAGCCCCAGAAGGTGAGGGCGACGGGCTTGCCGTCGTCGGAGCCACCGCTCGACGAATCGCTGCCGCAGGCCGCGAGGGACGTCACGCAGAGGGCGGACGCGACGAGGGCGGCGGCCAGACGGGGGGCTCTGCGGACGCGGGTGGGGGTGGTGGGCATGGCTCGTCTCCCGTTGGAGGGGGTGTGCGGGGTGTGGCCATCCTGGGACCGCACTTCGATCGAAGTCAAGGGTTCTGGATCAAATGATCCGTTTCGATCTGGCAGACCCCGGCGATGTTCGGGCTTCTTTACGGTAAAGCGCCCTTTCCGTGATATTTACCCCCGTCCACTCGGATCATTTGATCAATATCATGGGCGATCGATCTGGGTTGTTCCCGGATACGATCCCCCCGTCCCGACCGAGGAGCCCCCGGCATGCCCCCGATCGAGCTACCGCCCGAAAACCGCTCGCTCAGCCCTGCCACCGGCTGGACCAGGGCCCACTGGGAGGCCGCCGCGGACGGCCTGCTGGCCGCCGTCCGCCGCCACGCGGGCCCCGAGCACGCGCTGATCGGGCTGCCGGGCGACCGCCCCAGCTGGTCGGGCCCCCGCTCGGACGGGCTGGAAGGGTACGCCCGGACCTTCCTGCTGGCCGCCTTTCGCATCGCGGGCGCCGGCGGCGACGACCCCCACGGCCTGCTCCCGGCCTACGCCGAGGGGCTCGCCGCAGGCACCCGCCGCCCGACCATCGAACGTGCCCTCACCGACGCCGACCCCGTCTCCTGGCCGGTGATCACCGACCGGGGCCAGGCCATGGTCGAGGCCGCCTCGATCGCCCTGGCCCTGCGGATCACCCGCCCCTGGCTCTGGGACCGTCTGGACGAGGACGTGCGCGAACGGGCCGGCGCCTGGCTGGCCCGCGCCCTCCGCCAAGCGCCGGTGGACAACAACTGGTGGCTCTTCCCCCTCACCGTCGGCGGCTTCCTCGCCGAGGCGGGCATCGACCGCGTGGCCGCGGAGCGGGCCGTGGAACGCGGCCTGGCGAAGATCGAGTCCTGGTACCTGGGCGACGGCTGGTACACCGACGGACGCCCACGCGCCTTCGACCACTACAACGGCTGGGCCTTCCACCTCTACCCCGTCCTCCACGCCCACCTGGGCGGCGACCGGCACCTGCTCGACGTGTACGGCGCCCGGCTCGCCGCCCACCTCGACGCCTCCGCGCGCACCTTCGGTGCCGACGGCGCCCCCGTCCACCAGGGCCGCTCGCTCACCTACCGCTTCGCCGCCGCGGCCCCGCTGTGGGCCGGAGCGCTCTGCGGGAGCACCCCGCTGTCCCCGGGCACCACCCGCCGCCTCGCCTCCGGCGCCCTGCGGTACTTCCTCGACCGCGGCGCACTCGACGCCGAGGGCCTGCTCACCTCCGGCTGGCACGGGCCGTACCCGCCGATGGTCCAGCCGTACTCCGGCCCCGCCTCCCCGTACTGGGCGAGCAAGGGCTTCCTCGGGCTGCTGCTGCCACCGGACCACCCGGTGTGGACGGCCGTCGAGCAGCCCGGGCCCGCGGAACTCGGCGACGCCGTCCGGCCGCTCCCCCGGCCCGGCTGGCTGATCCAGTCCACCGCCTCCGACGGCCTCGTCCGGCTGCACAACCACGGCAGCGACGACCAGCCTGCGCACGAGGTGCTGCCCGACGACCCGCTCTACGCACGCCTCGCCCACTCCACCGCGACCGGACCGGTGCTGGACGGACCACCGGACAACCACCTCGGCCTGGTGGTCGGCGGCACGCTCACCGAGCGCGGCCGGATCCGGCCGCTCGGCACCGGCGACGGCTGGGCCGCCTCCGAGCACCGGCCCAGGGCGGGCGGCGCGGTGCTCCCCGGGATCGTCGTGACCTCGCTCGTCCTCGCGGCCGGGGCCGAGGAGGTGCACGCCCACCTGGTCGCCGGGGCCGAACCGGGCACCGAGGTCCGGCACAGCGGCTGGGCCGTGGCGGGCGACTCCGTCGAGACCGCCGTGGACGGGCCGGACGTCACCGCCACCGCCACCGCCACCGCCACCGCCACCGGGACGGACGGCCTGCGGCTCGTCTCGCTGCTGCGCTGCGCGGACGGCTTCACCACGGCCGGCACCGACCCGCTGCCCTCGGGCACCGCCTTCGGCGCCATCGGCGCGGTGCCCCGCGTCGCCGGGCGGGTCGCCGACGCGGCCGCGTTGTTCGTCAGCACCGCACGGCTCGACCAGGGCCCGGTTCGGCCGCCCCGTGCGGCCGTCGAGGTCCGCACCGAGCGGGCCCCGGAAGGCCACCTGCTCCACGTCCGCTGGCCGGACGGCGGGCGGCACACCGCCCTGCTCGCCACCGGCTCCGTCGCCGTCCGCCGGGAGGACTGACCACCATGCGACTCGCCCTCTCCACCCTGGGCCTGCCCGGCCGCCCGCTCACCGAGGTCCTCCGCCTGGCGGCCGCGCACCACTGGCAGGGGCTCGAACTGCGGTGCGCGCCCGGCGAACCGGTGCACCCTGCCATGACGGCCGAGGAACTGCGAAGCGCCCGGCGGGAGTTCACCGCCCACGGGATCACCCCGCTCTCCGTCGCCTCCTACCTCGGCGTCGCCGCACCGGGCGACGACGACCGGCTGGTCGCCGCCCTGACCGGCC
>NZ_JAHSQD010000044.1 GCF_020103755.1 Streptomyces sp. LS1784
CGCACGGCGGCGGCCCCCACCCGTGCACGCGGCGCCGGATGCCGCCACCGCCCCCGGGTTCAGCGCTCGGCGCCGTCCGCCCACAGCTCCGCGCCGCACGCCGCCACCAGGGCTCCGATCCGCGCCCACGCCTCCTCGGCCGGCAGCGGCTCCAGCCGGCGGCCGTCCCGCAGCCTCAGCGCGACCCGGTCGTCCACGGCCTCCTTGGCCCCGATCACCCCTTGGTACGGCACCAGCCGGGCCTCACGGATCCGGGCACCGAGGCTGCCGTGCTCGGGGCCGGCGACCTCGGCGCGCAGTCCGAGGTCCAGGCAGCGCTGCCGGAACCGTTCGGCCTGCGGCAGTTCGGCCTCGGAGACGGGCAGCAGTATCACCTGGACGGGCGCGAGCCAGGCCGGGAACGCACCCCCGTACAGCTCGATCAGGTGGGCGACCACGCGCTCGACGCTGCCGATCACGCTGCGGTGCACCATCACCGGGCGGTGCTTGGCGCCGTCCGCGCCGACGTAGTGCAGGTTGAACCGCTCGGGCTGGTGGAAGTCGATCTGCACGGTGGAGAGGGTGAACTCGCGCCCGGCGCCGTCGGCGATCTGCACGTCGATCTTCGGCCCGTAGAACGCGGCCTCGCCCTCCGCCGCCTCGAACGGCACCCCGGAGCGCTCCAGCACCTCGGTGAGCAGTGCGACGGCGCGCTCCCAGAGCGCCGGGTCCGCCACGTACTTGCCTCCGGCGCCGGGCAGCGAAAGGCGGTAGCGGACGGGTACGACGCCCAGCGCCCGGTGCGCCTCGCGGATCAACTCCAGTGCGGCGACCGCCTCGTCGGCCGCCTGCCCCGGGGTGCAGAAGACGTGGGCGTCGTTCAACTGGATCGCCCGGACCCTGGTCAGCCCGCCGAGCACCCCGGACAGCTCGGAGCGGTACATGCCGCCCAACTCGGCCATGCGCAGCGGAAGTTCCCGGTAGCTGTGGGCCCGGGAGCGGTAGATCAGCGCATGGTGCGGGCAGAGGCTGGGGCGCAGCACCATCTCCTCGGACCCCAGTTCCATGGGCGGGAACATGTCCTCGCGGTAGTGCGCCCAGTGGCCGGAGATCTCGTACAGCTCGCGCTTGCCGAGCACCGGGGAGTAGACGTGGTGGTAGCCGGCCCGGCGCTCACGGCCGCGGATGAACTCCTCCAGGGAGTGCCGGATCGCGGCGCCGTCGGGGAGCCAGTACGGCAGGCCGGAGCCCATCAGCGGGTCGGTGTCGAACAGGTCGAGTTCGCGGCCGAGCTTGCGGTGGTCGCGCGCCGCGCGGTCATGGGCGACGTGAGCGTGCGAGGGCTGGTTGTCGTGCACGGGGATGGTCTCCACTCGGTCTGCGGGCGAGTGGGTCCGGAAACGGCGAAGCCCCGGGGCACTCGCCCCGGGGCTTCGGACTAGGTCAGCAGTCAGCGCGCCGGGACTCTCTCCGGCGTCGTCGTGGCGAGTGCAGCGCGCTTCATGCGTTCCACGGTAGCAGCTCCGCGCTGCCGGTGCTGATCCTTTCCGGATCGGAGTCCGGCGCTCAGAAGCCGGCGACTCAGAAGCCGGCGACTCAAAAGAGCGTCACGCACCCACGCGCGGCCAGCGCCGTCAGCAGCCGGGCCGACGGCCGCACCGCGTTCCACCGCAGGTCCAGCTTCTCCAGGGCGGGCAGTGCCGCCGGATCGGCCAGCCAGTCGGGCAGTTCGGTGATCCGGTTGCCGCGCAGGTCGAGGCGGCGCAGTCGCGGAAGCCCGGCGAGCACGGCGGGCAGTTCGGTGAGGACGTTCTCCCGGAGTTCCAGCTCGCGCAGCTCCGCGAGCCGGCCGACGGAGTCCGGCAATCCTGTCAACTCGTTGCCACGCAGCCACAGCTCGCGCAGCGCACCGAGTTCGCCGATCGACTCCGGCAGGACGGTGAGCCGGTTGTGCTGCGCGCGCAGCTCGATCAGCGAGGCCAATCCTCCGATGGTGGAGGGGAGTTCGGTGAGACGGTTCTCGCCGACATTGAGGTAGCGCAGCACGGTGAGCCGCCCGAGCGCCTCGGGCAGGGCGGTCAGCGCGTTGTCGTGCAGGTAGAGGAAGTCCCCGAGCCCGGTGAGGTCGCAGAGCTCGACGGGCAGTGCGGTGAGCCGGTTGTGCCCGAGGTCAAGGGTCCGCAGCCTGGTCAACCGACCGATTCCGGGCCGGAGTTCACGGATACCGGTCTCGGCGAGGATGAGCACGGTCAGCTCGGTGCGGTCCCACACCTCCGGCGGCACCTCGTCGAGCGGCCGGCGCCACAGGTTGAGCGTCAGATCCGTCATGTCCGTCACGCCCGTCGCGTCGGTCGTACCCGTCATGCCCGTCACGTCCGTCATGCCGACATCCCCTGGGCCGGACCGATGCGGAACTCCGCCAGCTGCCGGCCGTACCAGCGGTCGGTCAGCCCGGCGCTGGTCATCCCGAGGCGCCGGCAGACCGCCGCCGACCGGGTGTTGTCCGGGGCCAGCACGGCGCGGATCTCGGTCAGGCCGTCGGCGAAGCCCTTGGCCAGGACGGCCCGGGCGGCCTCGGTGGCGATGCCGTGGCCCCAGCTGTCGGGGTGAAGGTGCCAGCCGACCTCGATCTCGCCGTTCCCGTCCGGCAGCGGCACCAGCAGGACCGAGCCGGCAACCGTGCCGGTGTCGCGCCGCTCGACCGCCCAGGCGCCGTAGCGCGGGTCGGCGGAGCGCTGCCGGCAGCGCTCGACGAAGGCCCCGGCCTCCTCGGGCCCGGTCATGGCGCGCGGGGTCCGGCCGAGCCACCGGACGACCTCCCAGCGGGAGTAGATGTCGAAGGCGCGCTCCCGGTCCGCCATGGTCCACTGACGCACCACCAGCCGTTTGGTGGTCAGCACCGTCTCCGAGCCCTGTTCCGTTCCCGCCATGGCGCGTACCCCTCTCCGATGATGTGTGGATCACCGTACGCACCCGGGCCACCGGGCGAAACTCCGCAGCCGCTCCACCGCCGGAACCCGGGTGCGAAGTCCCGGCGGTGGAGCGGCGGAACAGCGGGCGGGTCAGCCGAGCTTCGGCACCACTCCGGCCGGGGCCGGCGCGCCGCCCGCCCCCTGTCCGCTGCCGCAGAAGGCCTGCTCCAGGAAGCCGGCCTCCGCCTGCATCTGCGCGGTGAACTGCGCCTCGTCGCCGCGCGGGGTGACGGACAACGACACCTGCCGGTCGCCCGAGCTCCACAGCTGGGTGCTGTACACCCGGGCACCGAGCCGTTGTGCCCGTAGACCGGACCGCAGGAGAGCTGCCGGCTGGCCAGCCCGAGCCCGTAACCCAGCGCGGTCGGCACGCCCCCGGCCTCGATCGGGACGGTCGCGGCCATCTCCTTCAGCAGCGCCGGCGGCAGCAGCCGGCCGCCCAGCAGGGCCTTGTCGAAGCGGTTCAGGTCGCCCAGGGTGGAGATCAGCTCGCCGGCCGAGTTCGCCCAGGTGAGGCTCGCCACCGTCACGTCCCGGTCGCTGCTGTCCTCCGGACCGGGGCCCTCGGGCAGCGTCCAGTAGCCGTGTGCGTGCGGGCCCCGGATATCGGTGGCCGCGCCCGGGAAGTACGTGCCGGCGAGGCCGAGCGGACGCAGGATGCGCGCGGTGACCTCCTGGGCGTAGCCGTGCCCGGTCACCTTCTCGATGATCATGCCGAGCAGGGTGTAGTTGACGTTGGAGTAGCCGAACCCGGTGCCCGGCGGGAAGTTGGGCGCGTGCGCCACCGAGGAGGCCACCACCTGGGCCGGGGTGATGTGCCGGGTCAGGCCGCCCTGGTCCAGCCAGTTCCGGATGGCCGCCGAGTCCGTCCAGTCGGGGAAGACCCCGCCCTTCTCGTTGGTGGAGTCCCAGAGTCCGGAGCTGTGGTTGAGCAGCTGACGGACGGTGATGCGGTCGCCGTTCGGGACCAGCCCGGGCAGGTGCCGCGCGACCGGGTCGTCCAGGCCGATCCGCCCCTCCCCGACCAGCTGGAGCACCGTGGTGGCGATGAACACCTTGGTGACGCTGCCGACCCGGAAGCGTCCGTCCGTGCGGAGCGGTGCGCCGGTGGCCAGGTCGGAGACGCCGGACGCGCCGCGCCAGACCCCCTTCCCGTCCCTGACCTCCGCGATCGCCCCGGCCGCGCCGGCATCGGTCAGCGCCCGCAGGGCCGCCGCCCGCGGATCGCCGGGGCCCGGTCGCCCGTCGGCGGCCTCGGCCGCACCCGCCGAGACCACCGGCCCGGCCAGTGCCAGACAGACCGCCCCCACCAACGCGGAAACAAACGTACGACGTGCCATGCGACCCCACCTTCGCCGTCGGCGAGCAGCTCCCCGCCGTCGTCGCCCAGCCTCGCCGCATCGCTGACGGCCGGTCATCCCCCGCCGGGAGGAACCGGTCGTACACCCGCCAACGGAGGGCATCCGCCGGAAGGCGGAGGCCCTCCGGCAGCCGCAACCACCGGGCCGGAGGCGGGTGGAGACCCTCCGGCAGGCCCGACTACCGGCCCGGCGCGGGGCGGACCGGATGCTTGCTCAGGATGGACACCCGGTTGAAGGAGTTGATGGTGATCGCCACCCACACCGCCGCGGATATCTCCTCGTCGCTCAGCACCTCGCGCGCCAGGGCGTACGCGGCGTCCTGGAGCGCCGCGTCCGCCGGGGCCGTGGTCGCCTCGGCCAGCCCGAGCACGGCACGCTCCCGGTCGCTGAAGACCTCGGTGTCGCGCCAGGCCGGGAGCACGCCCAGCCGCTGGGTGGTCTCGCCCTCGCGGATCGCGGCCCTGGTGTGCACGTGCAGGCAGTAGGCGCAGCCGTTGATCTGCGACACCCGGAGGTTGACCAGCTCGATCAGCCGGCGGTCCATCCCGGCCTCGGCCGCGGCCTCGCGCGCCGCCTCGGCGGCGGCCAGCAGCGCCTTGTAGGCCTGGGGGCTCTGCTTGTCGATGAACACCCGCCGGTCCGTCGGGACCACCGTCACATCACTCACCTGGACTCCTTAGGCTGATCATGCTGTCGCCCGCCACTCTGCCATGGCATGATAGTTGAATATAGAACTAAAAGCACCCCGGGAGGGACCCCACCGTGAGCACCGCCGAGACCGACCTCGTCGAGACGCCCGCCGCCGATCCGCGGGTGGAGGTCCTGCCCGCCCGGGACGTGCCGCTCGGCGGCCCGCGCGCGATGACCGTACGCCGCACCCTGCCACAGCGTTCCCGCACCATGATCGGCGCCTGGTGCTTCGTCGACCACTACGGGCCCGACGACGTCGCGAGCACCGGCGGCATGGACGTCGCCCCGCACCCGCACACCGGGCTCCAGACCGTGAGCTGGCTGTTCACCGGCGAGATCGAACACCGGGACAGCCTCGGCGTGCACGCGTACGTCCGGCCGGGCGAGGTCAACCTGATGACCTCCGGCCACGGCATCGCCCACTCCGAGGTCTCCACCCCGGCCACCACCGTCCTGCACGGCGTGCAGCTGTGGGTCGCCCTGCCCGAGGACCACCGGCACACCGGGCGCGACTTCCGCCACCACGCGCCCGGCCCGGTCGCCCTCGACGGCGGCGAGGCGCGGGTCTTCCTCGGCACCCTCGCCGGCGACACCTCCCCCGTCCCCACCTTCACCCCGCTGCTCGGCGCCGAGCTGATCCTTCGCCCGCAGGCCACCATCACCCTCGACGTCGACCCCGCCTTCGAACACGGCCTGCTGGTCGACAGCGGCGAGGTCCGCCTCCTCGACACCCTGCTGCGCCCCGCCGAACTCGGCTACGTCGCCCCCGGCCACAGCACCCTGACCCTCGCCAACACCGGCGGGGCCGACGCCCGGCTGGTCCTGCTCGGCGGCACGCCCTTCGAGGAGCAGATCGTCATGTGGTGGAACTTCATCGGGCGCTCTCACGAAGACATTACCCGAGCCCGCGAGGAGTGGATGAGCTCCGTGAACTCCGACCGCTTCGGCACCGTACAGGGCTACCCCGGCGACCGCCTGCCCGCCCCGGAGCTCCCCGGCATCCCCCTGAAGCCGCGCGGAAACGTGCGCTGACCTGCACGTTAGGCGATCGGGGATGCGGTGGCTCGGGCCACCGCACCCCCGACCCAAAGCCCCCATGCGCCCACTTCGAAGTGCCCCCGTCGGCACGCGCTTCCGCACTCGACACATGACACGGTTCGACCATCCGCGACAGCCTCTGGCAGGACTGATGCTGACTCAATGCCGAGTTTGCTGACGGTCCGTCAGAATCGATCGGGGCACTCACGGAGCCCGGGAAGTAGTCGTCGGGTGCCGCCGCGAAAACCTGCGGATGCCCTGGCCTGGCCCCCTCGGCGGCTGCCGAAGGACGGTCACCACCGGAGCGGCGCGGGCCGGAAAAGACAGCCACCATGCCGTCCGCTGCCCTCACCGGCGATCTTGCCTCAAGCCAGTTATTAGACCCGGGCCCTGCCGGACATTCCCAGCCCCCTCTGCCGGCAAGAGCCCGCCGACCCGCCCCGGCGCGGCGCTAGGGTGACCTCATGGCGGACGCCCCGACGACAGCAGCACCCTCGGTCGAGGCCCTGGACACCCTCGTCGAGCGCGCCTGCCAACCTCCCACTGGCATCTCCCGGGCAAAGCAACTGCGCTGGGTCGCCGGCGAACTGCGCACCGCCCTGGAGCGGGGCGCGATCATGCCCACGGCCGCCGGCTCACTCGCCCGGCTCTTCGCGCCGGACACCCTCGCCGACTACCTCACAGCCGCCGAGCAGGGCCTACTGCGGCGCAAGCCCGCCGCACGACCGGACCAAGCCTCACCCGCGTCCATGCGCGTCCGGGAGGACTGCCTCCGCATCCTCGGCGCCCTGGCCGGCATCACCGTCACGCTCCTGGACCGCAACCCGCCACCGGTCGAGCTCCGGCCCGTGGTCGCCGCCCGCCCGCGCGGCATCCTGCTCGGCCACCTGGAACACTCGGCCCGACCCGGCCGGTCCGAGTCCCGCAGCCGGATCCTCGCGATCATCGGCACCGTGCTGGACACCGGCTGCCGCGCCGGCGAACTCTGCGCCCTGCGCACGGACGACGTCGACCTGCACCGCGGCACGATCCGCCTCACCCGCCTCCCCCAGCACCGCAACCCGCGCACCACGCCCGCCACCATGACGGTCGGCCTGTCCGGCCCCACCCGGGCCGCGATGCGCCACTGGCTCACCGTCCGCAGCCACCTCGTCGCACGCGACACCACCCAACCCGCCGGCCCGGGCAACGAGACCACCGACGCCCTGTGGGTGAGCATCGCCCCCAGCGGCCACCCCCGCCCCGGCCTGCCCCTGCACTTCCGCGGCCTGGCCCGCGCCTATGCCCGCGCAATCAACGACCTCAACACCGAGATGGCCGCAGAACCCGGCTGGCACCCCCTGCCCCAACGCATGGAACAGCTACGTCGCGCCATCGAACTCGAACCGGCCGCCCCTGACGGTATGACTCCCCTCCTCCGCACCCGCACACCTGCGGATGACCCCAAAGCAGCGGCACCGGATAGTCGGGTCGGCCCAATGAACCGGCCCTATCCCGTAATCGGTGGCAACGAAGCGTGATAGACGTCGTTGACAGATCATGCGAGATGTCAACGAGCCTGCGGGAAAGGCCCGGCTCGCGCTGATGGTTGCCACGTTGGGCACCTCCCCCGACACGTCCTGCTAGGGAGCGTACTTGGTCGCGATCAAGGAGTGGTCCTGCTGAGGTCTTTGATCCAGATCATTGCGCCGCGTAGGTGGAGGCCGGCGAGGTAGCTGGCGGGCGTCTTGTCGTAGCGGGTGGCGATGCCTCGCCAGGCCTTCAGCTTGTTGGTTGGGTAGGCCGCGCGACGAGGTGCCTGCCATGTGCAGGTCCTTTTCCGCACGGCCCCCCTCCGAACCCGCCGTACGAGTTTCCCCGTAACGGGCTCTCCAGTGACCTATTTCGTGACGCTGCTGGTTGGCTTTCCTGAGTGGATCGTGCCATGGCAACCGGTGCAGACAAGCAGAGTCTTGCGCCGTTTCTTCGCCATGACCTGGCGCCATTCAGTAGGTGGATCTCCCTCGTCGAGGTCGGCGAGTTTTCGGATGTGATGCACTCGCACGTCTTCCGGCGTCCCGCATAGCTCGCACTCCCCCTTCAAGAGCCGGGTAATCAGCTCTTTTCTGGGGCGGGGGTTGGCCACTTGACGGTCCACGAGGACCGCTGCCTTCTGTCGCGTCAGTGAGATTCCGCCGAATCGTGCGACCAGTGGCTTCCTACCTGCGCTGCGGGGGATGCTGGCTTCGAAGCATGTGCGGGACCCATATGGTGTCTCGACTTTGGCCTTGTAGCGGGCCGCCATCTTGGACGCGGTCGAGCGATGCTTCGCTGCCAGTGTCTTGAGCAACGAGGTTTCCATGGCCCAACGCAGCCGATGCAATCGGCATACGTTGCCAGCCAGTAGGTAGTACTGGACGATGCCCCGGTATTCGGCCCCGTAGACGTTAATAATGGCGTAGTCGTCGTCGTTGAGAAGCTGGGGCCGATGCGCGGGTTTTCCGCGACTGAAATACAGGGCTGCCTTCTCTCGAATCGCCTTTGCTGGCACGCGTAAGGCAATCGACCCGTTGGTCGTCCTGCGGCCCCGGGTTGCCTGCCTATCGTTGTGCTGGACGGCGATCTCGTATCCGAGGAACGTTGCCGCGCCCTTGCGGGCGTGGGTGATCAGCGTCTTTTCTGGCGACATTTCCAACTTGAGGTCGTCACGGAGGAATGCCGCGAGGCGCCGTTTGATCTCTTCAGCCTCGGATTTCGGCCCGATGAACCCGAGCAGAGTGTCATCGACGTATCGCACGTAGCGCAGTCTTCGGTAGCCCGGATCGTTCGGATCCACGCTGGGAATACTGCGCTGCCGCTTGCGTAATGACCGGACTTCGGTCCGGTCGCCGCGCCTGCGGGCGCGCGCGATCGCGTTGACCACCTCCAGGTAGGCAGGGTTGCGCACCCTGCTCCGCCCTCGCGTGTACTGCGGAATCAGAACCTTCTCGACAAATCTGTCCAGTCGGTGGAGGTAGATGTTGGACAGAAGCGGAGAGAGTACCCCGCCCTGGGGAGCCCCACTGAGCGTGGCGCCCCAGGTCCAGTCCTCCATGTACCCGGCCTCAAGCATGTTTCGCACTAGCCGAAGAAACCGGCCATCGTGAATTCTTTCTGACAGGGTCTCGATGACGACTTGATGGTCGATCGATCCGAAGCAGTCGGAGATATCACCTTCGATGAACCAGGTCGTACCCGTCCAGGTATTGCCCACCTCGGTTAAGGCCGTGTGGCATCCCCGTCCGGGCCGGAACCCGTGGGAACGGTCGGAGAACTGCGGCTCGTAGTACGCCTCCAGAAGGAGACGCATCACTTCACCAACCAGCTTGTCCGTCCATGTCGGCAGCCCAAGCGGGCGAAGCTTCCCATTCTTCTTGGGAATGCCGACCCGCTTGACGGGACTAAATCGGTAGCGCTCGTGACGCATCGCATCGATGATGCGCCCGATCTTGTCCAACGACATGCCGTCCACGGTTTCTTGAGTGACTCCAGGCGTCATCGCTCCCTTGTTGGAGTAGATGCGTCCGTAAGCCACTAGGTACAACTGCGGATTGAACATCTGCCGATACAGTTCATTGCACGGCAGTTCACGCCTGCCGCGCTCACGAAGGATGCCTAACACCGTGTCGGCACTCTGCATTTCGCATACCTTCCGGTCTCGTTCGCATCCAGTCACCTGTGCCCCTTCGCCCTGCGAGCGGCTTTCCCACTCTCCTCGGCAGGTCGTTACTCCTGCGACTACTACGAGCACTCCGTCGCCCTAGGGCTTGCACCCCGTAGGCGATCCCACGTTCGTCCTTGTTGTACGTTATAGCGTGACGTAGGCGCCCCACTCATCTCCTTGAATGTCCTCACTGGACATCGCCCCATGCCGCAGAGGGTGCGTCGACCCCTGATCAAGGCCGTCACAGGACATGGCATCGGTTTCAGTAGCCTTTCCGATGGATGCGAACTTTCATCGACTGGAGATTGGGGTTCAGGCAATCCAGCTTTCGCCATATCACGCGGGCCCCTCAGTGCACCGTCCCTGGCAACTGGGCCCGGTCACTGATTTTCTGGCATGCTCTGGTCCCCATCACCTTTCGGATCCAGGTGAGCCATCAGGCCCAGGAATATCCCTCCAATTCCTCCCGGCTGAGCCGGGGATACATCAAGGCGCCTCGTGGCGCACATCAGGCGCTCGACGGTGTTGCGCTCCTTGTAGAGGTCGGCGTCGTGGCTGACGGGCCGGCCGCCTGCGCTGCCCTTCCTCGTCCGGTTGGCGGCCTGGTCGTTCTTCTCCGGGATGACGGCCTTGATCGCGCGTTGACGCAGGTGGGCGCGGTTGCCGCGGGACGAGTAGGCCTTGTCCCCGGCGACCGCGTCGGGCCGGGTGCGGGGACGGCCGACCGGCCCGCGGACCCGTAATTTCTTGAGCACGGGGATGAACTGCGGGCTGTCGGCGGCCTGCCCCTCGGTCAGCACGAACACCAGCGGTCGACACTTCCGCTCACCGGCAACATGGATCTTGCTGGTCTGCCCACCTCTGGAGCGTCCGAGCAGTGCGGCCTTCAGGCGGAGCTTGCGCCGCCGCCGGGCACGTCGTCGTTCTTCGCGTTCTGGATCATCCGCGGTGTCCTGTCCGTCTTGTTCTTCCGGGCCGCCCCTTTTTGCCGGGCCTTCTCCGCCTCGTCGGCGGCCTTCTCCAGGGCCGCCAGGGCGTCGGGGCGCAGGTGCATCCCGGCGGCGTCGTGGTGGGCCCGAACGGTGGTGGAATCCACGCTGACCAGCGACAAGTCCACCTCGCCCCGCCTCGCGGCCTCCGCGATCGCGCCCTCCAGCAGGGCTTCGAAGACGCCCGCGTCACGCCACTGCCGGAAGCGGTTGGAGACGGTCGACCACGCGCCGAACTCCGCCGGCATCTCCCGCCACTGCCCTCCGGTCCTGAATCGCCAGATCACGCCCTCGAACTGCTGCCGCAGCCGCTCCGGGTACGGGCCGTACTCGCCGATCGGCAGGTACGGCCCGATGAACTCCCACTCCGCATCCGTCAGTTGCACTCGCGTCACGCGACATGATCTACCTGATCAGGCCTCGCCGTGAGAGCGAATCCCACAGATTGATCACGACCCGATACCCGCCCTAGTACGGCAGTTGTAGATCGTGATCTTGTCCATGGGCGGCCGGCCATCGCGATGCTGAGACTCGCTCGACGGGCCTCTATCCCGCCGATCCACCTGCCGGGTCTTCTGCGCCGTCGACGACCGAACGAACGCACTTCATCCAGTCCTCCCAGGCGGCGGGATCCGTCGGCCCACCGTCCGCCTCGATGCCAATGTCGCCCAGGAGCGTGAGAAGGTCGTCCCCGGCGCGGTTCGCGAACTGCCACACGAACCGCGACATGGCCACGAAGGCTTCGCGCTCACTCAACTCGTAGCGACTCATCAGGGCTCTCCATCCTCGGGCGGGGCCCGGCAATCCAGAGCAGGCAGTCGTGATCCTGCGCGCTTGGTCAAGGGTGCGGCCACCGAAGATCATCGTGGTTTGTGAAGACAACGAAGGATCAAGCGGTGGCCGCAGGTCACAGCGTAGACGTTGAACGATGGCAGGCCATGTTCGAGGGCCTGATGAACCGTGTGGCAGGTCGGTTCGCCCGGGTGGAACCCCGCCGCCGGGCCCGCTCCCTGGTACTGGGTCTGCTGTCGGACTTGCCGCGCAAGAACTGCTGGACGATCGCCGAGCACGCCGGGGACACCACCCCCTACGGGATGCAGCACCTACTGGGCCGCGCCAAGTGGGACGCCGACGCGGTCCGCGACGACATCCGTACCTACGTGGTGGACCACCTGGGCGACGAGGAGGCGGTCCTCGTCGTGGACGAGACCGGCGACCTGAAGAAGGGCACCGCGACGGTCGGCGTCCAGCGCCAGTACACCGGCACTGCGGGCAGGATCGAGAACGCCCAGGTCGCGGTCTACCTCGTCTACTCCGCGCAGGCCGGACACGCCGCCGTCGACCGGGAGTTGTACGTCCCTCGCTCCTGGACCGAAGACCGCCGGCGGTGCGGGTCGGCTGGGATCCCCGACCGCGTCGGCTTCGCTACCAAGCCCGCTCTGGCCGCACGGATGATCACCCGCGCCCTGGACTCCGGCGTCCCGGCGCGATGGGTGGCCGGCGACGAGGTCTATGGCGGGAACCCGACTCTTCGCACCGCGCTTGAGCAGCGCGAGGTGGGATACGTCCTCGCGGTCGCCCGTGACCACCCGATCGCTACGCGGGCGGGGAAGTCGCGGGCGGATGCCCTGGTCAAGAAGATGCCTAAGCGGGCCTGGCAGAAGCTCTCGGCCGGGACCGGGGCGAAGGGCCACCGCTTCTACGACTGGGCCGTGGTCCACATTGCCGAAGACCGCCCCGGACATCACCAGCTCCTGGTCCGCCGCAACCGGCGCACAGGCGAACTTGCCTTCTACCGCTGCTATTCACCCACGACTGTGCCGTTGTCCACGCTCGTACGGGTGGCCGGGCGTAGGTGGACGGTCGAGGAGACCTTCCAGTCCGGAAAGGGGCTGACCGGACTGGACGAGCACCAGGTCCGCCGGTGGACGTCCTGGCACCGCTGGGTCACTCTCGCGATGCTCGCGCACGCTTTCCTGGCTGTCGCCACCGCGCACGAACGCGCACACCGGCCCGCCCCCGACGGGCTAATCCCGTTGACCTGCAACAAGATCGCGCATCTGTTCAACACCCTTATCGTGCGGCCTGCTCACACCTCCGAGCACCGCTTCCGCTGGTCCCACTGGCGCCGACGCCATCAGGCCAGAGCCCGCAACAGCCACTATCTGCGACAAGCATCAGCCCGACCATGATCACGATCTACAGCTGCCGTACTAGGCCCTGTCCGGACGATCTTGCCGGATCACCGCGCGGATCTTCCGGTCGCGCGGTGCGGACGCGCGGGCCCCTTCGTCAGTCAGGCACGGCGATCCATCGGGCCATGGCCTCGAACGCGTCCAGGGCTTGGGCGTCGTAGGGGCCGAACTCGGACCGGCAGTCCTCGCCGAGTTCCTCGTACAGGGCAACCGCCCCGCGTCGGTCACCCGATTCTCCCGTCAGTTCGGCGAGTCTCATGCGGGCTTCGACGATTGCCAGAGTCGTCGTGTAGCCGTGCGCCATCTGGAGTTTCCGGATGTGCCGTTCCAGCTCACGAATGCGTTCCACGTAGTCGGGATTCACGTGAGGTGCCCCACTCGGTACGAGAGCGCCTCCCGTCGGCTGCGGGGCGTGCTTGACCTGCTGGATCAGGCGGGCGACGGTCAACGCGTCATGGGGTCTGCGGCCAGGCTCCTTCGCGAGGAGGTTCAGCGTCAGGTCATTCAACTCCTCCGGCACCCCGGGGCGGACGTTCTGCGGAGGCACGGGAGCGGCACGGACGTGCATATCGGCGATCAGGTAAGGTGCCGTTTCCCGGAATCCGAAGGGCGGCCGACCGGTCAGCATCTCGTACAGGACGCACCCGAGCGAATACAGGTCGCTACGGTGGTCGCCCGGCTCACCCAGGCAGCGCTCCGGTGAGGCGTACATCCAGGTGAGCCCGGGGCTGTTCGTCTCGGTCATGTCCAGAAGCCGGGCGAGACCGAAGTCCACGAGCTTCACATCACCCCGCTCGGTGATCATGATGTTGGCGGGCTTGATGTCGCGATGGACGACCTCGGCATCGTGAGCGTCGGCGAGCCCCTCGCACAATTGAGCGCTCCAGCGCACGGTTTGTTCGAGCGTCAAGGCGGTGCCTCCGCCCATGTACTTGGACAGCGGACGCCCATCCACACGTTCCATGACGAGGTGGTACCTGTCGTTCTCCTCCCCTTGGTCGTACACGGTGACCACAAAGGGACTGCTGACCCGGGCGGTCGCGCGCGCTTCCCGAATGAACTTGCCCACCATCTGCTGGGTCCGGTCTTCCCGGTCTCCGCCACGGCGCAGCCGGTCGAGGGCAAGGAACTTGATGGCAACGGGGCGATCGAGCTGCCTGTCGTGGGCCAGCCACACATCACCCATGCCACCGCTGCCCAGCTTGTACTCGAGGCGGTAGCGGCCCGCGATGAGCTGTCCGTCCACGCTCAATCCTCATGTTGCGGCGTCGACAAGTCTCCGGTCGCTGGAGACCACGTGCTCAGCTGGTCCGCCGTCGCCAGGTCGGCGGACCACTGCCGGAGCAGTTGGGAGTGCTGCTTGAGTGCCCCTTCCAGCTTCGCCGTGCTCGCCGCTTGATGGCGGGAGCCGTCCTCACGGAGTCTGCGCCGCCGCAACGGGACGCTGGCCACACCCCAGGTGCCTGCGATGAGCGTCAGCACGGATACGACCGTACCCAGGCCGGCCGCAGGTCCACCGACGAGGAGTGCCAGCCCGCCGAAGACAACGGCGGCGATGAAGAACGCGAGGATGCGCGGCCATAGGGGGGCGACCGCGTCGACGGCTTCGTCGGTGTTTCGCATCAAGTGCTGCCGAAGCTCACCGATCAGCTGCTGTCGCGCCTCGGGCCTGATCGGAGCGGGCGGCAACTCGCAGGACCAGTCGTCCACCGTGAGGGTGAGGCGCTCGGAAAGAACGGTCTCGGATTGTTCGGAGAGGGCAGCGGCTGCAGAGCGGAGATTCGGCCAGAGGCTCTGGAGAATGAGAAGACGAGCCGGGTATCCGAGGTTTCCCGACTCCGGCTCGAAAATGGCCCGTTCGAGAATGCTATGGAAGTCGGACGGTTCCCGATCCTCCGGATCAGGGAAGTCCGAGGCGGCTGCGCTTGAGTCCCCTTCATGCCGGATGATCGTGCGCAGACGCTCCATCTGCCGATGCATCTGGTCCTCGTCGGGGTCCAGCTGGGCGATGAGGTGACCCAGGGCTACATCGGTGCGCTGGCCGCCCTCAGCGGCCAGCGGGTCGGCCGAGTACTCGTCCCGCAGGTAGTCGAAGGTCCCCTTCACCACTCTTGCCGAATGCCAACCGCCCTGAATTGTGGCCCATTGGGTTCCGCACAGATCCTCCAAGGTCTTGAACTTCCCCGAGTCCCCGACGCCTTTCTCCGACATCCAGGGGCGCCAGCGGGTGAGATGCATCAGGGCACGGTCCGCGTGAGACATTGTGAAGAGGCGGGCGTTGGCCTCACGGTCCCAGCGCACCATCGCCTGACGTGCATAGGTAAGCGCGTCAAAGCCCAACTCGGCGCCAGCGACCGCGTCGAGGACGACGGTGAATTCCTGACCCAGGTCAAAAGGGTCCAGGCTGGACAGGTACCGGTCCATCCAGCGGGCGGCCTCGCTCTGCTGCTTCCGGCGCGAACACGTGAGGGCGAAGAAGAGCGTGGCTTTGGCCCGGTCGAGGTTGAGAGCGTGACTGCGGGCCCGATCGGCGCGGGCGGTGTCGTTGCTGTACCCCGCAGCGACCGCTACGACGGCTGGAGCGAGCCAGAAGGACGGCTCCAGGAGCAGCTGCTCCTGGGTGCATGCCTCGATCGTGTCGATGCTCACGAGCCCTCGAGCCACACCGCTTTCGGTCAGTGCGTGCACCAGACCCCTGGCGAGAGCACGTACTTGGCGGCGGTGGGAGAACCTCGCCTGCCACTCCGTCGTCAGGCGGGACAGCTCGGCCCGCGCATTGGTCACGATCTGGTCCCTGCCGTAGCGGGCCACGAAGTCGGTGAGGGCACCGTGGGTGACGTCCGCCTTCTCACTGACGCTGCCTATCGCAGTCCTCGCATGCGAGAGGGAGACCGAGAGCTCGCGCAGCTCGCGTTCCAGCCGGGCGATGCCCGTTCGCGCTTCGCCGAGGTGGTTTCCGAGATCGCCGATGTGGCGGTCCTGAGCGGCACCCAGCCTTTCGATCTGATCGTTCAGGCTCTGCACTCTGCCGCAGAGCTCTTCCCACTGCTCCACCGGTTCGTCCATGCGTCCCCCCGACACCCCGCTTGCCGCTCCGTTCCGTGGACCGTCTCCATTATCCTGACGTCGCGGGGCGAGGGGACGTAATCTGGCGAATACGGTCAGGGGAGCACGTCCGGGGAGAGCGCGTGAGTCAGGAAGCCGATCTGGTCGGCAAGTTGTTCTTCGGTCGAGATGACGCCGAGAACGATCTCAAGGACGGCCTGCTGGGAGGCGTCGTATTTCGGCCGAACTATGCGTACCGGGAGGCGCTTTCCGGACGGAAGTCCCTGATCATCGGCCGCAAGGGCTCAGGAAAGAGCGCCATCTGCCAT
The DNA here is from genome assembly GCF_020103755.1 of Streptomyces sp. LS1784. GTDB lineage: Bacteria > Actinomycetota > Actinomycetes > Streptomycetales > Streptomycetaceae > Kitasatospora. The sequence goes on from NZ_JAHSQD010000044.1 coordinate 16,281, forward strand.
CAACTGGCGACGGCGGAGGGCCATCAGGGTCCGTCGATCCTGATCACCCCGGACGACGCGGCCGGCGACGAGATCCGCCGCTTCGAACTCCAAGGCGTCACCGATGACACCGCCAAGTCCCTTATCTGGCGGTACGTCTTCGCGGTGCATGCGGCGCGTCACCTCACCACTCATGCCCGCACAGCACATGGTCGACGCGTGCCAGCCTCTGTTCGAGCCCTGCGCACCTTCCTGAGGGATAACGGCGAGTCCGGCGAAGCCGGCCTTTACGACCGACTGCGGCGAGGGGTGCGCGGTCTGCAGTCGGCGAATCTCTCCCTCAAAGCATTCGGTGTCGAGGCCGCGCTGGGCGTCAACGGTGCCTCCGAAGGCGCCCGGGCCAGCCGCCAGTTGGAGGTCCTGGAGGACGGCGTGGCCGAAGCCTTCGCCGACCTGGGTTGTGCAACCAGCCACCCCCCTCTGCTGTTGCTCGTCGACCAGCTCGAACAGGTATGGACCATTTCCCCGGAGAGTCACGCGCTGGTCACCGGACTGCTGCTGGCGGCAAAGCACTTGGGCCATTTCGGTGGATCGGTTCGGGTCGCCCTGTTCATCCGAGCAGACATCTATGACACGTTGAACTTCGGCGATGGCGACAAGTTCCACAGCGATGAGATTCGGATCGAGTGGACACGGGATGCTCTTGCGGACGTCGCCCTGGCCCGGGCCCGAGCCGCCCTCAGGACGAACCTGACCGATGAGCAGTTGTGGGGTCAGCTCTTTCCCCCGAGCGTCCAAGGGGAGCCGACCGCCGAGTACCTCTTCAGCAGGGCCCTTCCGCGGCCGAGGGACGCGATCCAGCTGCTCAACGCCTGTCAGAGCGTGGCCGCCGAGCGGGGCGGCCCGACCATCACCGAGGACGATGTACTGGCGGCGACCGCACGGTTCTCCCGCTGGAAGCTTCAGGACCTCGTCAAGGAGTACCTGGTCAACCATCCGTTCCTTCGGTCCTTGTTCGCGCTGTTCGAGAACACCGGATACGTGGTGATGCGATCGGCGCTGGCGACCAGGTTCGAGTGTCAACGGGAGGCCCTCCATCTGGCGTTCCCCGCCTACACCGAGAGCTTGACCGCACAGGGGGTGATCGACGTGCTGTACGGGGCGAGCTTCCTCGGCGTGCGCCGCGGCAGCGCCGTCGTATACGCCGGAGGTACCCAGGCACCGCCGCTGCCGGGCGAGGACGAATTCCACGTTCACCCTTGCTTCCGGCCTGCGCTCAACAGCATTGAGTCCGTGGAGCTCCCCGCATATCTTCCGGGTCGGGTGAGGAACGCCGTGGTCAGTCAGGTTGCGCTCGTGGCCGCCATTGCCGGTGCCGACGTCGGCCTGGTGGTCAACCGGGACCTCCGTCTGCTGGATGAAGTGGTCGGAGCCAGCGAACGGTTGCTGCGCCAGTTGGCGCGGTCAGGTCTGCCGGAGTTGACTCGGGACGAAGTGAACACGCAGATCGGGCGCGTCTTGGCAGCGGCCGGCGCAGCCCGAGATCATCTCCAGTTAGGAGGAACGTTGGATGTTCAGGCCCATGTCCTGACGGCTTCCGGTTATTTCGACAACCTTGCAGTCCAGCTCGGCACCCTCGGATTCAGCGATCGGCCCGTGACTCGACGGCTTGAGGACGAGGCGCGAGCCCTGATCCGCTCGGTCGGTGGCGCCGCGGGAGGCGGCGGTGGATCGGACTCGGCGTCGTGACTGACCCGGCCTGTACCCGGGCCGACGGGCAGGGCAGGCGATCGCCACACGATCGACCGGACAGGTCCTAGCCGCTGCAGCGTAACCACACAACTGCGGGCCCTCGTCGCGGGACGCAGTGCGGCTACCTTCCAGTCGTCGCCGGGCGGACCTGGTACGGGACGGCGTCCCTCGACAGCAGCTTCGTCACCCGCTCCGTGTGGCCGACCGGTGCCACCAACATCAGGAGCGCCTGCGCTCGGGACGCCCCGACGTAGAGAACACGCCTGGCTTCGGTCTGGAACCCGAACTCCCAGTCGTCGAGGACCGTCCGGCCGGTGGCGTCCTTGCGCATCCTCGTCGGAAGAGTCAGCGCGACGGCCGGAAACTCCTGGCCCTTCACCCCATGGATCGTCGAGGACAAGATCTCGGATGCGGCCTCTGCTTTGAGGAGTCCCTCCCAATCCTTGGCTTTTGGGGCTCGGAAGACGGAGCAGTCGACCGTCAGCTGTGAAGGCCAATCCAGTTGGGCGACCCTCGCTCGGAGCTCAGCGCTGAATCCGGATGCGGTCTTGTCCCGCGGCTCCAAGGCCTGACAGAGGCGGATGGCCGTGTCCCGCAGCCATCGGCGCTCGATTCCGATGGCGTCCAGCACTGCGTCCAGGGACAGCTCGTTGAGGGAGCCGGCGGCCACCGCCTGGATCAGGTACCTTTCGACCCGTTCGAGTGCTGCGACGCGGGACTTTCCATCGGAGCCGGTCCTGAGCTTGTGGCCGGCGTCGACAACGGCGGCGACACGGTTGGCGCCGACCAGGTCGGTCCCGGCAGCGCCGACTGCCCGTAGGGCATCGGCCCCTCCATGCGAGACGATGATCGTCTGGCTGGCGGAGAGCCCGTTCTCCGCCGCCACGGACAGTACCTGGGGCGCGATGTCCTCGGCCTTCCGGTAGCCGATGACGTGGACCGGTACGGTGCTTCCCGCATGCGGGCCACTGGCCCGGTCCGGCTGCCCACTGACCCGGAGTGAGGAGTTGATGGCGCATATGGCCGGCGTGCTGCGGAAGTTGTGACTCAAGCTGATCTGGCGGGGAAGTCCGGCTCCGAACGCCTTCACCCGCTCGGGCACCGCGCGTCGGAATTCGTAGATCGACTGATCGAGGTCGCCGATCATCAGGACCCGGATACCGCACTCCAGCAGGAACTGGAGGATCACGAGCTCGTCCTCGCCGCAGTCCTGCGCCTCGTCGACAACGATCTCCGCGAAGCGGTTGGCGATGAGCGGCTGGATCGCAGCTCGCATGGTGGGATCCGCGAGCCAAGCGCAGGCGAGACGCCGGGATGTGTCACACGTGAGCGTTCCCGCCCTGAGAAGCCCCTGGTGGATCGCACCGGCCCTGCGCTCGGCGTCCGCCCGTCGAGTACCGGTCAGCAGGCCCGTGAGCGCAGGTCCCGCCGTACGCGGAATCCGCTCGGGGCGCAGCTCCGCACGACCCGTGCCGTCGAAGTCGAACCACGAGAGCTCAACATCGGGCACCCGAGCCTTGATCGGCAGTCGGAAGGATGACAGCCCGATATCGTCCCAGGACTGGACCAGCCTCGGGCTCACCTTGAACACGGCGCGGTACAGGGGAGCCACGAGGTAGCGGGCGATGAAGCTGTCGAAGGTCCCGACGAAGTGCGGGGCCTTCATCGCGTCGTGCCGATCGGCGCAACGGCTCCGGACCTCGTCCACCGCGGCGTTGGTGAACGACACGAGAGCGATGCCCTTGCGCGGCTCCTCCTCGACGCGGCGCAGGTATCGTGCGACGACAGCGCGTGTCTTGCCGGCCCCGGGGCAGGCCGTCACGAAGGCGCTCTCGGCCACCTCCTCGACGAGGGCGCGCTGGTCATCGGTCAGCTCCGGCATCACTCGCCGTCTCCGGTCTCAGGGGCGGCCGCGTTGGAGACAACGGCATCGATCGCCCCGCGAAGGTAGTCCGGCACAGTGAAGGGCTCGCCGTCCTGGAGGAGCAGCGCGACGTCGTGCGCGAACTCGCCCTTGCTGATGAAGGGCTTCTTCTTGTCCCTGAGCTTCTTGTAGAAGGCGAGTGCCGGCTCGTCCGCGGCCGTGATGGCCTCCCAGTGCTTCTGGGACCGCTTGTGCTGGGCCAGGTAGGCGGTACCCAGGACCTTGTCGTTGCCTTTCGGGGCAAGAAGGTCGGCTTCGAGGGTGTACTTGGCCTCCGCGACGATCAACCGCTCTCCTGCGCCGAGCTGCCTGGCCACCGCCAGGAGGTCGTTGCGGCGGTTCCAGGCGGTCGAGTCGTCCTCTTCGCCCTGCTCGTCGGCATTCGCCTCTTCGTCCTCCGCGGAGGAGAGCGGCAACTCGGTCGATGTCTCGTGGTCGTCGGCGGCCGGCGCGAGGTCGTCAGGAATCTCCGGATCCGCGTCCGTGATGACCACCAGCTGGTCCAGCAGACGGCAGCCGTTGACCTCGCCCAGGAGCAGCTCGATGTAGGGGCGGAAGTCGACACTGCCCACGTTGATGATCGTGGCCGCCTGGAACTCTCTCCGCCGGGCGACGTCCTCCGGAGTATCGCCCTTGTACAGGCAGTGCTTGGCGATCACCGGCAGCAGCACCGCCTCGGCGATTCCCTCGACGAGAATCACCTTCCGGGCGAAGAGAAGTGCCGCGCGGGTCGCATCGAGGTACTGGTTGATCTTCCGCCGACTCCGGTCATCCAGCGGCAGCCGGCGCAGCGGAACGGCCTGGGTGGAGTTCCGCCCGCCTCGGGCCGGGGACTTGCCCTCGCCCGCCGGATCAAGGACCGCGTTGCTGCGCAGTGCGACGACGTTGTCGATACCCACCGCGCTCGCCAGATGGGCTGAATGCGTCGTCGCGACGACCTGGATCCGGCCGGCCGGTTCATGCGTGTCGTCCTTGGCGGAGCCCCGGGCCTGTTCCTGGAGGTAGTCCAGCAGTACCGCCTGCAGCTGTGGGTGCAGGTGCGCTTCGGGCTCCTCGACGAGGAACAGGGTGAGTTCGGAGTCCTTCGCCTTGGAGAGTTCCAGGACGACTGTCGCAATGAACAGCAGGTTCGCGTAGCCGAGCCCCGAGTCCGCGAGATCTGCCGGATCGATGCCCTGCTCGGACATCTTGAGGCGAAGTGCACGCGTGAGCCGGTTGAGCTCGTAGTCGTGGAACCCCACATCGACGTACTGTCCCCGCACCGCCTGCGTCAGGCCACTGAGGTGTCCCTGGATCGCCTCGGACGTCTTGGTGAGGACCGGGTCCTCCCTCAGCCCTTCGAAGGCAGTGTTGGCCTTCGTCAGGAAGACGTCCCGCTCGTCCTCGCTGGTCAGTTGCTGAATGACCCTGGCGAGCCGGCTGTTCTCCGCCGAGCCCAGCTCCCGCTGGGCGTCCCGCAACGGCGCGTCGCCTCCGGACGGCTGCTGCGCATTCCCGGCGCGATCAACCCGCTCTCCGCCCGCCTCATCCAGGACACCGGCTTCGACGCGGTCTACCTGTCCGGCGCCGTGCTCTCCGCCGATCTCGGCCTGCCCGACATCGGCCTCACCACCTCCACCGAGATCGCCGCCCGCGCCCAGCAGACCACCAGGGCCACCGACCTCCCGGTCCTCATCGACGCCGACACCGGCTTCGGCGAACCGATGAACGCCGCCCGCACCGTCCAGCTGATGGAGGACGCGGGCCTCGCCGGTCTCCATCTGGAGGACCAGGTCAACCCCAAGCGCTGCGGCCACCTCGACGGCAAGGCGGTCGTGCCCCGCGAGGAGATGGTCCGTCGGATCAGGGGCGCCGTGGACGCCCGTCGCGACCCCGACTTCCTGCTGATGGCCCGCACCGACGCCCGCTCCGTCGAAGGACTCGATGCGGCGATCGACCGGGCGAAGGCCTACGTCGACGCCGGAGCCGATGCCGTCTTCCCGGAAGCCCTCGCCGACATCTCCGAATACGAGGCCTTCCGCGAGGCGGTGGACGTGCCGCTGCTCGCGAACCTCACCGAGTTCGGCAAGACCCCGCTGCTGGACACCCGCACCCTGGAGAGCCTCGGCTACAACATCGCCCTCTACCCGGTCACACTGCTGCGGCTCGCCATGGGCGCGATCGAGGACGGGCTGCACACCATCGCCGCCGAGGGCACCCAGGCCTCCCTGCTGCCGCGCATGCAGACCCGCTCCCGGCTCTACGAACTCCTCGGCTACCAGGAGTACTCGGCCTTCGACTCGGCCGTCTTCGACTTCACCCTCCCGCCCGGCACCTGACCGGCCACCACGTACCGGAGGCACCGACCCATGCCCACCACCGCACCTGAGGTCCATCGCGGCCTCGCCGGTGTCGTCGTCGACACCACGGAGATCTCCACCGTCATTGAGGAGACCAACTCCCTGACCTACCGTGGCTACCCCGTCCAGGACCTCGCCGCCCACCGCTCCTTCGAGGAGGTCGTGTACCTGCTGTGGCACGGCGAACTGCCCGACGACGCCCAGCTGCGCGAGTTCCGGGCCCGCGAGCGCGCCCTGCGCCCGCTCGACCGCACCACCGCCGAACTGCTCGCCCGGCTACCCGAGACCTGCCACCCGATGGACGTGCTGCGCACCGCCGTCAGCTTCTTCGGCGCCGAGGACCCGGCCGAGGACGACGGCCGCCCGGCCCCCAACCTCGCCAAGTCCCTCACCCTGCTGGCCAAACTGCCCACCGTCGTCGCCGCCGACCAGCGCCGCCGACGCGGCCTGGCCCCGATCCCGTCGGACCCGGACCTCGGGTACGCGGAGAACTTCTTCCACATGTGCTTCGGCGCGGTGCCCGCCCCCGAGGTCGTGCGCTGCTTCGAGATCTCACTCGTGCTGTACGCCGAACACAGCTTCAACGCCTCGACGTTCACCGCCCGGGTCGTCACCTCCGCCCTCTCCGACCTCTACAGCGCCGTCACCGCGGCGATCGGCGCGCTCAGTCCCGGCTCACCTCCGCGATGTCGTCCGCCGCGACGGGGGCACCGGACGCCTCGTCCGCAAGGGCGGCGCGCAGGTCGGTGGCGAGGCGCTCTTCGTCGGCCTCGGAGAAGAACTCCGGGTCCACGCCGAACACCTCGGCGATCCGCAGCAGCACGGCGGCGGTGAGCGGGCGCTGGCTGTGCTCGATCTGGTTGAGGTAGCTGGTCGAAATGCCGAGCACGTGGGCCAGTTCGACCTGGTTCATGCCGTGCTCTCGGCGCAGCCGGCGCAGCTTGGCGTGGGCGAAGATCTTGCGTCCGGCGGGACGTGCCATGGTGCGACGTGCTCCTCTGCTCTGCACCGGGGCGGGCACGGCGCGTGCCGCCGTGCCCGCCCCTTGTGATCCCACACTGGCGCGTCAGCCGGCCAGTTCCTCACGCAGCAGGCGGGCGGCGCCCACCAGGCTCTCCAGAGAGGCACGGGTCTCCGGCCAGCCGCGGGTCTTCAGGCCGCAGTCGGGGTTGACCCAGAGCCGCTCGGCCGGGATCGCATCCAGGCCCGCGCGCAGCAGTTCCACGGCCTCCTCGGTGCTCGGCACCCGCGGCGAGTGGATGTCCCACACACCGGGGCCGACCTCGCGCGGGTAGCCCGCCTCGGCGAGTTCGTCGGCCACCTCCATGTGGGAGCGGGTGGCCTCAAGGGAGATGACGTCCGCGTCGAGTTCGTCGATCGCCGTCATGATCGCGCCGAACTCGGCGTAGCACATGTGGGTGTGGATCTGGGTGTCGGCCCGCACCCCCGAAGTGGCCAGCCGGAACGCCTCGGTGGCCCACGCCAGGTACGCCGGACGGTCGGCGGCCCGCAGCGGCAGGGTCTCGCGCAGGGCCGGCTCGTCGACCTGGACGACCGCCGCGCCCGCCTCCTCCAGGTCGGTGACCTCGTCGCGCAGGGCGAGGGCGACCTGGCGGGCGGTGTCGCCGAGCGGCTGGTCGTCGCGGACGAAGGACCAGGCGAGCATGGTGACCGGACCGGTGAGCATGCCCTTGACCGGCCGGCCGGTCAGGCCCTGGGCGTAGCGGAACCAGTCGACGGTCATCGGGTGCGGCCGGGAGATGTCCCCGGCGAGGACCGGCGGGCGCACGTACCGGCTGCCGTAGGACTGCACCCAGCCGTGCCGGGTGGCGAGGTAGCCGGTGAGCTGCTCGGCGAAGTACTGGACCATGTCGTTGCACTCGGGCTCGCCGTGCACCAGGACGTCCAGTCCGGCCTTCTCCTGGTACGCGATGACCTCGCGGATCTCGGCTTCCATCCGCTCCCGGTAGGCGGCGTCATCGATCCGCCCGGCCGTCAGATCGGTGCGGGAGAGGCGCAGTTCGGTGGTCTGTGGGAAGGATCCGATGGTGGTGGTCGGCAGCAGCGGCAGGCCGAGCCGGGCGCGCTGGGCCTCGGTCCGCTCCGGGTAGGCCTGGGCGCGGCGGGTGTCGTCGGCGGTGACGGCGGCGGTGCGGGCACGGACGGCGGGGTCGTGGGTGATCGGGGAGGTGGCGCGGGAGGCGAGGTCGGCACGGTTGGCGGCGAGTTCGGCGGTGATCGCGCCGGTGCCCTCGTGCAGACCGCGGGCGAGCAGCGCTGCCTCGGCGGCCTTCTGCTTGGCGAACGCGAGCCAGCGGGCGATCTGCGGGTCGATGTCGCGTTCGAGGGTTGCGTCGATCGGCACGTGCAGCAGAGAGCAGGAGGGCGCGACGTCGACCCGGTCGGCGAGTCCGAGCAGGGTGGCCAGGGTGGAGAGCGACTTCTCCACGTCGTTGATCCAGATGTTGCGGCCGTCGATCACTCCGGCGACCAGCCGTTTGCCGGGCAGCCCGCCCACCGCGGCGAGGTCGTCCAGGTTGGCGGCGGCCGGGCCGGTGAAGTCCAGCGCCAAGCCTTCGACCGGAGCCTTCGCCAGCACCGCCAGCGCCTCGCCGAGCTGGTCGAAGTAGCTGGCGACCAGCAGCTTGGGCCGGTCGGTGAGGGCGCCCAGCTCGCGGTAGGCGCGGGCGGCGGCGTTCAGCTCGGCCGGGGTGCGGTCCTGGACCAGCGCGGGCTCGTCCAACTGCACCCACTCGGCCCCCGCGTCCTTCAGCGCCGCGAGCAGCTGCGCGTAGACCGGCAGCAGCCGGTCCAGGAGGGTGATCGGCTGGAATTCGGCGGCCACCCCGGGCGCCGGCTTCGCCAGCAGCAGGTAGGTCACCGGCCCGACCAGCACCGGCCTGGCGTCATGGCCAAGCGCGAGGGCCTCCTTGAGCTCGCCGACGGCCTTGGCCGGGTTCGCGGCGAAGGCGGAGTCCGGGCCCAGCTCCGGGACGAGGTAGTGGTAGTTGGTGTCGAACCACTTGGTCATCTCCAGCGGTGCGACGTCCTGGGTGCCGCGCGCCATGGCGAAGTAGCCGTCCAGCGCGTCGACTTCGACTGCCTCCCGGTGCCTGGGCGGGATCGCGCCGACGGCGACGGTGGTGTCCAGCACGTGGTCGTAGAGCGAGAAGTCCCCGGTCGGGACCTCCTCGATGCCGGAGTCGGCGAGCTGCTGCCAGTTCCCGCGGCGCAGGTCGGCGGCGGTGGCCAGCAGGGCGTCGGCGGTGACCGTGCCCTTCCAGTACCCCTCGACGGCCTTCTTGAGCTCCCGACCCCGGCCCTGGCGGGGGTAGCCGTACACGGTCGCGATTGCCGCGGCTGCGGACTTCGTAGTCAAGGGACTCTCCTTCGCGAGTCTGTCTCCTCAAGTACCCGGGGACGGGGCGAGGGCGCGAAGGGATGACGAACCGGGCGGCGGCCGTCACGGAACGTACGGGCCTGATCTGCCTGGTATGGTCGCCGACCCGCCCACGAGGTCACCGGATAGCCGCACGCAGGTCGTCTGCGTACGGGCAGTGGCAGGTCTTCGGACTCGCGGGCACGCCCACCCCATGAAAGGCGGACACCTACTGGCCGTCGCTTCCCAGACCCTCCCGGGCCCAGTGCATATGACGGCGGTTGTTCCCACTCACCGCTGCGGGGCAGTCCCGGATTCCCACCGGGTTCCCTCTTACGACGCGCCTGCCTGGCGGACAGGGCGAACCGGCTGCCTGATCAGCTTATGCGCAAACAGTTGGGACTGACGCGGAGATCGTGGAACATGTCCGCATGATGAGACCCCATCGCGGCCCGCGGGCCGACGGTCAGGTTCGCGGCGAGGTGCCCGGCGTGCGTGGCAGGGCAGCGCGAATGTCCGCGATCAGTTGGGGCACGCCGCGACCCGGGCCCAACTGACCCTCCAGTCGCTCGATCTGGTCGGCGGGAATGCTCGCCAGCACCCGTTGGGCTTCACCCAACAGCTGCCGTCCCCGGCGGAGGTCGAGCTTCATCCCGGCGACCTGCGCCTGCGCCCCGCCCAGCTGGCGGCGTGCGGATTCCAGTCCGGCGTGCTGTTCCGGGGTCAGGACGACGACGTCGACCCCGTTCAGCGTCATCGTCCGGTGCTTCGCAGGCTTGGGCACGATGGTGACCTTTCGGTTCAGGAGTGCGCCTGCCCCGTGGGCTGAGCGACGGTTTGCGGCCCCAGCGTGACATCCGGACCGTGATGGGCCTCGAAATGCACTGTGGGCTCGAAGTTGGCGCGGCGGGCCGCTCGGCGGAAGACGGTCAGGACGGCCGGCCCGACGACGAGCACGGCGGTCAGGGTGGTGACGGCTCGGCCGGTGTCCCAGCCGAGCGAAGTGGCGAGGTCGAAGAGCAGGTAGCGATGCCACTGCTCGGTGAAGGGCAGGCCGGGGAGGTAGGCGATGGAGCTGTTCGGGTCGGTCGAGAACGGCCAGAAGGACAGGTTCAGCAGGAAGCCGAAAAGGTAGCCGGAGAAGGCCCCGTACACGGCCAGCATCGGCACTTCCCAGCCCCGCCGGGCCTTCGGCAGCAGCCCGGCGAGCATGCCGACGAAGGCGCAGCCGAACATCTGGTAAGGCATCCAGGGGCCGACTCCGCCGGTGAGCAGGGCTGAGGCGAACAGCGAGGTGCAGCCGAGGGTGAAGCCGAAGCCGGGGCCGAAGACGCGGCCCGCCAGGACGAGGGTGAAGAAGACCGTCTCCACTCCGGCGGTCCCGGCGCCGAGGGGCCGGAGTCCGGCGTTGACGGCCGAAAGCACGCCGAGCATGGCGAGGGCCTTGGCGTCGATGCCGCCGGCCGAGATCTCGGCGATGACGACGGCGAGTACCAGGACGAGCAGCGCTCCGAAGATCAGCGGCGGGGCGTAGTTGGAGCCGAACTTTCCGGGGGCGACGACGAACGGCCAGGTGAAGGCGACCAGGCCGATGAAGGCGGCCAGGGCGACGACGACGCGGGCCCGGCCGGGGATCCGGACGGCGGTCATCGGGTGGCCTCCGCCGTTTCCAGGGCCGCCCCGACCTGCCGTGCCGTCAGATAGGCGAGTGGGGCGAGGATCTTGGCGGTCTGCGGGGCGAAGGTCGGCGAGGCGACGATGACCTCGGCGGTGGGGCCGTCGGCGACGATCTCGCCCTCGGCCATCACCACGACGCGGTCGGCGGCAGAGGCGACGAACTCGACGTCGTGGGTCGAGACGACGACCGTACGGCCTTCGGCGGCGAGGGCGTCCACGATGCCGGTGAGCGCCTCCTTCGCGTGGTAGTCGAGGCCTCGGGTGGGTTCGTCCAGCAGCACGACCCGTGGTGCGGCGGACAGTTGGATCGCCAGGACGAGGGCCAGCTTCTGCCCCTCGGAGAGGTCCCGGGGGTGGGTGTCGTCCGGGATCCCTGGGGCCAGGCGGTCGAGGATCTGCCGTGCGGTCGGCCCGCCGGCGCCATCGGCTTCGAGGTCGCTCTGGGCGAGTTCCTGGGCGACCGTCTCCAGGTACAGCAGGTCGGTGGGGGTCTGCGGGACGAGTCCGACCAGCTGCCGGGCCCGGGCCGCGGGCAGGCGCTTGGGGTCCGCGGCCGGGCCGCCCCCGGCTCCGGTGACCTTCACGCTGCCGCCCTGGCGGGGCCCGGAGCCCTGGAGGGCCCAGAGCAGCGAGGACTTGCCGGAGCCGTTGCGGCCCATCAGCGCCGTGACCTCGCCCGCGCGCAGTGCCAGCCGGACGTCCCGGACGGCGGCCACCGGCCCGTACCGGACGGTCACCCCCTTCGCGTCCAGCACCGGTTCCCCCGCCACCGCTGCCCGGCGCGGCGGGGGAACCGGCACGTCGGTGAGCCGCGCTCGCAGCGGCCCGGCGGCCCTACGGGCGTCCCGGACGGACAGCGGCAGCGGCCGCCAGCCGGCCAGGCGGCCGAGGCCGACGACGGGCGGCGCGATCGTGGTGTCCCGGAAGACCTCGGCGGGCGGCCCGTGCACGACCGTCCCGTCGCCGGGCAGGTAGACGACCCGGTCGGCGTACTGGACGACCCGCTCCAGCCGGTGCTCGGCCAGCAGGACGGTGACGCCGAGGTCGTGGACCAGCCGGGTGATCGCGGCCAGCACCTCCTCGGCGGCGGTCGGATCGAGCGCGGAGGTCGGCTCGTCCAGCACCAGGACGCGCGGGTGCGCGGTGAGCAGCGAGCCGATGGCGACGCGCTGCTGCTGCCCGCCGGAGAGCTCGTGCAGGGCCCGGTGGCGCAGCTCGGCCAGGCCCAGCAGGTCGAGGGTCTCCTCGACGCGCTTGCGCATGACCTCCGGTGGGATCGCCAACTGCTCCATGACGTAGGCCAGTTCCTCCTCCACGGTGTCGGTGGTGAAGCCGGCCAGAGGGTCCTGCCCGACCACGCCGACCACGTCGGCGAGTTCGCGCGGGGGGTGGTGGGCGGTGTCCCGGCCATCCACGGTGACGCGGCCGCGCAGGGTGCCGCCGGTGAAGTGCGGGACGAGGCCGTTGACGGCGCCGAGCAGGGTGGACTTGCCGACGCCGGTGCGGCCGACCACGAGGCAGAGCTCGCCCTCCGGGATGTGCAGGTCGATGTCGCGCAGGACGGGCGTGGTCTCGCCGTCGTACACCACGCTGACCCGGTCGAATCGGATCACGTGCTCACCTCGGAGGTCGTGCGGTCGGTGGTGGCGGCGCCGGGGCGCGTCGTCGGGCGCGGCCCCGGCACGGCGGCGGATCCGGGCGTCCGGCCGGGCGGCGGCGAGACGATCCCGG
>NZ_JAHSQD010000440.1 GCF_020103755.1 Streptomyces sp. LS1784
GGCGTCCGGGTGGACGCCGGGCTCGCCCTGGTGGGGCCGGAGGTGGTCGGGCTCCGCTCGCTCCACCTCTACGCGCTCAAGGGCATCTGCGCCTACGCCCACCACGCCGACGTGCTCGGCCGCCGCAGCGCCGAGGTCCTCGGCGGCGTCGAGGAGGCCTTCGCCTACCTGGCCGGCGAGCCGACCGACGCGGCCGAGCTGCTGGAGCGCGCCGTCGGCCTCGGCCGGCTGAACCTCGCGGCGATCGAACTGCTCGACGCCGCCAACACCGGCACCTACGGCCCCCAGCAGCCCACCTCCGTACGCACCACCCCCGTCGCCGGAAAGGCGATCCTGGTCAGCGGCCACGACCTGCGGGACCTCGAAGCCGTACTGGTGCAGACCAGGGGCCTGGGCATCAACGTCTACACCCACGGCGAGATGCTCCCCGCCCACGCCTACCCGCTGCTCAAGGCCCACCCGCACCTGGTCGGCAACTACGGCGGTGCCTGGCAGGACCAGCAGCAGGAGTTCGCGGCCTTCCCCGGCCCGATCCTGATGACCTCCAACTGCATCATCGAGCCGCACGTCAGCTACCGCCGCCGGATCTTCACGGCCGGACCGGTCGGCTGGCCCGGCGTCCGGCACCTCGCCGACCACGACTTCCGCCCGCTGATCCAGGCCGCCCAGGCCCTGCCGGGGTTCCCGGAGACCGCGGCCGAGGAGGAGGCCGTCACCGTCGGCTTCGGCCGGGACGCCGTGCTCGCGGTCGCCGACCAGGTGGTCGACGCGGTGCGGCAGGGTGCCATCCGGCACTTCTTCCTGATCGGCGGCTGCGACGGCCCCACCCCCGGACGCGACTACTACACCGACTTCGCCCTCGGCGCGCCCCGGGACAGCGTGGTGCTCACCCTCGGCTGTGCCAAGTACCGCTTCAACCGGCACGACTTCGGCGAGATCGCCGGCCTCCCCCGGCTGCTGGACCTCGGCCAGTGCAACGACACCTACTCCGCCATCCGGATCGCCACCGCGCTGGCCGACGCCTTCGAGTGCGAGGTCAACGACCTGCCGCTCACCCTGGCGCTGTCCTGGACCGAGCAGAAGGCCGTCGCGGTGCTGCTCACCCTGCTCGCACTGGGCATCCGCACCATCCACCTCGGCCCCTCGCTGCCCGGCTTCCTGACCCCCGCCCTGGTCGACGAGCTCGTGAAGCGGTTCGACCTGCGGGTGACCGGCGACCCGACGGCCGACCTGGCCGCCGCGCTCGAACGGACGGCGTCGTGAGCACGGACGACGTGGTGGACGCGGCCGGATCGCACCCGGTCGCCCTCACCACCAGCGACGGCGGCCGGCTGGAGTTCGCCTGCGCCCCCGGCCGCAGCGTCCTGGAGGCCGCGGAGGAGGCCGGCGCCGCCCTGCCGGCCTCCTGCCGCCAGGGCACCTGCGGCTCCTGCCACGCCTCGGTCACCGACGGACCGTACGAACTCGGCCCGCACAGCGAGCAGGCCCTCCCACCGGGCGAGCGCGAGCGCGGCGAGGTGCTGCTCTGCCGCACCTTCCCCTGCGGGCCGCTGACGGCCGCGCTGCCGTACGAGCAGTCGCGCATCCTGTACGGCGGCATCCCGGTGCGCGAGGGCACCGTCACCGCGGTGGACCCGGTGACGCCGGACACCGTGCGGCTGGAGGTGCGCCTCGACGACCCGGACTGCCAGTTCGACCCGGGCCAGTTCATGGAGCTCCGAGCTCCCGGCGGCGAGCCGAAGCGCGCGTACTCCCTCGCCAACACCGGCAACTGGGAGGGCCGGCTGGAGTTCTACGTCCGGCTGCGGGAGGGCGGGCACTTCTCCTCCTACCTCGCCGGCCGGGCCCGCCCGGGCGACCGGCTCACCGTGCACGGCCCGCAGGGCGCCTTCGGCCTGCACGAGACCGGCCTGCGCCCGCGCTTGTTCGTGGCCGGCGGCACCGGCCTGGCCCCGCTGCTGGCGATGGTCCGCCGGATGGCCGAGTGGCAGGATCCGCAGCCCGCCCGGCTGTTCCTCGGCGTCAACGAGCCGAAGGACGTCTTCGGACTGGACGAACTCGCCGCTTCGGCCGCCGAGTTGCCGGGCTTCCGGTACGAGGTCTGCGTCTGGAGACCCGGCCCCGGCTGGTCCGGGCCGACCGGCACCCCGGCGGACCTGCTGGCCGCCGCCCTGCCCGAACTCGGCGACGCCGCACCGGACCTGTACGTCTGCGGGCCGCCGCCCATGGTCGACGCCGTCCTGCACACCGCCGCGCTGGGCGGGGTGCCGCCCGAGCAGGTGCACCGGGAGCGCTTCCTGGCGACCTGACCGGCCCGGACCGCGGGCCGGCGCCGAGCGCGTCGTTGTCGGCGGCCCGCGGCTACCCCGAGCTCCCGGCCGAGGCGGCGGGAGCGTTGTACTCGGCGAGGGTCTCGCGGGTGAAGCCGAAGAAGTAGGTGGCCAGGAAACCCGCGAGGTAACCGGTCAGCAGCCCGCCACCGTAGACGGCGGCGCTCGCGAGGAGTCCCTGTGGGCCGGCCAGGAGCGGGAAGAGGGCCCAGCCGGAGGGGCCGATGGCGGTGGAGCCCACGGCGCTGCCGAGCTGGCCGGCCACTCCGACGAAAGCACCGCCGGCGGCGCCGCCGATGCAGGCGGTGACGAAGGGGCGCCCCAGCGGCAGGGTGACGCCGTAGACCAGCGGCTCGCCGACACCGAGCAGGCCGGCCGGGAGCGCGGACCTGATGGTGGCCCGGATGGAGGCGTTGTGGCGCAGCCTCAGGTAGACGGCCACGGCGCAGCCGACCTGCCCGGCGCCGGCCATGGCGAGGATCGGCAGCAGCACGGTGGAACCCTGCTGCTGGATCAGGGTGGTGTGGATCGGGATGAGCGCCTGGTGCAGGCCGAGCATCACCAGCGGCAGGAAGAGCCCGCCGAGCACGAGTCCGGCGAACAGGCCGCCGTGGGCGAGCAGCCAGGTGGCGGCGTGGCCGATGGCGGTGGAGATCTCCCCGGCGACGAACATCAGGCCGAACAGCGCGGCCAGCCCGCCGAGCAGGACGGTGACCGTGGGGGTGACCAGGACGTCCAGGGCGGCGGGCAGCAGCCGACGGGTCCAGCGCTCCAGGTGGACCGCCAGCAGCGCGGCGAGGAGCGCGCCGACCACACCGCCCTGCCCCGGGGTGAGGTGGTGGCCGAACGCCTCCACCTTGGCGACCCCCGCATAGACGATCACACTGGCCACGGCCCCGCCGAGCACGGGTGTGCCGCCGAACTCCTTCGCCGTGTTGTAGCCGACGAAGACGGCGATCAGGGACATGAACCCGGAGGAGACCGGGCCCAGGGCGGTGACCAGGGCCGGGGCCCAGCCGAGGTTGGCGAGGGCCCCGGAGAGGCCGGCGACGATGCCGCACCCGATCAGCGCGGGGATCAGCGGGACGAAGATGTCGGCGATCCGGCGCAGTGCCAGTTTCACCGGGGTCGCGTTGCGCGCCCGGGCCTGTGCCCGGATGCGGTCGCCGCGCCCGGCGAGGTCCCCGGCGGTGGGGGCGGCCTGCGGTTCGGCCCGACCGCCCGCCCCTTCCCGTCCGTCCGCCCCGTCCTCCCCCGCCGCTGCGGCCGGTGCGCCGGGGGATTCCAGGAGGCGGCGCAGCTGCGCGGTGACCCCGGCGACGGCAGCGGGCCCGAGCACGATCTGGTAGGTGTCGTCCTCGACCGTGCCCAGGACCGCCGGTAGCGCCCGGAGCGCCTCGGTGTCGACCAGGGAGCGGTCCGCCAGGCCCAGCCGCAGCCGGGTCATGCAGTGGGCGACCGAGCGGATGTTGGCGGCGCCACCGACCAGCGGGAGGATCGCCCCGGCCACGGCGTGGTTCTTCTCGTCCGACATGCCGGGGGACGTACCCGGGTGCTCCCGGGGATCAACCGCCGTCGTGTGCGGCAGTGTTGAGCCGGGCCTTCGCCCTCGCGGCACCGTCGGCACCGTCCGACCGGTGCGGGAGCGGGTCGTCCTCGGACAGCATGGTGGTGCGTACCCGGTGCACGTACCGGTCGATCAGGTGGCTCAGCACGCTGACGGTGGCGGTGACGTCCGGCTCGGGGACGCCGTCCAGCGCACTCGCGAGTCCGGCGATGTTGGCCTGTTTCAGGCGGTCGAGCAGCTCCCGCCCGTCGGCGGTGATGGCCACCTGGCGGGCCCGCCGGTCCAGCGCGTCCTGGCTGCGTTCCACCAGCCGCTGGCCCTGGAGGCGGTCGATCTGCCGGGTGACGTGGGAGGGCTTGACCATCAGCCGGTCGGCCAGGTCGCTCACCCGGCTGGCCCCCGCGCCCTCGGCGAGCGCGCGCAGGAGGTAGACGTCCGAGCGTGCGGCGGTGATGCCGGCCCGGGCGGTGCGGCGTTCGTGCTCCTGTGAGCGCGTCAGCAGGTAGGCCAGCGTGGCCAGTACGGCCTCCAGACCGTCCAGCTCGCAGGCGGTGGTCCGACCGTCTTCGGCGTCTTCGTCGTCCGACATGGGGGAACTGTAGCGATCCGGTGCGGACGGCGGCCGGGGCGGGAAGCCGTGACCGGATTTCGGACAGATTCGACTGTCACCCGATCCGCCCCTTCTGTCACCACGGAACGCGAGCTAGCGTGACGGTCAGTTAGTTGCTTTGGGCACGTAAATAGGCCTGCTTCAACTCCGAGAAGGGGATTCACTGATGGCCACCGCCGAGAAGACCCCGCGCTTCGCCCACCCCGCCGCCCGCGGCACCTGCCCGTTCGCCCCGCCGCCCGCCTACGGGCAGGCCCGGCAGGAGGAGCCGGTCAGCCGTGTCTCCCTGTGGGACGGCTCCACCAGCTGGCTGGTCACCCGGCACGAGGACATCAAGGCGGTCCTCTCCGACGCCCGCTTCAGCTCCGACTCCACCCGGCCCGGCTTCCCGTTCATCAGCGCGGGCGCCCGGCAGCTGAACGCCGGTCAGCCCACCTTCATCCGGATGGACGACCCCGAGCACGCCCGCTTCCGCCGGATGCTCACCGGCGAGTTCATGATCAGGAAGGTCGAGGCGCTGCGCCCCGAGGTCCAGCGGATCGCCGACGACCTGCTGGACCGGATGACCGAAGGACGCTCCAGCGCCGACCTGGTCCGCGAGTTCGCCCTGCCGCTGCCGTCCCTGGTCATCTGCCTGCTGCTCGGCGTCCCCTACCAGGACCACGACTTCTTCCAGGAGTGCAGCCGCGTCCTGCTGCGCCGCGCCTCCACCGCCGAGGAGGTCACCGCCGCCCAGGCCAAGCTGGTCGACTACCTGGTCGAGCTCACCGAGGCCAAGCGCACCCACCCCGACGACGGCATCCTCAGCCGTCTGGTGGAGCGCGGCGAGCTGAGCACCGAGGAGATCGGGGCGATGGGCCGGCTGCTGCTGGTGGCCGGACACGAGACCACGGCGAACATGACCGCGCTCTCCGTGCTCGCGCTGCTGCGCAACCCCGACCAGCTCGACCACCTGCGCAAGCACCCCGAGTCCGTGCCCGGCGCGGTCGAGGAGCTGCTGCGCTACCTGAGCATCGTGCACTCCGGCCTCACCCGGGTGGCCACCGAGGACGTCGACCTGGGCGGCGTCCGCATCCGGGCGGGCGAGGGCGTCATCTGCATGGTCAACACCGCCAACCGGGACGAGCAGGAGTTCCCGGACGGCGACGAGCTCGACCTGACCCGCGACGCGCGCCGGCACCTGGCCTTCGGCTTCGGCAGCCACCAGTGCCTGGGGCAGCCGCTGGCCCGGCTGGAACTGCAGATCGCGCTGACCAGCATCCTGCGGCGGCTGCCCGAACTGCGCCTGGCCGTACCGTTCGAGGAGATCCGCTTCCGCGGCGAGATGCTCGTCTACGGCGTCCACGAGCTGCCGATCGCCTGGTGACCCGGCTCCACCGCGAGCCGCCACGACCGTACCCGTCCGCCTGCCCTGTGCCGAAGTTCACGGCCGCCGGGGCACGTGTTCCGAAAGGAAGACCATGCTCGTCCGGATCGACCAGGAGAAGTGCTGCGGCGCCGGGCACTGTGTGCTCGCCGCCCCCGACGTGTTCGACCAGCGCGACGAGGACGGCATCGTCGTCCTGCTCGACGCCGAACCGCCCGCCGAGCTCCACCGGGCCGTCCAGGACGCCGCCGCGGTCTGCCCGGCCGCGGCGATCCGCCTGGACCAGGTGTGACCGCACTGCGGGACGTGGCCGTGGTCGGCGCCGGCGCGGCCGGGCTGCACGCCGCCGAGGCCCTGCGCCGGTCCGGCTACGACGGCCGCCTCACCCTGATCGGGGCCGAGCCGGATCCGCCGTACGACCGGCCGCCGCTGTCCAAGCAGCTGCTCGGCGGCGAGTGGCAGGCCGACCGCCTGGCCCTGCGCGGCCCCGAGGCGCTGGACGAGCTCCGGCTCGACCTTCGCCTGGGAGTCCGGGCCGGGCGGCTCGACCGCCGGGAGCGGACCGTCCACCTCTCCGACGGCCGGCGGGTGCGCTGCGAGGCCGTCATCGTGGCCACCGGAGTCCGCCCGCGCCGGCTCCCCGGCGCCGAGACGCCGCGGCCCGGGGCACACGTGCTGCGCACCCTCGCCGACGCCCTCGCCCTGCGCGATGAACTACGGTCGGGCTTAAGGCTGTTGGTGGTCGGCGGCGGACTGCTCGGCGCCGAGGCGGCGGCCACCGCCGTCGGGCTCGGCGCCGAGGTGACCTGGCTGACCTCCACCGCCACGCCGCTGGCCGCCGTCCTGGGCACCGAAACGGCCGCGTTGCTGGCCGGCCTGCACCGCGAACACGGGGTGCGGCTCCACCGGGGCCTGGCCACGGGGCTGCTCGAACGGCGCGGCCGGACCGCCGGCGTCCGGCTGGCCGACGGCTCCGAACTGGCGGCCGACGCCGTGCTGATGGCCGTCGGGTCCGAGCCCGCCACCGAGT
>NZ_JAHSQD010000441.1 GCF_020103755.1 Streptomyces sp. LS1784
GAGCTGGTGCCGGCCGAAGTGCCGCGCACCGAGCCCGCACCGCGCACCCGGATCGTCCGGCAGCACCCGGCCCGCTTCCACCTGCCCGCCCAGCGCCAGGCCCTGGCCGCGGCGCGGGCCGGCGCCGAGGTGCGGACCACCGGCGAGAGCTACGGTCCGCTGCTGGTCATCGACCGGGAGAGCGCGTTCCTGGCGGAGCGGGGGCGGCCCGACGGGCTGGTGCTGGTGACGCAACCGTCCGTGGTGGGCCACCTGGCCGACTCCTTCGAGACGCTCTGGCACCGGGGAGCGGCCTTCCGCAGCGGGCCGGCCGCCGCCCGCGCCGTCTCCGACGAGCTCCGCACCGTGATCCTGCGGCTGCTCGCCGACGGGCTGAAGGACGAGACCATAGCCCGCCGGCTCGGGCTGTCGCTGCGCAACTGCCGTCGGCACATCGCCGGCCTGTACAGCACGCTGGGCGCCGACAGCCGCTTCCAAGCGGGCGTGCTGGCGGAGCGCCACGGCCTCACCGGGAACGCGACGGCGGCCGCCGGCGAGCCACGGCAGACCTCCCGGGACGTCGCACAGAACAACGACCTCGCCAGACTCCCGTTCGAACACTAACCAGTTTCGGACACTCCTGGCCCGCGTTCCGGACAGGCCGTCCGATCCTCGTGAACGGCGCTTTTCCCGCACCCCACCCTGGAGTCGCCGGGCGGCCGAGCGCAGGACGGCCTCGGAGCCGCCCAAGTCCGTTGCAGTGCACCGCACTTCACCGATCGCTCGCCGCCCCGACCAGGAGGTCGTCTTGAGCATCAACCGCCCCACCCGGAGGAACGTCCTGAAGGCCGCCGGCGGCCTCTCGGCAGCACTGTCGCTCGGCGGCGCGAGCGTCCTCGCGACCGCCTCGGCGGCCCACGCGGCCGGCGACGGCTTCGGGCTGCACATCGCGGACCACAACGAGGCCGACGCCCGGATGTGGTACTACCGCTTCGCGACCAACGAGATCGGCTGGCAGCCCGCCGTCAACGTGCTGCTCCCCGACGACTACCACACCAGCGGGCGCACCTACCCCGTCCTCTACCTGCTCCACGGCGGCCTCCAGGACTTCATCGAGTTCGACCGCCAGGGCGTCCGCGACTGGACCGCCGGCAAGCCGCTGATCGTCGTGATGCCCGACGGCGGGCAGGCCGGCTGGTACTCCAACCCGGTCAGCACCAACGTCGGCCCCCGGAACTGGGAGAGCTTCCACCTCAACCAGCTGGTCCCGTGGATCGACGCCAACTTCCGCACCTACGCCGAGTACGACGGCCGGGCCGTCGCCGGCTTCTCCATGGGCGGGTTCGGCGCCCTGAAGTACGCGGCCAAGTACTGGGGCCACTTCGCCTCGGTGAGCTCCCACTCCGGCCCGGCCAGCCTGCGCCGCGACAGCGGCGCGGTCGTACACTGGGCCAACGTCTCCGCCGCGGTCAAGGACCTGGCCGGCGGCACGATCTACGGCGCGCCGCTGTGGGACCAGGCCAGGGTCACCGCCGACAACCCGGTCGAACGCCTGGACAGCTACCGGAACAAGCGGATCTTCCTGGTCGCCGGCACCAACCCCGACCCGACCAACCCCTTCGACCAGTTCAACGAAACGGAAGTGCTCGCCGGCCAGCGGGAGTTCCGCGCCCTGCTCGACAACGCGGGCATCCCGTACGAGGCCCACGAGGAGCCGGGCGGCCACATCATCCGCGACTACATGTTCAGGCGTGACATCGACGGCATCATCGACCGGCTCCGCAAGGCGTAGCGCGGGCGCACGCCGCCGCGCTCGCCGGGGTGGTGGTGGCGGCCTCCGCCGCTCCGGCGGTCGGGGTGGTCCGGCTCTCCGACCGGACCGCCCCGCCACGGCCTGCTCGCGGCACGTCGAGCGGGCCGGCGCCCCGCCCGGATGGTTGCGTCCCCGGTGCTTCCCGGGCCCGCCCCGACTGCTTCCCGACTACTTCCCGACCAGGACCCGGCCGATGAGCCCGCTCAGCGCACGGGGTGCCGGGCGCCGGGCCGTCCACAGGGCCCGGGTGCCGCGCCCGGGGAAGGCCCACGCGCGTCCGCGCGCCAGGGCGCGGTCCATCGGTTCCAGCACCTTCTCCGGACTCAACCCCAGTCGTGGACCGAGCAGTTCAGGGGTTTCGCGACGGATGCGCGACAGCATCGGGGTCTCCACGGCGGGCGGGCAGACGCACAGCACCCGGATGCCCTCGGCACGGTGTTCGGCCGCGACGATCTCGGCCAGGACGTGGACCGCGGCCCGGAGGCCGAGCCTCCCGCGCGCCGACCGGCTCCTACCCAGCCGACGGCGCCCCAACTCTCGCCGAGCGGGCGGACATTGACGTCAGCCGTTGCCGAAGAAACCGAGCGCGCCCGCCGCGCAGACCCCGCCGGCCCCCATGAAGACGGGCGTCAGCACCTTGATCTCCACCCAGCTGCCGGCCCGGAACCGCATGCCCTTCGGCGGCCCGACCGGATACCAGCGCCGGCGCCCGACGGGGATCGGCCACAGCACCGGGCAGCCCGAGACGGTCAGCGCGTCGCCCAGGCAGTGCACCAGCGCGCCGAGCGCGATCGGCAGCCCGATCCAGAGGTACTCCTGCCCGGGCTCCTCGAACAGCCACTGTGAACCGTTGCCGGGCTTGTCGAGGACCTCCGCGAGCATCCACGCGCTGGTCGCCCCCAGCAGCCACACCAGGACGTCGCTGGAGACCCGGGCATGCCGCCACAGCAGGCCCTCGATGGCCAGCACCATGTGCACGAACAGCACCATCAGCACGCCCCAGCGGCCGCCGTACACGGCCACCGCCGCGGCGCCCGCCCCGCACAGCACCGCCCAGGGCCAGGTGTGCGTCAGCGTCCGGTGGCCGCCCGAGCGCCGCGGGTCACCCTTGCCCCGGGTGGCCTTGTACACGGCGTACGAGAGGTTGTCGATCACTTCACAGAGCGCCCGGGACACCGGCCCGAACGCCCTGGATATCGTCGCCGCCTTGTGGTCCAGGTCCGGCGCCAGGGCTGCCCCCGCACAGATCAGCGCCCCCGCGAGCAGGACCGGCCAGGGCATCGGCTCCCCCATCCCGGCCGCCACCGCACCCACCCCCAGCCACGCGGTCGCACCCGACAGCGAATGCGCCGGTCCCATCATGTCCGTACACCACCGATCCTCATCAGCTCCGTCCTCACCGTGAGGACCTGACATCCCGGCAGCCTATCCGTCCAAGATCACCGGCCGGGCGCCTCGCCCGGCCCGGCACCCCCCGCCCCCGGCCACAGCCGGCCGAATACCGACCGCGGCGTCTCCGTCTCCCGCGCGAAGGGCCCGTCGGTGAAAGGGACTTCGCCCGCGGCGCCGCAGCATCGGATCCGCCCTCACGGCAGACGGCTGCCGACCTGCGGCGCCGCCGACGCTCGCTCCGGCGCGTCCGGCGCCCCGTTGTCAGGCGAGGCTCTTCTCCAGCGCGGCGAGGTAACTGCGCATCAGGTGGTCGCGGACACCCTCGCCGTCCGGGGAGAAGGCGGCGGTGCTCAGGCCCCCGGCCCGGTCGGTCAGCGCGGAGACCAGCCCGACCCTCTCCTGGACGCGGCCCGCGGAGTCGATGTGGCGCAGCGCTTCGACATGGGTGAAGGCGGGCTCCGGGGGCAGCTCGGGGACGATGTCGTTGCCGTGGACGAACCGGAAGGTGCGCCCCTTCAGGCCCTTGTCGTAGGCGGCGGCCAGCAGCCGGTCGCAGGTCCGGGGCTGGCCGAAGGTGTAGACGCCGTCGACCGCCAGGCGCGGGTCCTCCAGGTCGAGCCGGGCGGCGACGAGCATGGCGAGGGCGCCGCCGAGGCTGTGGCCGGTGAACCAGACGGTCTGGCCGTTGGTCCGCAGGCCGGAGACGGCCTCGGCGACATCGGGGAAGACGGATTCGAGGGCCTCGGCGAAGCCGTAGTGGACGTAGCCCGTCCGGGCGGGGCCCGGCCAGGGCGGGGTGGAGGCGTCGGTGAGCCAGTCGCGGATCTGTGCGGGTTCGGTGCCGCGGAACGCGGTGACGATCATGTTGTCGCCGGCCATGGTGTAGGCCTGGGTGTCCTGGAGCGGGAACGGCGGGGTGAACCGGGTCTGGTGGTGGCGCACGGCGTCGAAGCCCCAGCCGCGGGCCTGCTCCTCGATGGTGGCCTCGTCCTTGTAGGCGAGGTCGGCGGCCTTGGCCAGCCAGTAGGCGTGCGGGAGGCTGTATCCGGTGACGTGCTGGTCGAAGGTGGTCGGTACGGCCATGGGGGGCGCTCCTGTCGGGTCGACGGTCGACGGCTGGTCTGTCCCGGAGCCCGGTCGGCGCCCACCGAAGGGGGCGTGCCGTGACGCCCCGGTGACCAAGGGTGACGCTACCGCCCGGGCGGTTCGTGGGCGACCGGGCCACCGCCGCCCGTCCGACCTCGCCGCGCGACCCCGCTCACCACCGTCCTCCACGGACTCGTCGCCGCCCCTCGCACCGCCCGGCCCCGGCCCTGACGCCCGCCCCGCCGCCGGTGGCCTCCGGCGCCCGCGGGCGTCGGCCGGTCGCCGTCCACGACCTCAGGGCGTACGCGTCCCGTCGAGGTAGGCGAGGACCGCGAGGACGCGGCGGTTGTCGTCGTCGGACGCACCGAGGCCGAGCTTCGCGAAGATGTTGGAGGTGTGCTTGCTGACCGCGCCCTCGCTGAAGTGCAGCCGTTGCGCGATGGCGGCGTTGGAGCGGCCTTCGGCCATCATCGCGAGGACGTCGCGCTCCCGCGGGGTGAGGAGGGCGAGGGGCTGGTCGTCGGCGTTGCGGGCGAGGAGGCGGGAGATGACCTGGGGGTCCATGACGGTACCGCCGGCGGCGACGGTGCGGACGGCGTCGACGAACTGGTCGGCTTTGGAGACGCGGTCCTTGAGGAGGTAGCCGACGCCGCCGGTGCCGTCCGCGATCAGCTCCCGCGCGTAGAGCTGCTCGACGTGCTGGGAGAGGACCAGGACGGGCAGGCCGGGCCGCTCACGACGGGCGGCGAGCGCCACCTGGAGGCCCTCGTCGGTGTACGTGGGGGGCAGGCGGACGTCGACCACCGCGATGTCGGGGCGGTGCTCGGCCAGTGCGGCTGCCAGTTCGGGTCCGCTCTCCACCGCGGCGACGATCTCGTGCCCGTGGGCACTGAGCAGCAGGGAGAGGCCGTCCCTCAGCAGGACGAGGTCCTCGGCGAGGACAACACGCACGGTAGCTCCATGATCAGCCTGGTCGGACCCCCCGGGGGGCTGGTCAGCGTGAGCGTACCGTCGAACGCGGCGAGTCTGCGCCGGATGCCCCGCAGGCCGCTGCCCCGTCCGGGGTCGGCGCCGCCGCGGCCGTCGTCGGTGACCTCGACGCGGAGCAGTCCTGCCGCGTGGGCGAGGTGCACGGTGGCGTGCCGGGCGTCGCCGTGCTTGACGGCGTTGGTGAGTGCCTCGCTGACGGCGAAGTAGACCGCCGACTCCACCGGTGCCTCGGCCCGGCCGGGCAGTTCGGCCCGCACCTCGACCTTCAGCGGGACGTCCAGCGCCAGCGCCCGTACGCCGTCGGCGAGGCCCCGTTCGGCGAGCACCGGAGGGTGGATGCCGCGCACCAGGTCGCGCAGTTCCTGGAGTGCCTGGGTGACGTTCTCCTGGGCGTCCGTCACCACCCGCTTCGCCTGTTCCGGATCGCGGTCGATCAGCGCCGCGACCGCGCCCAGGCGCAGGCTCACCGCGACCAGCCGGGCCTGGGCGCCGTCGTGCAGGTCCCGTTCGATCCGGCGCAGTTCGGCGGCCTGGGCCTCGGTGGCGTCCAGCCGGATCTCGGTGAGCTGCTCGACCCGCCGGGCGAGCCGGGAGCGTTCGGTGGGGCCCAGCAGGGTACCGGTCCACCGGCCGTGCAGGCGCAGCGCGGGCCGGGCGAGGGCGAGTCCGGCGACGATCAGCACCGGCCCGAGGAGGAGGAACAGGAGGGCGGGCACGCCTCCGGAGGGCAGGCCGAGCGGCAGGTCGTACGGCAGCGGGGCCTGGACGATCCCGTACACGCCTGCGCCGACCAGCAACACGGGTGCGGCCGCGATGCCGCCGCCGACCAGGGGGTCGGCGATCAGCCAGAGGGCGTCGCGCCACGTCGCCGGGTCGTTCCAGAGCCAGCGGACGGTGCGGCTCATGCCCGCGAACCAGCGGTTCTTGTGGTAGTCGTGACCGGTCCAGAACCAGCCGTGGAGGGTGCGTTCCAGGGCCGGGAGCGGCTGGTACGGCGGCGGTACGGGCACCTCCGACCAGTGGCCGGCCGCCCACCGGGCGGCGCCGGCGGCGGAGCGGACCATCCGGGTGGCGGCCGGGAAGAGCGGGAACATCCCGAGGCAGCCCCAGAGCAGGAAGGACAGCAGGTAGACCGTCATCAGCACCACCCCGACCGGTATCAGCAGGGTCAGGACGGCGAGCCGCCCGAGTGCCCGTGCGGCGGCGCGCAGCTCTCGGGCCGCACCGCCCGGTTCCCGGGCGGCTGGGGTCTGCGGGCTGCTCACGGGACCTCCGGTCGGGATCGGTGCGGGCCGTCCATGATCGCAGTCGTCCGCTCAGGCGTGCGTCCCGACGTCGGCCCCTGCGTGCGTCCCTGCTGACCACGGGTCAGCCGGTACGTCCCCACGAGGCAGCCCGCGCCCAGCAGCACGAACCCGACCGCCACCGGCACCTGCCACGCCGACGGCAGGTACAGGGCCAGGAGCCAGCTCCGGTTGGCCGGCGCGAAGAGCGACATCCCCAACGCCACCGTGCCCTGCGGGGCCACGGCCAGCACGCCGGCCGTGGTCAGCAGCCCGACCGTCACGGCGCGCCCGCGCGGCAGCCGGTCCGACGGTTCCTCGTCGCCCGGGGCGTCCGGGGCCGCCGCCCGCCGTGCGCCC
>NZ_JAHSQD010000442.1 GCF_020103755.1 Streptomyces sp. LS1784
CCCGCACCCGCGGCGGCGGCCCCTCCCGACGGGCGACGTCCCCCGACCGCGGGGCTGACACCGGCGCGGACGGGGCGGGGGCCGCGCACGGCCCGCGGATTCGCCCCCCGTCCTGCCTGCCCCCCCTTCGAACCGCCGTACGAGGAAACGGAAAACCTACCCCGGCTCGGCCCGGGGCGGCGGCACACAAGCACCATCAGCGGCTACGGGAACTCGCCGACGCGCACGGGGGCGGCCCTCCGATCGCCCTGTGACCGGCACGACCACCCGAGCGCTCTCCCGACTCGCGGACGAACCGGGGCGGGGGCGGAGCAGGAAGTCGGCGGGGCCGACTTCCCAATCCGGGGCGGAGCAGGCCTGCGGGGCGCAGGATTGGCCCTCAGGCCCTTCGGTTCGTCGGCCGGGCTTCGCCCCACTCCGGCACGCGCAGCGGCGCGAGGAACTTCTCGTTGAGGACCAGCAGCCACGCCAGCGCGATGATGCCGACGACGGGGAGCCCGAGCAGCAGCACGAGGAACCAGACCGGGTGCGCGCGGCTGAAAGCGTCGGCGTTGAGCCCGAAGAGCGTCACCGGACCGGCGACGACGAGGGGCACCACCACCCAGCAGAACAGGTAGGTGCGGATCACCTCGCTCGCGCGCAGCTCGGCCTCGCCGAGGAACACGTACTCGGTGGTGTCCGTCGAGGCGCCGGCCCGCCCGGAGACGCTGACCGTCTCGCCTTCCTTGACGTAGTAGCGGCCCAGCGGCCGGATCGGCAGCATCAGCATGGTGAACCAGCGGGTGGCGAAGCAGGCCCCCGCGGCGTCCACGCGGGTCTTGCCCAGCATCGTGCGCCCGAACCCGTTGAACGTACCCAGCCGCGGCGCCGCGCTCAGCGGCATGACCCTGTCCGACATCTGCCCCCCATTCCCGCGGAAACGGTGATCCGCCCAGCATGCCGGCAGCGTGCGACATCCTCCCGCCCCGGTCGCAACACCTTTATCACATCCGCGCGGTGACGGATGATCACCCGTCGACGACCACACCGCCCGGCAGCGGGAAGCCGCAGGGGACGACTTCCCGTGCCGGGTGTTCGAGGGGGCCCGGACCTCGCCCGTCCCGTCGGACGTGAAGGAGAGTTCCGAGCCGATCACGTACGGGCGTCCGTCCTGCCTGCCCTCGGCCGTTGACGGGCCGTCCGATGCCGGAAGCCGGGGCCGCCTCAGACCGGAACCACACGCCCGGCGACCCCAACCCGGGGCCAAACCGGACCGGAAGAACGGGACCAGGTCAGAGGATCTGGCTGCAGTTCCGTGAAGGATCTCGGAGCGGCTTGGCCCCGCAATGGGGGCCCCGGCCTCCGTGCCTTTGCGCGACTACTGTGCTGCTGGGCAGATCGTCCCGACCGGCGAGGGGGGAGTCGTGCTGACCAATACGCATCCGCCGTAGGTACCTCTGGAGAGTCCAGAGGGCCCTACGGAGGCTCTCGATGTCCCGAACCGTCCGCACGACTCCCAGGCAACTCCGCGTCCGAGAAGGCGCATCGGAGTTCATGTCCCTGTATGACCTGCGCTACACGCACGCTGAACTGGCCCGGGCCGCCCGCGAAGGCCGTCGCCCTGTCCCGAAGAAGACGTGGCGTCGGATCACCTCCTGGCAGTGGACGGTGCTCTACTGCAGGAAGGGCTCGTTCGCCGCCGAGATCGCTACGGCTGAAGGCCGGGCCCGGCTCCAGGGCCGGCTCGACGCCCAGCGGATCCGCGGGCTGCACCACGCCGGCCACGATCTTGACGACGCAGATGTCCCTCCGGTCCACCACCGTCATGGTGCGCTCTGGAATGCTTGGTGAACACGAAGCCCCCAGGACTGGCGCGCATGTGCGAAGTGGTGGTGGGACGGCAGCCGTCCCGCGGGACCGGGCTCCCGGCGGGAAACGCTCACCGCGCTGCGGCGTCCGAGCGCGGACGACCGGGTGGTGGTGTGGGAAGTCGACGGGGCCGACTTCCCACGCCGGGACGGGGCCGGTGCAGGCGATGGCCAACTCGTCGGTGCGCACGGCCAGGGTGCGCCAATGCTTCAGGCGGCTGATGCACCGCTCGACGGTGTTCCGTTCCGTAGCGGCCTCGGTGTCCAAGCCGGCCCGCGCCGCCGAGGCCCTCGCCGGCCGCTCCCTGCCCGCCCTCCTGCACGGACAGAGGGCAGCATGAGAGCCCTCGACGGATAGCTCTCACTGAGAGCTAAAATGAGGGTATGACCGCGACAGAGCCCCAGGCGCTCGACGTCGCGCCGGCGGACGAGTTCTCCACCCTCCTCGTCGGCATCCAGCGCCTGGTCCGCCGCCGCCTGCGGCAGACGATGGACGAACCCCGGCTGCGCGGCGCCCAGGTCGAACTGCTGCACCTGGTGATGGACACCCCCGGACTGCGCGTCTCCCAAGCCGCCGAGGAGCTGTGCCTGGCCGGCAACTCCGTGTCCACCCTGGTCAACCAGCTCGTTGCCCTCCACCTGCTGCGCCGCGAGACCGACCCCGCCGACCGCCGGGCCGCCCTCCTGCACGCCACCCCCGAGGCCGTGGAGCGGATCGAGGCCTGGCGCCGGCGCCGCCGCGCGCTGATGGAGGACATCGTCGCCGCACTGCCCACCGACCAGCGCGAGGCCCTGGCCGCAGCCCTGCCCGCCCTGCGGCAGGTCGCCGAAGGCCTGCGCACCCTGCCCGCAGGACCCGCAAGACCCGGGGAGGAGGAGGCATGAACGCCGAGGACGCGGACGCGGTGGTGTGCCAGGGCCTGGAGTACGTCTTCCGCCATGGCCGCGGCAGAACGACCAGGGCCGTCGACGGCATCGACCTGACCGTGCGCACCGGCGAGGTGTTCGGCCTGCTGGGCCCCAACGGTGCCGGCAAGACCACCGCCATCCGCGCGATCACCACCCTGCTGCCCGTCGGCGCCGGCATGGTGCGCGTCTTCGGCCACGACGCCGCCCGCCACCCCATGCAGGTGCGCCGCCTGCTCGGCTACGTCCCCCAGCAGCTGTCCGCCGACGCCGCCCTGACCGGACGCGAGAACGTCGCCCTGTTCGCCCGCGTCTTCGACGTCCCGCGCCGCGAACGCGCCGAACGCGTCACCCAGGCCCTCGCCGCCGTCGACCTCACCGAGGCCGCCGAGCGGATGGCCGCCACCTACTCCGGCGGCATGGTGCGCCGCCTCGAACTCGCCCAGGCCCTGGTCAGCGCCCCGCGCCTGCTCGTCCTCGACGAACCCACCATCGGCCTGGACCCGATCGCGCGCACCGGCGTGTGGGAACGCGTGGACGCCGTACGGGCCGCCACCGGCATGACCGTCCTGGTCACCACCCACTACATGGACGAGGCCGACCGCCACTGCGACCGCATCGCCCTCATGGACCGCGGCCGCATCCGCGCGCTCGGCACCCCCGCCGAACTCAAGGACCGGGTCCGCCACGCCGAGCCGGCCCAGGGCGACCCCAGCCTCGACGACGTCTTCCGCCACTTCGCCGGCCGTCAGCTGACCGACGCCACCGAAGGAGACTTCAGCGATGTCCGCCGAACCCGCCGCACCGCAGGCCGCGTCGGCTGAGCCCCCAGGGCCCGGCCCCACCGGCGCCGGCCCCGACCTCTCCCTGCTGCTGGTGCCCCCGCGCGTCCGCACCGGCTGGCGCCTGGTGCCCGCCCGCATCGGCGCGATGTGCACCGTCGAACTCCAGAAGCTGCGCCACGACCGCACCGAGCTGTACACCCGGGCCGTCCAGCCGGCGCTGTGGCTGCTGATCTTCGGCGAGACGTTCACCCGCCTCAAGGCCATCCCCACCGGTGGCATCCCGTACCTGGACTTCCTCGCGCCGGGCATCATCGCCCAGTCCGCGATGTTCATCGCGATCTTCTACGGCATCATGATCATCTGGGAGCGGGACTCCGGGGTCCTCACCAAACTGCTGGTCACCCCGACCCCGCGCGCCGCCCTGGTCACCGGAAAGGCCTTCGCCGCCGGGGTGAAGGCCGTCCTGCAGGCCGCGGTGGTGGTGCTCATCGCCGCCGTGCTCGGCGTCGCCATGACGTGGAACCCGCTGCGGCTGCTGGGCGTCGTGGCCGTCGTGCTGCTCGGCTCGGCGTTCTTCTCCTGCCTGTCGATGGCCATCGCCGGCATCGTGCTCACCCGCGACCGCCTCATGGGCATCGGCCAGGCCGTCACCATGCCGCTGTTCTTCGCCTCCAACGCCCTCTACCCGCTCGACCTGATGCCCGGCTGGCTCCAGGCCGTCAGCAAGGCCAACCCGCTCAGCTACCAGGTCGACGCGCTGCGCGGCCTGCTCATCGGCACCCCCTCCCACCTGCCCCTGGACCTCGCCGTCCTCGCCTTCGCCACCCTCCTCGGCATCGCCGCCTCCTCCGCCCTGCTGGGGCGCCTGGCGCGCTGAGCGGGGCGCGGTGGAGCGCCGACGCCGGCTCCGGCGCCGGGAAACCCGGTGACATGCGCGGCCCGCCCGAGGAGACTGCCGACAGGCACACGGACGAACCGAAGACCGAAAGGCGCCATCGTGGCACTGGCCAAGAAGGGTTCCCGCCGCATCGTCGTCGACGGTGTGGCGTACCGCTGGCGCGTGAGCAGGCAGCACTGGTGCTGCGACTACGAGGGCAGCACCCTGGGCTACGCGGTGGAGGACGCGACCGCCCCCGGAACGACACTCGTCGTGGACACCGGCCGGCCCACCCTCCGCACCCCGGACGCGGTGCCGGCGCACGTGGTCATGCCGCGGGAGGTCGCCGCGGGCATCCGCTGCGCGCGCTCCAAGGGCTGGACGCCCGGCGCAGGCGGGTCGCCCTTCAAGCTGCACCTGTCCGCATCCCGGGCGGTCACCTGACGGGGGAACCCGCCCGCTGCGCAGCGCCGGCCACAGCCCCACCCGGAGCCCGGGGGCCGTGCCGTGGGGTACCGGCTTTTCACCGGGCAGGCCTTCGAACGCCCGGAACTCAAGGCCGTCACCGCGCAGTACGCACGTGGCGCTCCCCGCGGTTCGCGTCTCCGGGAGGGTGCGGGCGAGTCAGGAGAGCCAGTCCGCGTAGCGGGTGGGGGCGAGGTGGGCGTCGGTGTCGGTGAGGACGTCCCCCTTGACGACGGCGAACATGCCGGCGGTGGGGTCGGTGACGACGGCACGGTTGTCGCCCTTGCGGGACAGGGTGATCCGGCCCAGCTCGTCCAGGGGGAAGATCTCGGGGCCGGCGATGTTGCGAATGCCGCCCAGTGGGGCGCCCGCCGCGACTTGCGCCACCGCGTCGGCCACGTCCCTGGAGGCGATCGGCTGGATCGGCGTGGCGGGCAACCGGACGGTTTCGCTGTCGGCGGTCCAGGACAGGACGGCGTCCATGAAGTCCATGAACTGCGTCGCCCGGACGATCGAGTAGGGGATCGGCCCGGCCGCGAGGATGTCCTCCTGGAGCACCTTGGCGCGGTAGTAGTCCAGCTCCGGCACCTGGTCCGCGCCGACGATCGAGAGGATGACGAAGTGGCCGACGCCACTCTTGCGGGCCGCGGCCAGAAGGTTGTCCATCGAGGTCTGGAAGAAGGCGAGGGAGGCTTCGTCGAAGGTCGGGGAGTTCGTCAGGTTGACGACGACGTCGGCCCCCGCCACCGCTTGGTCCAGTCCCCGGCCGCTGATGACGTCGACTCCGGTGGACTGCGAGTGCGGCACCGCCTCGTGCCCGGCGGCGTTCAGATTCCTGACGACCTGTGACCCGATCAGCCCGGTGCCGCCGATGACTGCGAACTTCATGACATGCCTTTCGTCGGGATCATGTCCGAAATATGGCATATGAACCCCTGTGGGGCATGGCATGGCACCCGACCCGAGCGGGCCGACCGCCGTGGCCGCAGGAGCCACCCGCAGCGGCGGCGGGGTGAAATTCCTTTGCCGGTCCGTGCCGTGCGGCCCGACACTGGGCGCATGCTCGGATTCGTCAGAACCGACGACAACGCCCTCGTCTCGTGTCTCGGAGACCCTCAGCGCACGGTGGCCGCCTACCGGGAACTGCTGCGGCGCGGGCAGTGCGCGGCCGGGGCCATCCGTGAAGGCCTGGCCCATGAGAGCCCGGCCGTCCGGGAAGGCTGCTGCCGGCTGCTGGACCACCTGGTCGACACCGAGTCCATGGACCGGCTCATCGCCATGGCCGACGACCCGGACGCCCGGGTGAGGACCGCCGCCTTCCACGCCCTGGCCTGCGACCGGTGCAAGGGCGACACGTGCGCACCGGGCGCGGACCGGGTCCTCGAACCCGCCCTGCGCCACCTGGCCCGCGACCCCGACCCAGGTGTCCGGGCCAGGGCCGCCGAGCTCGTCGGCCGGTTCGCTCACGCCGAGGCCCGGGCCGTGGCCGCCCTGAGGGCCTCCCACGCCCAGGACCCGAGCCCGGCGGTCCGCAAGAAGGCAGGCTGGTACATCCCCGGCGGGGCCATCTACGAACGGACCGCCGCCCGCAGGGCCGGGTGAACGGGCCCGGCGCCGGCGCGAGCCGGGCCGTCCTGCCGTTGTGCCGCCCGTCCGGTCAGGGGCACCACTGCTCGCGGTACTCGGGGCGGCCGGCGTAGGACTGCGCCAGGACGAGCAGCGCGTACCCGAGGCCGGCCGAGCGAGGGTCCGACGGGTCCGCCGCGGCGTGCTCCCGGGCCGGCTGGTCGACCAGGTCGAGCATGGGCGGGTGGCTGTCGAGGAGCGCCTCGGGGCCGAAGACCTGCGCCACGTAGGCATAGGCGTGGTTGTCCTGCGCGTTGCGTGCGCGCAGGAACCCCAGGAGATCGCCCATAGGCCCACCTCGCGTGCCGGGCCGGCCGGGCTGCGACCGGCCGGTGCGGGCCGGGGACGGGCTGCCGTGGCGGGCACGGCCGCGGGGGAAGGGGGCGCGCGCG
>NZ_JAHSQD010000443.1 GCF_020103755.1 Streptomyces sp. LS1784
TCCGCCGAGTCCGCGACCTCCTCGGCCTCGGCCGAGGACGCGGCGGCGCAGACCGCCGACGGGCAGGGCGGCGGCGGGCCGGAGGACTCCCCGGACTCCCCGCACGGGGGCGCCGAGCCCGCGGCCGGCTCGGAGTCGGAGGCTCCGTCCCAGTCGCCCAAGCAGCGCTCCTTCTGGAAGGAGCTGCCGATCCTGATCGGCATCGCGCTGATCCTCGCGCTGGTGATCAAGACCTTCTTCGTCCAGGCGTTCTCCATTCCGTCGGAATCGATGCAGAACACGCTGCAGGTCGGCGACCGCGTCCTGGTGGACAAGCTGACCCCGTGGTTCGGGGCCGAGCCCGAGCGCGGTGAGGTCGTGGTGTTCCACGACCCGGGCGGCTGGCTGAACGACGAGCCGACCCCGCAGAGCAGCAACTCCTTCCTCCGCGGCGTGCAGGACGTGCTCAGCTTCGTCGGGCTGATGCCCTCCGCCAACGAGAAGGACCTGATCAAGCGGGTCATCGCGGTCGGCGGGGACACCGTCGAGTGTGAGGGTGAAGGGCCGGTCAAGGTCAACGGCGTCGCGCTCGACGAGCCGTACGTCTACCAGGGCAACACCCCCTGTGGCGACCACCCCTTCGGACCGGTCGAGGTGCCCAAGGACCGCATCTGGGTGATGGGTGACCACCGCGCCAACTCGCTGGACTCCCGCTTCCACATGGACCAGCCGGGCGGCGGCACCGTCCCGGTGGACAACGTGATCGGGCGCGCCTTCGTGGTGGCCTGGCCGGTCAGCCACTGGTCGACGCTGTCGGTGCCGGACACCTTCGACCAGCCGGGCCTGGCGGTGGACGCGCCGATGGCGCCCCCCGCGGCCGGTGCGGTGGGGGCCGTCGCCCTGCTCCCCCTGGTGCGTCGGGTGCGGAGTCGGGTGGAGCACCGCAAGGAGTCCTGACGTCCACCGGATCGTGTTCCACCGGGTTGGCCCCGACTCTTGCGCGGGCCGTGGTACCGACGAGTAATCTGCTCGGACGTGCCACGGCCCGTCGGCTTTTCCGCCCGTGCCTCCGGCGTGCCAGTGGTGTTCTCCGGTCGGCCAGAGGTGGACGGTGTCGATGAGCAGTGTCGTGGAGCAGACGGCCGAGGGCCCGACCGTGTCCGCCCGTACGCGCCGTCGGCCCGCCGCGGTGTTGCAAGGCGTCGCGCTGGCGCTCGGGCTGGTGCTGATGGTCGGAGGCTTCGCCCTGATCGCGGTCGACTACCGGCCGTACAAGATCCCCACCGCCTCGATGCACCCGACGCTGCGCGCCGGGGACACCGTGCTCGCCCGCAAGGTCGGGGGCGGCGACATCGGGCGGGGCGACGTGGTGGTCTTCCGGGACCAGGCCTGGGGCGGCGAGCTCATGGTCAAGCGGGTGGTCGCGGTCGGCGGGGACACCGTCGCCACCACCGGGACCGAGCACCGGCTGACGGTCAACGGGCAGCCGGTGGACGAGCCCTACCTCGCGACCCAGGGCCGCCAGGGCGATTCGTTCAGCGCGACGGTGCCGCAGGGGCGGCTGTTCCTGCTCGGTGACAACCGAGTGGGCTCGCTCGACTCCCGCACCCACCTGGAGGTCGACGGCGGGACCGTTCCGGCCGACGCCGTCGAGGCCAGGGTCGAGGCCACCGTGCTGCCCTTCGGCCGGATGGGCCTGCTCGACCGGGTCACGGACTTCGACGGCTTCGCGGGCCCGAGGGCCTCGCAGCCGGGACCGCTGGGGCCCTTCGCCTACGCCTCCGTTGCGGGCGCGGCGCTGATCCTCGTGACCTCGGCGGTGGGAGGGGTGGCGGGCCTGGCACGCCGGCTCCGGGGGCGGCGCAGCTCCTGAGCGGGACCGTCGCCCGGCGGCCCGCTCTGCCGAACATCGCCCCGGACGGCCGCGCCGGGTGGCAGGATCGGTAGCGCCACCGATGCGAACGGAAGGAGCGTGGAGCGCTGCCATGACAGCACAGCGTCGCAGGGCGGCGCGGATCCTGCTGCTGGACGGGCTGGACCGCATCCTCCTCTTCCTGGGGGCCGACCCGGCCACCCCGGGGAAGACGTGGTGGTTCACGCCCGGGGGCGGCTTGGAGGCGAGGGAGGACGTGCGTGAGGCCGCCGAGCGGGAGCTCGCCGAGGAGACCGGCCTGCGAGGTGTGGACCTGGGGCCCTTGGTGGCGTACGGCACGGTGTCGTTCTCCTTTCAGGGACAGCGCTACGAGCAGGAGCAGTGGTTCCACCTGGCCCGGACCATGGAGACGGGGCTGGACCACTCGGGCATGGGCGCGGACGAGCACGCCCAACTGCTCGCGGCGCACTGGTGGACGGTCGAGGAACTGAGGGGGACCGCCGAGACGGTCTATCCGGTCGGTCTGGCGGACTTCCTGGAGCGGCTGCTGGCCGAGGGCCCGCCGGTGGATCCGGTGCGGCTCTGACCGTGGGTGCGGTGGTCCACAATGGGTGGACGTGACAAGTTGAGGGGACGCCTGGATGAGTGCCGAAGATCTCGAGAAGTACGAGACCGAGATGGAGCTCAAGCTCTACCGGGAGTACCGGGACGTCGTCGGCCTGTTCAAGTACGTGATCGAGACCGAGCGACGGTTCTACCTCACCAACGACTACGAGTTGCAGGTGCACTCGGTCCAGGGCGAGGTGTTCTTCGAGGTGTCGATGGCGGATGCGTGGGTCTGGGACATGTACCGGCCGGCCCGGTTCGTCCGTAAGGTCCGGGTGCTGACCTTCAAGGACGTGAACATCGAGGAACTCGCGAAGAGCGATCTGGAGCTGCCCTCGGACGAGTCCGGCTTCGGGAACTGACGTTGGACGACTCCGTCCCGCGTTGTCCAGCCGAATTTCGCGGGAGCGGGGCTTCTCACCCCTGCGGGTGACAAAAGTTGTCCACAGGTCCGGGTTATCCACAGGGAACGGGAATTCCCGGGCCTCATCGTGCGCATTGGTGCAGCCTCCTCGGCGGAGGTGGTCACCATGCAGCACACCGTCGTGCAGGACCAGGCCGTACCGGACACGGCCGCAGTCGGGAACGCCCCGCGGGCGATCGCGGACCGCAGCACCAAGAACGCGCTCGGCCGCTACGGCGAGCGGGTCGCCGCCCGCCGCCTCGCGGAGGCCGGGCTCCGCATCCTGGACCGCAACTGGCGCTGCGTCGAGGGCGAGCTGGACATCGTCGCCCTCGACGGCGACACCGTGGCGGTCTGCGAGGTGAAGACCCGCTCCGAGCGGGGTTTCCAGCAGCCCACCGAGGCCATCGACCGGACCAAGGCCGCCCGGCTGCAACGCCTGGCCGAGCGCTGGATGGCCGAGCGCTGGCCCGGTCACTTCGCCCGACTGGCCGGCCCTGACTACGACCCGGGGCCCACCGATCCGCAATGGCCGCCCGCCCCGCCGGGCGGGGTGCGGATCGACCTGGTCGCAGTGGTCAACCGGGTGCGGGGTGCAGCCCTGGTCGATCACCTGCGGGGGGTGGTCTGAGATGGCCTTCGCCCGCACCTGTTCCGTCGCGCTGGTCGGTGTCGACGGAGTGATCGTCGAGGTCCAGGCCGATCTGGAGCCCGGGGTGGCCGCGTTCACCCTGGTCGGCCTGCCCGACAAGGCGCTCACCGAAGCCCGCGACCGGGTCCGTGCCGCGGTCGTGAACAGCGGCGAGGCCTGGCCGCAGCGCAAACTGACGGTCGGCCTCAGCCCCGCCTCGGTGCCCAAGAGCGGCAGCGGTTTCGACCTCGCGGTGGCCTGCGCCGTGCTGGCCGCCGCCGAACGCCTCGACCCCTCCGCCATCGCCGACCTGCTGATCATCGGCGAGCTGGGGCTGGACGGCCGGGTGCGGCCGGTCAGAGGGGTGCTGCCGTCGGTGCTGGCCGCCGCGGACGCCGGGTACGAGCGGGTTGTGGTCGCCGAGCAGACCGCGCCCGAGGCCTCGCTCGTCCCCGGGGTGACGGTGATCGGCGTCCGCAGCCTGCGCCAGCTCGTCGCCGGCCTGACCGGGGCGGCGGCACCGGAGGAGCCGCCGGACCCGATCGGCGGTCGGCCGGATCCGCTGATGGCCGGCCTGATGCTGCCCTGTGCGGGCGTGCGGGGCCTGCCCGACGACAAGGCGGCCCGGCTCGACATGGCCGACGTGGCCGGCCAGTACGAGGCCCGGCGGGCCCTGGAGATCGCCGCGGCCGGAGGACACCACCTCTACCTGAAGGGCCCGCCGGGCGCGGGCAAGACGATGCTGGCGGAGCGGTTGCCCGCGCTGCTCCCGCCGCTGACCCAGAAGGAGGCACTGGAGGTCACTGCCGTCCACTCGGTGGCCGGACTGCTCCCGGCCGGGCGTCCACTGATCGACACCGCCCCCTACTGTGCCCCGCACCACTCCACGACGATGCCCGCGATCGTCGGCGGCGGCAGCGGTCTGCCGAGACCGGGGGCGGTCTCGCTGGCCCACCGGGGCGTGCTCTTCCTGGACGAGGCACCGGAGTTCCCGGTCCGGGTGCTCGACGCGCTGCGCCAGCCGCTGGAGTCGGGCGAGGTGGTGATCGCCCGTTCGGCCGGATCGCTGCGGCTCCCCGCCCGCTTCCTGCTCTGTCTGGCGGCCAACCCCTGTCCGTGCGGCCGGTACTCGCGGCGGGGCGAAGGCTGCGAGTGCACCCCGGCCATGGTCAGCCGCTACCAGGGTCGGCTCTCCGGGCCACTGCTGGACCGGGTCGACCTCCAGGTCCAGGTGGCCCCGGTGACCAGGGTCGAGCTCATGGAGCGGGACACCACGGCGGAGACCACCGAGACCGTCGCGGCCCGGGTGCTGGCCGCGCGGGAGCGGGCGGCGGCCCGGCTGGCGGACACCCCGTGGCGGACCAACGCGGAGGTGCCGGGCCACGAACTGCGCACTCGCTGGCAGCTCGCGGCCGGCGCGCTCAACGACGCCGCGCGGCAGTTGGAACGGGGGCTGCTGACCGCCCGGGGCCTGGACCGGGTGCTCCGGGTCGCCTGGACGGTCGCCGACCTCGCCGGACGCGACCGGCCGGACCAGCGGGACGTGCGCACCGCCCTGGTCCTGCGCACCGGCGAGGAGCACGGACTGCTTCTGACCGAGCGGGTCTTCGGCCGGCTCGGCGGAATCCCGGCGCAGCGCGGCAGCCCGGAAGACGGCTGGCCCGGGAAGCCCGAGGCGCCTGACGGGCATCCGCAGAACCAGGAGGGTGAGGCATGAACCGGTTGGTGAGGCAACCCCGAATTCCCGGAGCGGCCGAGGCCGGGGCCGGTGCCGCAACCTCCGCCGAGCCCGATCCCGAGCGTCTCGCCCGGGTGGCGCTCGGTCGGCTCAGCGAACCGGGAGACGCAGTGGTCGGCCGGTGGCTCGGCCAACTTCCCGCCGTCGACGTGGTCAAGGCGATCCGGGACGGAACGGTGCCCGACCATCCCGGACTGGACTCCACCCGACTGGCCGGGTACCAGGCGCGGCTGTCGGGGCTGGACCCGCAGATGGACCTGAAACGGGTACGGGACGTCGGCGGACGGTTCATCATTCCGGGGGACACGGAATGGCCCAGCCAACTCGACGACCTCGGTGACGGGCGTCCGATCGGGCTCTGGGTGACGGGCACCGGCTCCCTGCGGCTGCTCGCGCTCCGTTCGGTCGCGATGGTGGGCTCCCGCGCCTGCACGGCCTACGGCGCCCATGTCGCGGGGGAGCTGTCGGCCCAACTGGCCGAGCGCGGCTGGGTGGTGATCTCCGGAGCCGCCTACGGGATCGACGCGGCCGCGCACCGCGGGGCACTCGCGGTCGGCGGGATGACCGCAGCCGTGCTCGCCTGCGGCGTCGACGTGGCCTACCCCAAGGGCAACGCCGAACTGATCCGACGGATCGGCGTCCAGGGTCTGTTGGTCAGCGAACTCCCGCCCGGGGAGCACCCGAACCGCTTCCGCTTCGTCCTCCGCAACCGGGTCATCGCGGCGCTTACCCGGGGAACGGTGGTGGTCGAGGCGGCGGTGCGCAGCGGCGCCCTGAGTACGGCCAGACGGGCGCGGGACCTCAACCGCCACACCATGGGCGTCGCAGGCCCGGTCACGTCGGAGCTCTCCGCCGGGGTGCACGCCCTGATCCGCAGCGGGGGTGCCACCCTGGTCACCGACGCGGCCGAGATCACCGAGCTGATCGGGGCGATCGGGGACGACCTGGCGCCGCCGCGCAGCGGCCCGGTGCTCCCGCGCGACCTGCTGGAACCGGCGGTAGCCCGGGTGCTGGAGGCCGTACCGGCGACGGCGGAGGGCGCACCGGTCGAGCGCCTGGCCCGGCAGTCCGGGCTCCCGCCGGACGAGGTCCTGCAACGGCTCTACGAGTTGGGATCACTCGGCTACGTGGAGCGGCACGGCGCGCACTGGCGCGTGGTGCGGAGGAGGTGAGCGTCGGGACGGAGAACGCATTCGCGCCGAGGGAGCGCAGGTCGGAACCGCCCGGCCGACCCGCCGATCCGGTTCTCCTGTTCGCCTGCCGGTCTTGTGTGCGAGCGCCACCGGATCGGGGGACGACCGGGTGGCGGTAGCGCTTTGCAGCGAGTCGGTCACGCTACGCTCCACATGCCTTCCCTATCAGCACATGACTCGGCAGAACGGCGCAGACCAACGCATGCCCACACACATTCCCGGACACAGAGTGACCGGTGGCGCTCGGTCCTCGGGAGGGCCGCGGGCCGACCGGCGCCCCGCGCCCGACTTCCCGGCCAAGGCGGCGGGGACGATGGGAGGCCTGTCGCGCCAGGGTGGCCAGCCGACGGTGGTGCCCCAGCCTGCGGATGCGGCCCGGGACGCAGAGCCGACCCAGGGCACTGA
Source organism: Streptomyces sp. LS1784 (assembly GCF_020103755.1). Classification (GTDB taxonomy): domain Bacteria; phylum Actinomycetota; class Actinomycetes; order Streptomycetales; family Streptomycetaceae; genus Kitasatospora. The sequence goes on from NZ_JAHSQD010000443.1 coordinate 6,829, forward strand.
CGCGACCGGCCCCGTCGGTGCACCCGCCGGTGCACCCCCCGGTGCGGTCGCGGCCGGCGC
>NZ_JAHSQD010000444.1 GCF_020103755.1 Streptomyces sp. LS1784
GTCCAGGGCCGCGCCGGCGGCGGTCAGTGCGGCGGCCGCGCCGGGCGCGTCGCCGCGGGCCAGGAGGAGGCGGCCGTACAGGGTGGGGGCGTCGGGCAGCACCATCACCGTCGGGTACGGCGGGCCGAAGGCGTACTTGCGCGCCAGCTCCAGGGCCTCGGACAACCGGCCGCGCGCGGCCACGGTCTCGGCCAGCGCCCCGACCGCGTCCCAGTGCAGCGGGGCGTCCGGGCCTATCCGTTCGGCGATGCGCAGAGCCCGGCGCAGGTAGTCCTCCGCCTCCGCAAGGGCACCGCAGCGGAACCGGAGCATGCCGGTCAGCAGGTAGGCGAAGCCGAGGTGGCCGCCGCTCCACCCGGCGACTTCGTACGCGCGGACCGCCTCGGTGAACAGTTCCTCCGCCCGGTCGACCCGGTCGGCGTAGAGGTAGCTGATGCCGAGGATGCCGGGCAGCTCGAAGCCCCAGGTGGTGTTGGTCCAGCCAAGGCTGCGGGGCAGACGGCCGCCCGGCAGCGCGGACTCGGCCAGGGCGATCGTCTCCTCGCGGTCCACGCCGCGCAGCGTGAGGTCCCAGCAGCGCAGCACGGCCACCGCGTGGGCCAGGCCGTTGTGCTCGAAGATGGCCTGGTCCGGGGGCGGCTCGCCGTTCGCGCCGGTGGCGGCGGAGCCCGAGCCGCTCGCCCCGATGTCACTGAAGGCCATGCCGACCGTTTCGAGCGTCCGGTCGAACTCCGCGAGCCTCCGGGAGCGGCCCGGACCGTCCTCGTCCTCGGACTGGAACGCGGCGAACATGAAGTGGGCGACTTCCAGACGCAGGCGGCCCGGGCCGGGAAGGGTGCGAGCGGCTTCCTCGGCGCACACCGCGGCGGCCTCGCCGAGCCGGTTGCTGTGGGCGAGGGCCTGTGCGAGCCGGAAGGTCGCGTCGACCCGGAGCTCGGGGCTCAGCCCGTACGGGTCCGCGAGTGCCAGGCGCAGCTGGTTGACCGTGGTCGCCGGGCCGGTGAGCAGTGCCGAGCAGCCGAGTTCGTAGAGCACCTCGGCCCTGTCCTCGTCGGCGGGCGGTTCGCTGATGGCGCGGCGCAGGCAGCGCTGGGCCGCCTCGGGCGCACCGATGGCCAGGTGCTCGCGGGCCGCCCGGCGCAGCTTGCCCACGATTTCGAGGTCGCCCTCGGGCAGGGTCTCCAGCAGGTGCCGGGATGCCGTCAGCAGGCCGAGGCCCGCGTTCTCGGTCTCGACGGCGGCTACCCCGTGCATCCCGGTGCGGGTGGCGGGAGGCATCGACTGGTAGACCGAGGTGGCGATCAGCGGGTGGACGAACTCCAGCCGACCTCCCGGCGTGCTGATCAGGACCCCGTGCCGGCGCAGCTCCCGGACGGACTCGGCGGCGGTCTCCGGGCCCTGAGCACAGATGACGGCGGCGAGGTCCGGGCGGATGTCGGTGCCCAGCATGGACGCCGCCCATGCGAACCGCACCGTGGTCGGGCCGATCTTGTCCAGCCAGTGCCGGAGCGTCATCCCCCGTGCGCTGGCGGCGAGTTCGCGCAGCTGGCCGGCGCTCTCCTCGACGGGGTCGAGCTGCTGGTCGAGCACCTCGCGGAGCAGGGCGGTGGTCTCGTACGGGTTGCCGGCGGTGACCGCCCAGACGTGGCGGCAGAAGGCGTCCTCCGCCTGAGCGCCCAGGGTGGCGCGGACCAGCCGCGCGACCGAGGCCGGCTGGAGCGGCCGCAGTTCGTGCCGCCGGTCGGCCCTGCCGACGAGGCCACGCTGCAGCGCCAGGACGTCGTCGGGGAACTCGTCACGGCAGGCGAGCACCAGCAGGGCCGGCAGCTCCCGTGCCCGCACCGCGAAGCCCGCCAGCCAGCCGAGCGACTCCGCGTCGGCCCAGTGCAGGTCGTCGACGATCACCGCCAGCGGCGAGCGGCGCTGCACGAGGCGGGTGAGCACGAAGTCCAGCCCGTCCCGCACTCCCTGCGGGTCGAGCTGCCCTCCGGGTGGCAGCATTCCCACCGCCGGACCGACGATGTCCTCCCAAGGCCCGAACACCTGCGCCCGGTCCTCGTCGGGCAAGGCCGCCAGCACCGGCTGCACCAGCTGGCGCACCACGTGGAACGGCTCGTGACGCTGCCTCTCCCCGCCCCGGGCGAACAGCACCGTGCAGCCCGCGCGCTTCGCCTCCCGCCGCACCTCGGTCAGCACCGCGGTCTTGCCCAGCCCGGCCGCGCCGGTGTACACCAGCAGTTCCCCGAGCCCGGTACCGGCGGGCCGGGTGAGTGCCCCTACCGCCTGCCCTGCCGACCGGATCTCGGCCTCGCGCTCGTGCAGCGGACTGCCGTCCTCGCCGGCCCCACCGCCGTCCCGGGCCGCGGGCTCCCCTTCGGCCACCATCGCCTCCAATTCGCCCTTCCAGGGCAGTCGTTACCAGTGCCGAGGCTACTGCTGAACGGACGGATCCGGTGCGGGCTTGACAATCCGCCCGGCCTGACACCGAGTGGAGACACCAGTCGGTCACGCCGCTTCGCCGCCGGACCGGCGCGTTTCCCGCCCAGCCGCCTCCGGCTGATCGGCCGGTCAGCAGGTGGACGGAATCGGCGCCCGCGCCCCCGGTAAGGTGGTGGACCGTGGCCAGTCGTAAAACGTCGATCATGGAAGCAGCGGCGCGGGTGATCGCGCGGCGCGGGGTGCGCGGGCTCCGGGTGGAGGAACTCGCGGCCGAGGCGGGTGTGTCCACCGCGCTGATCTACTACCACTTCAAGGACCGCACGGGGATCCTCCGGCAGACGCTGGAGTTCATCAACGACCGGGCGGAGCGGTACACGACCGAACGCGCCGAGGACGCCCCGCCGCCGACGCCCCGAGAGGAACTGGAGCAGACCCTGCTGCTGGAGCTCCAGGACACCGCCGAGGTGCGGGAGAACAGCACCGCCTGGGGCGAGCTGCGGGCGAGCGCCGTGTTCGACGAGACGCTGCGCGAGGACCTGGCGCGGGCCACCCGGATCTGGGTGCAGGAGATCGCGGAACTGCTCGGCGGCGTGCAGCCGATGTCCTCGGCGGTCGCGCTGGCCGGCGCGGCGGAGCGGCTGACCGCGCTGCTGGAGGGGCTGAGCACCCGCTGGCTCAGCGGCAGTCTGCCGCTGGCGCACGCCCGCACGCTCATGGCCGATGCGATCGACGCCGAGGTGGCCCGGCTCGGGTCCTGAGCCGTACGGGCCGCCCGGGGGCGTCACTCTGCGCAGGGAGCCTGTCAGGGATGCGTTACGGCACACCCCTAAGTTTGACTGATTTTTCAGTCAGTGCGAGTCTGAACCCGCAGGCAGGGTGATGCCGCCGGCCCGTCCCCGTGGTGCGCCGCCGCGTCGCGGCGCGAAGAGTGGGAATCGGCGGCCCTCGGCACCCTTCCCGGCACCGTCGCACGATCTGGAGCTCCTCATGACCCACTACCCCGACGACCGTTCCACCGGGCCGTACTCCTGGGTGCCGGCGGACGACGTCCCGCACGCGCGGACCTGGATGTCCTGGCCCTCCCGCCGGGGCGTGTGGGGCCTGCGCCTGGGCGGTGTCCAGGAGGACATCGCCCTGATCGCCCGCACGATCGCCGAGTTCGAGCCGGTGGTCATGTGCGCCCCCGACGACTGGACCGCCGGCAAGGCCCAGTCCCGGTGCGGTTCCGGGGTGGAGGTGATCACCGCCATCCCCACCGACGACCTGTGGATGCGCGACATCGCACCGGTGTTCCGTCGGAACGGGTACGGCGGCCTGGACGCCGTGGTCCTCAACTTCAACGGCTGGGGCAACAAGCAGGTGCACCACGACGACGCCCTGGTCGCCGAGCGCCTCGCCACCCGCCGCGGCCTGCGCCATACCTACGCGGACTTCGTCGGCGAGGGCGGCGCGATCGAGACCGACGGTGACGGCACGGTGATGGCCACCGAGAGCAGCCTGGTCAACAAGAACCGCAACCGCGGCATGAGCCGGGACGAGATCGAGGAGGCCGTCCTGGAGGCCTACGGCGCGGACACGATGATCTGGCTGCCCGGGATCAAGGGCCAGGACATCACCGACGACCACGTGGACGTCACCTCCCGGTTCGTCCGCCCCGGCGTGGTGATGGTGCAGCTGCCGCCCGCGGACCGCAACGACGCCTGGGCCCGGGACGCCCGCGAGCAGTTCGCGATCCTGTCCGCCGCCACCGACGCCCGGGGCCGCCGCCTCCAGGTCATCCCGGTACACGGCCCGGACACCGTCCGCTCCCGCAGCTCGAAGTTCGTCGACTCCTACCTCAACTTCCACGTCGTCAACGGCGGCGTGATCACCACCCAGTTCGGCGACGCGTACAAGGACGCCGCCGCCCGGGAGGCGCTCGCCGCGGCCTTCCCCGGCCGCGAGGTCGTGCAGCTCGACGTCGACCGCCTGATGGCCGGGGGCGGCGGCATCCACTGCTCGACCATGCACGAGCCGCTGCCGTAGCCGGCGCCCCGCACCCCGCACCCCGCACCCCGCACCCCGCACCCCGCACACACCGTCCACCGCCCAGACCAGCAGCCGGAGTTCCCGTATGACCAACACCCCGTCCCGCCGTACCCTGATGCGCTCCCTCGCCGGTGTCGGCCTCGGTGTCGGCGCCCTCACCCTCGGCCTCACCGCCTGTGACCCCAACGGCATCGAGGACCCGGAGGGCGCCGTGCCGCCCCAGCCCGGCGGCACCCCCGGCCCGCGCCGCTTCGGCGCCGAGTGGGACAAGCACCTGCGCACGGTGATGTCCTGGCCCGCCTCCGAGAACGTCTGGGGCGACCAGCTCCCGGACGTCCGCCGGGACGTGGCCGGCCTGGCCCAGGCCATCGCCGCCCGCGAACCGGTCGTGCTGATGGCCCGGCCCGAGCAGAAGGACGCCGCGCAGAAGGCCTGCGGCTCGGCGGTCGAGGTGGTGCCGATCGCCGTCGACGACCTGTGGGCCCGGGACACCCTGCCGGTGTTCGTCGAGGAGGGCGGCAAGATCAAGGGCGTCGACTTCAACTTCAACGGCTGGGGCGGCAAGCAGCAGCGCGGCAACGACGCCAAGGTCGCCCGGACGGTGCTGGCGAAGTACGGAGTCGAGCGGATCGAGACCCGGCTGGTCGCCGAGGGCGGCTCGTTCGAGACCGACGGCCAGGGCACCCTGATGGTGACCGAGAGCTCCGTCGTCAACGACAACCGCAACCCGGGCATGAGCCGGGACCAGGTCGAGGCGGAGCTGAAGGGGCTCCTCGGCGTGACCAAGGTGATCTGGCTGGCGGGCGTCAAGGGCAAGGACATCACCGACGCCCACGTCGACTGCCTGACCCGCTTCGCCGCCCCCGGCGTGGTCCTGCTCGACCAGGCCTTCCCCGGCACCCCGCCGGACGTCTGGTCCCGCTCGGCCGACCAGGCCCGCTCCGTCCTGAAGGACGCCACCGACGCGACCGGCAAGAAGCTGCAGGTGGTCGAGCTCCAGCAGCCGGACCCGGACAAGATCACCGGGCGCGGTGACGCCTTCGTCTCCTCGTACATGAACTTCTACATCGGCACCAAGGGCGTCTACCTGCCGAAGTTCGGCGACGCCCGGGCCGACGAGCGGGCGCAGCAGATCATGAAGCAGTACTTCCCGGGCCGGGAGATCGTCCCGGTCAGGATCGACGCGATCGCGGCCGGCGGCGGCGGCATCCACTGCGCCACCCACGACATCCCCGCCCTCGGCTGACCAGGCCGGCCGGCCACCGGGGACCCCTGGTATGGCCGGCCTCCGTGCGGGGCCGGGTCCGGTCGGCGGACCGGACCCGGCCCCGCCGTCTCACCCGGCGGGCTGCTGCTGGGTGACGCAGTGGATCCCGCCGCCGCCCGCCCCGAGGTAGTCGATGTTGAGCTGCTCGACGGTCCGGCCGGGGAACAGCCGGGCGAGGGCCGTCCTGGCGGCGCTGTCGGCCCTGGTGTCGCCGAACTGCGCCGCGATCACCGCGTTGTTGCACAGGTAGTAGTTGGCGTAGGAGCCGACGAAGTTGGGGTCGGTCGAACGGATGAGGTTGTAGTCGGGCCCCTGGATCTGGCTGACCGTGAACGGGGTGCCCTGGGCGCTGGTGGAGGTCGTCAGGATCCGGTACTGCTGCCGCGCGTCGTTCGACCAGGCGTCGGTGTCGCTCGCCTGCGGCATCTGGACCGCGGCCGTACCCGCGCCGAGGAAGCGGGAGGTGGCGTCCACGTGGTCGTCGGTGATGTCCTGGCCGGCGATGCCGTTGAACCAGATCACCTTGGTGGCACCGTAGGCGGCGCACATCGCGCTCTCGATCGCGGCCTGGGACATGCCGGGATTGCGGTTGGCGTTGAGGATGCTGCTCCGGGTGGCCATCAGCGTCCCCGCGCCGTCGGTCTCGATGCCGCCGCCCTCGCCGACCAGCCCGGCGGCGGTGAACGGCAGGCCGAGGTAGGCGGCGACGCGCTGGGCGACCAGGGCGTCGTTGCCGTGCGGGTTCTGGTGGTTGCCCCAGCCGTTGAAGTTGAGGCCGACGGTGTCGAGGCCGCCCGTGCCGTCGGTGCGGAAGACCGGGCCGGTGTCGCGCATCCAGCAGTCGTCGACCGGGATGTCCCCGATGACGGTGACGGTGGAGCCGCACATCGAGCGGGCCTTGGCCACACTGGCCGGGTTGGCGCACATGGTCACCGGCTCGTACTTCGCGATGGTCTTGGCGATGAGGGCGATGTTCGCCTGGACACCGCTGAGCTTGTTCCGCCAGATGGTGCTGTTGTCCGGCCAGGCCATCCAGGTCCGGGTGTGGCGGACGGTGTCCGGCGGCACCCGGAAGCCGGCCGCGACGGCCGGGCCCCCGGCGGCGGTGCGAGGCTGCGCCGCCCACGCCTGCCC
>NZ_JAHSQD010000445.1 GCF_020103755.1 Streptomyces sp. LS1784
GGTCCGGGCCGACTCGTCCTGCTCCGGCCGCGGCCACCGGTAGGCCCCGGCGCCGCCGGTGACCTCGGGGCCCTCGGGCTCGGGGAAGTGGCGGTCGTACGGGCCGCCGCGCCGGTGCTCGCGCCCCCGGCCCCGGCGGCGCTCCGGGTCGTAGCGCACCGCCAGGAAGACCAGGGCGGCGAGCAGCAGCAGCGGGAAGATCTGGTCCCCGTCGCCCATCGAGGAGAAGAACACCCCGGTGCCGATCACGGTCAGCAGCACCGCGCCGACCGACTGGCCGTCCACCCGCCCGGTGAGCACCCGCTGGAGCTCGGTGCGCCCGCCGCGGCCCTTGGCCTCGTCGTCGGTCGGGACGATCAGCCAGGCCAGGCCGTACAGGAACAGCCCGAGGCCGCCGGAGAGGCAGAGCACCACCGTGACGATCCGGAAGACCACCGGGTCGATGTCCAGGTGCCGCCCGAGGCCGCCGCAGACGCCGGCCACCACACGGTGGTGCTCGGCCCGGGTCAGTGGCGGGCGGTCCGGTTCCGGCTGGGCGGTGGGCCCGGCCTCCTCGATGCGGGGGTCCTCGGTCATGGGCACCATCCTTCCGGCAGGGGGTGGTCCGGCCCAACCGGGGCGACCCCTGCCCATACCCTGACTTGTCCCTGATACGGGATGGGGACACACCCTGATGCGCCCGCGGCTGCCCGCGTGGAACCATCGGTGGCGTGGCAGCCCCCGGTACCGATCCCCGATCCATCGCCCCCGACACCGCGTCGTCGGCCGGCGCCGACCCGAGCGCGCCCGACGGCGGGAGGCCGCCCTACCGGCGGCTCTACCGCAGTCCGCAGGGACGGATGCTGGGCGGGGTCGCGCACGGCCTGGCGGTGCACCTCGGGCTGCCGGTGCGATGGGTGCGGCTCGCCTTCGTCGTGCTGTTCTTCGCGCAGGGGATCGGCGCGCTGCTGTACGCCGCGTTCTGGTTCGTGGTGCCGATCGGCATAGGCGAGCCCTCGCAGCGCGGCGGAGCCCAGTGGGTGTACCTCAACGGGGTGTTCGTCCCGGCCTCGCCCGGGATGCCGGGCGGCCTGCTGAGCAAGGGCGGCCAGGCCGGCGGCTGGGTGGGCCGGATGCGCCAGCTGCTCCAGCACACCCTGCAGGGCGAGCCGGTGGCCGCCCCCGCGGAGGGCGAGGAGGCCGCGCCGGCCGGCAAGGGCGGGCAGGGAGGCCTCGGCCAGCTCGCCGCCCTGGTGATGACGGTGATCGGCCTGATCGCCCTGCTCAACGTGCTCGGCCTGCAGACCGCCAAGCCGTACACCTGGCCGCTGCTGGCGATCGGCGTCGGCGTGGCGCTGGTCTGGCGGCAGGCCGACGACTCGCGCTGGCAGCGCTGGTTCGGCATCGTGGAGGGCGAGAAGCGGCGCGGCGCCTACACCCGGGTCGGCGCGGGCGTACTGCTCGCGGTGGCCGGCACCATCGCGCTGCTCGCGATGCAGGGCAGCGGCTCCACGCTCGGCTCGGTGATCGAGGCCTCGCTCGCGGTGCTGGCCGGCGTGCTGGTGCTGCTCGGCCCGTACGGCCTGCGGCTCTGGCAGGACCTCGGGGCCGAGCGCACCGCCCGCATCCGTGCCCAGGAGCGGGCCGAGATCGCCGCGCACATCCACGACTCCGTGCTGCACACCCTGACCCTGATCCAGCGCCGGGCCGAGGACCCGAAGGAGGTGCTGCGGCTGGCCCGCTCGCAGGAGCGCGAGCTGCGGCTGTGGCTGTACCGCCCGGAGGCCGCCGCGGAGGCCGCGCCGGACACCATGGCGGAGACCCTGCGGGCCGCCGTCGCCGAGGTCGAGGACCGGCACGGCGTCCAGGTCGAGCTGGTGATCGTCGGCGACTGCCCGATGGACGAGAGGATCGCGGCACAGATGCAGGCCGCGAGGGAGGCGACCGTCAACGCGGCCAAGTACGGTGGCGGGGGACCGGTCCAGGTCTACGCCGAGGTGGAGGGGAGGACGGTGTCGGTGTTCGTCCGCGACCACGGCCCCGGCTTCGACCCCGACACGGTGCCCGAGGACCGGATGGGCGTACGGGAGTCGATCATCGGCCGGATGAAGCGCAACGGCGGCACCGCTCGGGTGCGGCCGGCGGCGGGCGGCGGCACCGAGGTCGAGCTGGAGATGGAGAGAACGGATGACTGAGGCAGCTCCGGAGCGCACGGCGCGGGTCGTGCTGGTGGACGACCACCGGATGTTCCGGACGGGGGTCAGGGCCGAGATCGGCCGTACCGAAGTGACCGGCATCGACGTGGTCGGCGAGGCCGACGACGTCGACTCGGCGGTCCGCGTGGTCGCCGAGACCAGGCCGGACGTGGTGCTGCTCGACGTCCACCTGCCGGGCGGCGGCGGCGCCGAGGTGCTGCGCCGCTCGGTCGGGGTGATGGGCGAGCAGGGAGGGGTGAAGTTCCTGGCGCTGTCGGTGTCGGACGCCGCCGACGACGTCATCGGCGTCATCCGCGGGGGCGCGCGCGGCTACGTCACCAAGACCATCACCGGCACCGACCTGGTGAACGCGATCTTCCGGATCGCCGACGGCGACGCGGTGTTCTCGCCCCGGCTGGCCGGCTTCGTGCTGGACGCCTTCGCCGCCACCGACACCCCGCCGGTGGACGAGGACCTGGACCGGCTCACCCAGCGCGAGCGCGAGGTCCTGCGGCTGATCGCCCGCGGCTACGCCTACAAGGAGATCGCCAAGCAGCTCTTCATCTCGGTGAAGACGGTCGAGAGCCACGTCTCCGCCGTCCTGCGCAAGCTCCAGCTGAGCAACCGCCACGAGCTGACCCGCTGGGCCACCGCCCGCCGCCTGGTCTGACGACCTCGATTCCGTACCCGCTGTAGTCTCCCGGTGGCCCGGCGATGTCGGGCCACCGGGAGGGGGAGACGTGGGGGACGCAGCCAGGGCCGATCCGACCGGCCCGGCGAACGCGGGGAAGAAGACGCAGGACAGAGCGCTTCCCGGTCATCGGCAAGATCGTGAGCGGCCACGGGAAGACGATCACCCGGCAGGACCCCAGGTGATGGCCCGGGCACGATGGGGGCCCGTGACGGCGGTCCTCCTGGCACTTCTGGTCGGCTGGCTCTTCTGGCCGGAGCCCGACGAACCGGTCATGCCGGTCGAACAGGCGCAGCACCGGATCGAGGCCGAACTCGCCGATGTGGCCGGGGCGCTTCACCCGGACCTCCGGTGGACCGAGCCGAGGTACGGCAGTGACGCGGACACCACCGGGTTCTGCGGTACCTCCGGGTGCGAGAAGACGGGCCGGGCGGAACTGGCTGCCGGGCAGGTGGCCCGGGTCCGGGTCTCCGACGACCGGCGCGGTGAAACGCTCGACAGGGTCCAGGCGGTTTGGGCCGGAAAGGGCTATGCGGTCACGCGCACCTGGTACTCGCTGGAGGTGAAGGAGGACCGGAACCCGCGCTTCAGTCTCCGGTTCTCCGTCGAACAGGACGGCTGTGCGAGGTTCGCGGCCTCCCAGTACGACGTCAAGGACACCACCGGGCCCGATGGATCCGGCGGGTTCGCCCAGGGGCCGAAGGACTCCGCCGGCCAGTGCGCGACCGTCGACGACCCGTACTGGTCGCACTGACGCCGACGAACCCGTCCGCTCGGATCCTCCGGGGCGGGCGGGCTTGTCGGTGGGTGGCCATAGACTCGATGTGCCATGAGTAGCCTCTTTGACGACCTTCCGCTCCCCGGTTTCGAGGCACCCGCCGCCGGGTCGAAGCAGCCCGCCGCGCCCATCGACGAGGAGCCCCCGCCGTTCGAGGACGACGTCCCGTACGACGCGTACGAGGAGGCCATCCCGGACGGGCTGTTCCAGACCGACCATGCCGCCGAGACGGAGCGGGACGCCTGGTACCGCAACGGCGCCGCGCGGACGGTGGTGGACCCGGCGCAGCTGCTGGAGGGGATGAACGACCCGCAGCGCGAGGCGGTGCTGCACGCGGGCTCGCCGCTGCTGATCGTGGCCGGCGCCGGCTCGGGCAAGACCCGGGTGCTGACCCACCGGATCGCCCACCTGCTGGGCGCCCGCGGGGTGCAGCCGGGGGAGATCCTGGCGATCACCTTCACCAACAAGGCGGCCGGCGAGATGCGCGAGCGCGTCGAGGCGCTGGTCGGCCCGCGCGCCCGGGCGATGTGGGTCTCCACCTTCCACAGCGCCTGTGTGCGCATCCTGCGCCGCGAGTCCAAGCAGCTGGGCTTCACCTCCAGCTTCTCGATCTACGACTCGGCCGACTCGCAGCGGCTGATGTCGCTGGTCTGCCGCGACCTCGACCTGGACCCGAAGCAGTTCCCGCCGAAGTCCTTCACGGCGAAGATCAGCAACCTCAAGAACGAGCTGATCGACGAGGAGACCTTCGCCGACCGGGCCGCCAACCCGATGGAGAAGAAGCTCGCGGAGGCGTACGCGCTCTACCAGCGGCGCCTGCGCGAGGCCAACGCGCTGGACTTCGACGACATCATCATGACGACGGTGAACCTGCTGCAGGCCTTCCCCGACGTCGCCGAGCACTACCGGCGCCGGTTCCGGCACATCCTGGTCGACGAGTACCAGGACACCAACCACGCCCAGTACACGCTGGTCCGCGAGCTGACCGGCGGCTCGGTGGCCGACGCCCCCCGGCGCACCGTGGACGGCGAGCTCGTGAACCCGGCGGCCGGGCGCCTGGCCGAGGTGCCGCCGGCCGAGCTGTGCGTGGTCGGTGACGCGGACCAGTCGATCTACGCCTTCCGCGGCGCGACCATCCGCAACATCCTCCAGTTCGAGGAGGACTACCCGAACGCGACCACGATCCTGCTGGAGCAGAACTACCGCTCCACCCAGACGATCCTGAGCGCCGCCAACGCCGTCATCGAGCGCAACGCCAACCGCCGCGAGAAGAAGCTGTGGACGGCCGGCGAGCACGGCGAGAAGGTGATCGGCTACGTCGCGGACGACGAGCACGGCGAGGCCCAGTTCATCGCCGACGAGATCGACCGGCTCACCGACAAGGCCGAGGCCAAGCCGGGCGACGTCGCGATCTTCTACCGGACCAACGCCCAGTCCCGCGTGTTCGAGGAGGTGTTCATCCGGGTCGGCCTGCCGTACAAGGTGGTCGGCGGGGTGCGCTTCTACGAGCGCAAGGAGGTCCGGGACGTCCTGGCGTACCTGCGGGTGCTCTCCAACCCGGAGGACACCGTGCCGCTGCGCCGGATCCTCAACGTGCCCAAGCGCGGCATCGGCGAGCGGGCCGAGGCGATGATCGACGCGCTCGCCGCGCGGGAGCGGATCTCCTTCGCCCAGGCGCTGGTGCGGGTCGACGAGGCGTACGGGATGGCCGCGCGCTCGGCCAACGCCGTCAAGAAGTTCAACACCCTGATGGCCGGGCTGCGCCAGGTCGTCGAGTCGGGCGCGGGCCCGGCGGCGGTGCTGGAGGCCGTCCTGGAGGAGACCGGCTACCTGGCCGAGCTCCAGGCGTCGACGGACCCGCAGGACGAGACCCGGGTGGAGAACCTCCAGGAGCTCGCCTCCGTCGCCCTGGAGTACGAGCAGGACCCGGGCGAGCGGCCGGACGCCGGGGAGGAGGGCACGCCGCCGGTCGGCTCGCTGGCCGACTTCCTGGAGCGGGTCGCGCTGGTCGCCGACTCCGACCAGCTCCCGGATGCGAAGCAGTACGGGACAGAGGGAGGAAGTCCGGACGAGGACGAGGACGGGCAGGGCGTCATCACGATGATGACCCTGCACACCGCCAAGGGCCTGGAGTTCCCGGTGGTCTTCCTGACCGGCATGGAGGACGGGATCTTCCCGCACATGCGGGCGCTCAACCAGGTCAAGGAGCTGGAGGAGGAGCGCCGGCTCGCGTACGTCGGGCTCACCCGGGCCCGCGAGCGGCTGTACCTGACCCGCTCGGTGCTGCGCAGCGCCTGGGGGCAGCCGGCCTACAACCCGGCCTCGCGGTTCCTGGAGGAGATCCCGGAGGCGCTGGTGGAGTGGAAGCGCACCGGGGCGGCCCAGGCGCCGGTCCAGCGCGGCTACTCCTCGGGCTCGTCCTGGGGCAAGTCCTCGTCCGGGGGCGGGAGTTCGCGTTCGTCCTCGTCGGCTTCGCCGAAGGCCGGCTGGGGGCAGTCGGCGCGGCGCGGCGGCCAGGTGGTGGAGCGCGAGGCCGTCTCGCTGGCGGTCGGCGACCGGGTCACCCACGACAGCTTCGGGCTGGGCACGGTGGTGGCCGTCACGGGCGTCGGCGACCGGGCCCAGGCCACCGTCGACTTCGGCACCGACGGGCGCAAGCAGCTGCTGCTGCGCTACGCGCCGGTGGAGAAGCTCTGATCCGCTAGCGCGGGTCCAGCCCGTTCGAGAGGAACCAGGGCAGCGGGTCGATCGGCCCGCTGCCCGGCGGCCGGATCTCGAAGTGCAGGTGCGGGCCGGTGCTGTTGCCGCTGCTGCCGACGAAGGCGATCACGTCACCCTGCTTCACCGGGCCCTTGCGCACCTTGTACGCCCGCAGGTGGCAGTACCAGGCCTCGGTGCCGTCGGGCATCTTGATGATCGTCATGTAGCCGTAGAACGGGTTCCACTGGGTCCGAAGGGTGCCGTCGGTCACGGCGTAGACCTCGGAGCCGCCGTCCACCGGGAAGTCGATGCCGGTGTGCCGGTTGGCCCAGTGGGTGCCGGCCTCGCCGAACAGTTCGCCCAGGCCGTGCCGGGCGACCGGCATGGCCACCTTGGGCTTGGCCGGCTCGGGCGTCGGCTCGGCGGTGGGCTGCGCGGTGGGGGCCCCGGCAGGGGCGTCGGTGGGTTGGGCGCCGGCCAGGGGCTGGCGGGCGTCGCCGCG
>NZ_JAHSQD010000446.1 GCF_020103755.1 Streptomyces sp. LS1784
GGCCTCGGCCGCGGCCCGCAGGGCGCCTTCGGCCCGGCCGAGGGCTACGACGCCGCGCAGGGCGGCTTCGGCCCCGCCGAGGGCTACGACGGCGAGTACGGCTCCGGCGAGCCCTCGGTGTACGGCACCGAGGGCCTCGACGAGGGTCGGCCCGCGAAGCGCAGGCGCAAGGGCCTGACGGTCTCGCTGGCCGTCCTGGTCACGCTCGGGCTGCTCGGCGGCGCCGGCTACGTCGGCTACCAGTGGACCCAGGACCAGTACTACGTCGGCACCCAGGACGACCACGTCGCGATCTACCAGGGCATCAACCAGAACCTGGCCGGCCTGAGCCTGTCCTCGGTGCACTCCTCCTACAGCAAGATCCAGCTGAAGTGGCTGCCCGAGGACCAGCAGGTCCACGTGAAGAAGACCATCTCGGTCGGCAGCATGAAGGACGCCCAGTCGACGGTCAACGAGCTCGACGGCTGGGTCCAGCTCTGCCAGCGGGCCGCGAAGGCGACCGTCCCGGCCGCACCGCCCGCCACCCAGGCGTCCCAGGCCGTGTACCTGGCCGCCACGCCCACCCCGACCGAGAAGAACCGCGGCCCGGCCGCGGCGACGCCGAGCACCGGTCCCTCGACCGCACCGACGCCGACCGCCCCGGGGGCACCCGCCCCGGCGCCGAACGCCACCCCTCCGGCCACGCAGGGCGACCAGGCTCCGTTGACCGAAGAGGAGCTCAGCCGGGCGAACTCCTGCCCGAAGCAGTGACATCCGTGATCCGACATAGGTCCGCCCCGAACGGGCTTGCCGGCCGTCAGGGAGCGGTCACCACGTGAGCAGCTACGACCTGAGCCAAGAAACCACCCGGTCCGGCCGGCGCCGGGCGACGGCCGAACGCGCCGCCCCCCGTCGGCGGGGCAACACCACGATCTCCCCGCAGGGGGCGCCCAACCGGCGCAACACCGAGCTGGCCATGCTGGCCTTCGCGGTGCTGATCCCGGTCCTCGCGTACGCCAACGTCGGCCTCGCGATGGACGGCAAGCTGCCCGCGGGCATGCTCGGCTACGGGTTCGGCATGGGCGCTCTGGCGATGGTCGCGCACCTGCTGGTGCGCCGCTTCGCGCCGTACGCGGACCCTCTGATGCTGCCGATCGCCACCCTGCTGAACGGGCTCGGGGTGGTGATGATCTGGCGCCTGGACAAGGCCGGCAAGCTGCTCAAGAACAACTACCCGGCGGCCGAGAACCAGCTGATGTGGTCGGCCCTCGGGATCGCCGGCTTCATCGCGGTGATGGTCCTGCTGAAGGACCACCGGGTGCTCCAGCGCTACACCTACATCTCGATGGTGGTGGCCCTGGTCCTGCTCGCCGCACCGGCCTTCTTCCCGTCCCGGGACGAGGACTTCGGCGCCAAGATCTGGATCCGGATGGGCAGCTTCTCCATCCAGCCCGGCGAGTTCGCCAAGATCATCCTGACCGTCTTCTTCGCCGGCTACCTGATGGTCAAGCGGGACGCCCTGGCGCTGGCCAGCCGCCGGTTCATGGGCCTGTACCTGCCGCGCGGCCGCGACCTCGGCCCGATCATCGTGATCTGGCTGCTCAGCCTGCTGATCCTGATCTTCGAGAACGACCTGGGCACGTCCTTCCTGTTCTTCGGCCTGTTCGTGGTGATGCTCTACGTCGCCACTGAGCGGACCAGCTGGATCCTGTTCGGCCTGCTGATGTCGGTCGGCGGCGCGGTGGCGGTCGCCTCGACCGCCAACCACGTGAAGGTCCGCATCAACGCCTGGCTCGACCCGATGGCCGTCTTCGGCCCGAACCCGCCGAAGGGCGCCACCGAGCAGATCGGCCAGTCGCTGATGGCGCTCGGCTCCGGCGGGGTCACCGGCTCGGGCCTCGGCCAGGGCCGCTCCTGGCTGATCGGCTTCGCTGCCAAGAGCGACTTCATCCTGGGTTCCTTCGGCGAGGAGCTCGGGCTGGCCGGACTGATGGCGATCTTCCTGCTGTACGCGCTGCTGGTGCAGCGCGGTCTGCGCACCGCGCTCGCCGCCCGCGACCCGTTCGGCAAGCTGTTCGCCGTCGGGCTCTCCTCGGCGATGGCGATCCAGGTGTTCGTCGTGGCCGGCGGTGTCACCGGGCTGATCCCGCTGACCGGTATGACCATGCCGTTCCTCGCCCAGGGCGGTTCGTCCGTGGTCGCCAACTGGGCGCTGGTCGCGATCCTGCTGAAGATCAGCGACAGCGCCCGCCGCCCCGGGGCCGAACCGGCCCCGGCCACCGAGGGCCAGGGAGGACCCGCCCGATGAACAAGCCGATCCGCCGGGTCTCGATCTTCTGCCTCGTGCTGATCCTGGCCCTGATGGTGCGCACCAACTGGGTGCAGGGCGTCCAGGCCGAGTCCTGGGCGACCAACAAGAACAACAAGCGCCAGCTGTACGACCGCTACGCCCACCCGCGCGGCAACATCATCGTCAGCGGCCAGCCGGTCACCAGGTCCGACTTCGTCAACGGCCTGCGCTACAAGTACAAGCGCTCCTGGGTCGACGGCCCGATGTACGCCCCGGTGACCGGCTACTCCTCCCAGGCCTACGGCTCCAACCAGCTGGAGAACCTGGAGGACGGCATCCTCTCCGGCACCGACGACCGGCTGTTCTTCCGGAACACCCTGGACATGCTGACCGGCGAGCAGAAGCGCGGCGGCGACGTCGTGACCACCATCAACGCCAAGGTCCAGAAGGCCGCCTTCGACGCCATGGGGAACAAGAAGGGCGCGGTGGTCGCGCTCGACCCGAAGACCGGCGCGATCCTGGGCCTGGTCTCCACCCCCTCCTACGACCCGGGCACCTTCGCCGGCGGCGAGGCCGCCGACACCAAGGCCTGGACGGACCTCAACGCGGACCCGAACAAGCCGATGCTCAACCGGGCGCTGAAGGAGACCTATCCGCCCGGCTCGACCTTCAAGCTGGTCACCGCGACCGCGGCGTTCGAGAACGGCCGGTACCAGGGCATCGACGACGCCACGGACACGCCCGAGCCGTACATCCTGCCCAACACCACCACGCAGCTGAAGAACGAGAGCCCCAACGAGCGCTGCGAGAACGCCACCATCAAGTCCGGCATGGACCAGTCCTGCAACACGGTCTTCGCCAAGATGGGCGCGGACCTGGGCAAGGAGAAGATGCGGGCGCAGGCCGAGAAGTTCGGCTTCAACAGCACGATCGACACCCCGGTCCGCTCCGAGAAGAGCGTCTTCCCGGACAGCCCGAGCCTGGACGGCACCGCCCAGGACTCGATCGGCCAGCACGACACCCGCGCCACCCCGCTGCAGATGGCCATGGTCTCCGCCGCGATCGCCAACAACGGCAGCCTGATGCAGCCGTACCTGGTCGACCAGGAGCGCTCGGCCACGCTGACCACCGTCTCCAAGCACACCGAGAAGCAGTTCTCCCAGCCGATGAGCCCGGCCACCGCGCAGAAGATGCAGGACCTGATGGTCTCGGTGGTCGAGAACGGCACCGGCAAGAACGCCCAGATCCCCGGACTCCAGGTCGGCGGCAAGACCGGCACCGCGCAGCACGGCGAGGACAACGCCGGGCTGCCGTTCGCCTGGTTCACCTCCTGGGCCAAGACCCCGGACGGCCAGTCGGTCGCGGTCGCGGTGGTGGTCGAGGACGGGTCCCAGAACCGCGACGGCATCAGCGGTGGCCGGCTCGCGGCCCCGATCGCCAAGGCGGTGATGCAGGCCGCACTCGGCAAGTAGGAGCGCGGATCCGGGGTGAGGGGAATGTCACGATCGGCACCGTCGTCCGGATACCGGTCTGATATCGGCCGACGGTCGACTCCGGTCCGATGCGGTACGACCGGTAGCGTATCCGCCAGCAGCGGGTGTGCCCGTTGCCGCCCGCGAGGCACCGCACGGCCCGGCCGGAGAACCGGTCGCGGACCGCGCGGCGTCACCCAGAGCGTGCGGGGACGCCTACGTCACAACCTCACCGGCCGGTGAGGGAGAGGGTCGGAACTATGGAAGAGCCTCGTCGCCTCGGCGGCAGGTACGAGCTCGGCGGCGTCCTCGGACGCGGCGGCATGGCCGAGGTGTACCTCGGCCATGACACCCGACTCGGCCGCTCCGTCGCAGTGAAGACGCTCCGGGCCGACATGGCCCGGGATCCGTCGTTCCAGGCCCGCTTCCGCCGCGAGGCACAGTCGGCGGCGTCCCTGAACCACCCCGCGATCGTCGCCGTGTACGACACCGGCGAGGACTACATCGACGGCATCTCCATCCCGTACATCGTGATGGAGTACGTCGAGGGGTCCACGCTGCGCGAGCTGCTGCACTCCGGGCGCCGGCTGCTGCCCGAGCGCGCGCTGGAGATGACCATCGGCATCCTCCAGGCCCTGGAGTACTCGCACCGGGCCGGCATCGTGCACCGCGACATCAAGCCGGCCAACGTGATGCTGACCCGGCAGGGCAACGTCAAGGTCATGGACTTCGGCATCGCCCGTGCGATGGGCGACGCCGGAATGACCATGACGCAGACCTCGGCCGTCATCGGCACCGCCCAGTACCTCTCCCCCGAGCAGGCCAAGGGCGAGCAGGTCGACGCCCGCTCCGACCTCTACTCCACCGGCTGCCTGCTCTACGAGCTGCTGACCGTCCGCCCGCCGTTCGTCGGCGACTCCCCGGTCGCGGTGGCCTACCAGCACGTCCGGGAGGAACCGCAGCCGCCGTCCGTCTTCGATCCCGAGGTGCGCCCCGAGATCGACGCGATCGTGCTGAAGGCGCTCGCCAAGGACCGCGACTACCGCTACCAGACCGCCGACGAGATGCGCGACGACATCGAGCGCTTCCTCGACGGCCTGCCGGTGGCCGCCGCCCAGCAGGCCGCCGCGTACGGCATGGGCCCGGCCGGGTACGGCTACGACCAGAACGGCTACCCGCAGCAGCACGACCCGTACGGCCAGACCAACGTCCTGCCGCAGCAGCCCGGCGGCGGCCCGACCACCGTCCTGCCGCAGGCCTCCGGGCAGCCCGGCTACGGGCAGGGCGGCTACCAGGACGACGGCTACGGCCAGACCCACGCCGGCCCCGCGGTCGGCGGCAACGACGACGGCTACGGCCGCGGCCGCAGGGGCGAGGACCCGCCGAAGAAGAGCAACACCTCCTGGATCGTGCTGGCGGTGGCCGCCGTGTTGGTCCTGGTCGGCACCTTCTTCGTCGCCCAGGCGATGTTCAGTGACAAGGGCACGAAGGACGCCGCGAAGGTCACCGCGCCGAACCTGGTCGGCAAGACCCTGGCGGAGGCCAAGACGGCCGCCACCGGGGCCGGTCCCAAGCTCGTGGTGACCGAGGGCGAGAAGATCGCCTGCCCGGACGCCAACGTCAAGAAGGACCAGGTCTGCACCCAGACCCCGCTGCCGGGCACCCAGGTCGTCGAGACCTCCACCATCACGGTGCAGATCTCCTCGGGCCCGGCCAAGGCGCCGCTCCCCCCCGTGGTCGGCAAGCCCAAGGACCAGGCCGTCAAGGCCCTCGCCGACGCGGGCTTCACCAACGTCACCACCGAGTACAAGGACGACGACAACGCCGCGCAGGACACCGTCACCGCCCAGGACCCGGCGGCCAACGCGGCCGTCGACCCGAGCACCCCGATCAAGCTGACCGTGTCGCAGGGCAAGGCCAAGGTGAACGTGCCGAACGTGGTCGGCTCCCAGAAGGAGGACGCGACGGCCACCCTCCAGGGCCTCGGCTTCCAGGTGGACGCCTCGAAGACCGCCACGGCCCCCGACCCGAGCAAGGTCAACACCGTCGCCTTCCAGTCGGTCCCGGCCAACACCAAGGCCCCGGCCAACACCAAGATCTCGCTGACCGTCTACAAGGCGCAGGACAAGCCCCAGGTCCCGCCGCTGGCGAACGTCAAGCTGTCGGACGCCGCCAACCAGCTGAAGGCACTCGGCCTGACGTACACGGTGGTCAGCGGCCCCGCGGACCCGAACGCGACGGTGCAGCAGAGCAACCCGCCGGCCGGCACCCAGGTCGACCCGAACACCCAGATCCAGCTGTACACCAAGGCGGCCGAGCCGCCGAAAGGGGGCGACCCCACCACCCCACCCGCCAAAGGGGACCACTAGGCCTCCGATCTTCCCCTGGTTCGGCTGAGCCGGGGCCGGACGCCGGGGTGACTCCCAGGGACGCCCGAGGGCCCGCCGCAACGCTTGCGGCGGGCCCTCGGGCATTTCCGTACCGGCCCCCAGGAGGCCCGTGAGCGGCTTCAGGAGTGCCGCAGCTCCGGCGGCGGGGTGCGCTTGGCGTCCATGTCGTCCACCCGCACCAGGCTCCCCCAGACGGCCATCCGGTAGCGCGAGGTGTACACCGGCGTGCAGGTGGTCAGGGTGATGTAGCGGCCGGGAGCGGCGTAGCCGGAGCGGGCCGGGACGGGTGCCACGATGCCGGTGTCGTACTTGGACGTCTCCGCCAGGGTGTTGTCGACCTTGTAGACGTACCACTTGTCCTTGGTCTCGACCACGACCGCGTCGCCCTGGTGGACGGCGTCCAGGTCGTGGAACTTGGCGCCGTGGCCGTCCCGGTGGGCGGCCAGCGCGAAGTTGCCCTGCTGGTCCCAGGGCATCGCGGCCTTGTACGGCTGCTCGTAGACGCCCGCCACGCCGTCGTCCAGGACCTCGGCGGAGGTGCCCATCCGGATCAGCACCTGGTAGCCCCGGCCCATCGCCGGGACGTGCAGGAAGCCGACGTCGTCCCCGGCCGCGAACTGCTTGGTCGGGGGCACGGGCGCGGGCCCGGTGCCGGTGCCGGTGCCGGTGCCGGTGCCGGTGCCGGTGCCGGTGGCATCGGGCGCGCCGGGGG
>NZ_JAHSQD010000447.1 GCF_020103755.1 Streptomyces sp. LS1784
GCACCTCGCCCCGGCTGCCGTCCGCCTGCCGCCACTGCGCCGCACCCTGGCCCGCCGCACCGCCGGCCACGGCACCGCGCCGGGCCACGTCGCCCTGACCTTCGACGACGGCCCCGATCCGCGCAGCACCCCGTACGTCCTCGACGCGCTGGACGAACTCGGCGCCCGCGCCACCTTCTTCCTGCTCGGCGCGATGCTGGAGCGCGCCCCCGCGCTCGGCCGCGAGCTGGTGCTGCGCGGCCACGAGGTGGCCGTCCACGGCTGGTACCACCGGCCGCAGTGGTACCCGGCCCCCGCCCGCGACCTGCGCGAACTGCGCCGTGCCGCCGAGGCCGTGACCGAACTCTGCGGGGCCCGTCCGCTCTGGTACCGCCCGCCGTACGGTGTCCTGGCCGCAGGCCCGGCCCTGGCCGCCCGCCGTCTCGGCCTGCGCAGCGTGCTGTGGACCGCCTGGGGCCGCGACTGGGCGGCGGGGGCCACCGGCGAGTCCGTCTACGCGACCGCCCGCCCCGGCCTCACCGGCGGTGCCACCCTCCTGCTGCACGACTCCGACTGCACCTCCGCCCCCGACTCCTGGCGCGCCACCCTCGCCGCGCTCCCGCTGATCGCCGACCACTGCCGCACCCACCGGCTGACCCTCGGCCCCCTCCGCGACCACCGGGTGCCGCCGCCCGTCGGCGGGGACCGTCCGGTGTGACGGACACGTCGTCAGGACCGCCGGACACCGGTACCCCCAGCGCACCGGCACGGTGACCGGCACCCTCACCTGCTCGGGCACCATCGGCGTGCGCCGAACCCTCGGCCACCCCGGCCTCACCGGCTTCGGCTATCCCAGTCCCACCCGCCGCAGCGCCGCTCCGAACCCCTCCTGCCAGGCCGCCGGTGTCGCCCCGGCGGACGGCGGGGGCTCGGGGCGGCCGAGCGCGGCCAGGGCGTTGCGGACCACCTCGGCCGGGTGGGCGGTGGCGACGTCGGCGTGGCCGAGTTCCAGCTCGTGCTGGAGGTTGTCGCGTCCGTGCCCCTGCACGATGTCGAGGAGCAGCAGCCGCCGGCCCAGTGCCCGGGCCTCGCTGCAGGTGTCGCCCGAGCTGGTGACCACCAGGTCGGCGGCGGCCATCAGCGCGGGGACGCGCTCGGTGTAGCCGAAGGGGTGCAGCCGGGGCTCGCGGCGCGCGGCACCCCGCAGCCGGCGCTCCAGTTCCCGGTTGTGCCCGGCCACCGCGAGCACGTGCGGTCCGGCGGCGGCCAGCGAGGCGGCGGTTCGGGCGAGCGGGCCGAGCCCCCAGGAGCCCGACATCAGCAGCACGCACGCGGCGCCCGCCGGCACGCCCAGCTCCGCGCGTGCTGCGGCCCGTTCCGGCGGGCCGTAGAACGGTTTCCGCAGCGGCGCCGGCACGACGACGATGTCGGCGTCCGGCCGGTACCGCCGCACCGCACACGCGGCGACCTCCGAGGTGACCAGGAACAGGTCCGTCCCCTCCTGCACCCAGAGCCGGTGCGGCGTCACGTCCGTGCAGAAGACGAAGTGCCGGAACTCCCGCTCCGGTGCCTGCCGCAGCAGCCGGTTGACCGCCGAGGTCGCGGTGGCGAACACCGAGACCACCAGCTGCGGCCGCTGTGCCCCGATCAGCTCCCGCAGCGCCGGGACCAGCCGGTTGCGGGCCGCGGCGTCGGCGAGCAGGGCGATCCGGGCGCCCGGCCGCAGCGCCGAGAAGTGGAAGGCGTCGTACACCCCGGGAAGGTCGAGCAGCCGGCGGAACACCGCCTCCCCGGCCGCGCCCGAGCGCCGCCCGAGCAGGGCCATGGCGTCGACGGTGCGGGTGGTCCAGCCGTACTCCCGCAGGGTGTCCGCGCAGGCCTGCGCCATCACGTCGTGGCCCTGCCCGAGCGAGCCGGAGACCAGCAGGGCGTGCGGCATCGGACGGCCCCGTCAGGCGCCGGCGGCCGAGCCGACGGTGGCCCGGTACCAGTCCGCGTACCGCCGTACGCCGTCCGTGAAGTGGGTGCTCGGAGACCAGTCCAGCAGCCGCTTGGCCTGTGCCGAGGAGATCCGCCGCCCCGTGTAGTCGGCCTTCCGCCCGTCGATGTGCTCGATGGTGACGGGCCCCAGCAGGCCGTCCACCGTGTCGGCGATGTCCCGCACCGAGACGGCCGTCGAGCCCTCCAGCGCGAAGGTCCGGTCCTCGGCGGCGGGGGAGAGGACCCGGACGTGGGCGTCCGCGAGATCCTCGACGTAGACGAAGTTGCGGCTCTGCCGGCCGTCCCCGGCGATGGTGATCGGCCGCCCGGCCAGCGCGGCCTGGACGAACCGGGCGACGACCAGCTCGTCCCGCATCCGGGGGCCGTACGGGATGCCGTAGCGCAGGATGGTGAAGTGCTGCCCGTAGAGCTCGCGGTAGCTGTGAACCAGCATCTCGGAAGCGAGCTTGGTGGCCACGTACAGATGGCCGCTGTGCTCCAGCTCGATCGGCACGTGTTCGTCCAACTCCTGCTCGCCGCTGTCGAGTTGACCGTCGGCGATAGCGGCGCCGTAGACCCAGACGGTGCTCGCCAGCACGGTCCGGCTCAGGCCGCTGCGCCGGGCGGCCTCCAGGACGGCCTCGGTGCCGTCGATGTTGGTCCGCACCGCGCGGACCGGGTCGGCGCAGACCTGCTCGACGTCAGCCATGGCGGCCAGGTGGTAGACCACCTCGCTGCCGGACAGCGCGGCGGTGAGGGCCTTGAGATTGAGGACGTCGAGCCGCGCGTGCTCGGCGTCCGGGTTGAGGTACTTGTCGGTGGTGTCCACCGCGAGGACGTCGTGGCCGGCCGCGATCAGGTGGTCCACGACGTGTGAGCCGATGAACCCGCAGCCCCCGGTGACGGCTATCCGCACGATCTTGCTCCCTTCGCTCCGGCCAGTCGCCGGTACACCGCGGAGACGGCGTCGATCACCTGCTGCGTCTCGTCCTCGGTCATGTCGGAGTGCACCGGCAGGCAGACCTGCCGCGCGCAGACGTCCTCGGCCACCGGCAGCGGCCCGCGCCGGTACGGGGCGAGCACCGGCTGGAGGTGCAGCGGCAGGTCGTAGACCTCGCCGGACAGCCGCACCCCGTGCTCCTCGGCCACCGCCCGCTTGAACTCCGCGCGGTCCACACCGGACGGCAGCAGCGCCACGTACTTGTAGTAGTTGCCACGGCAGCCGGGCGGTTCGAGCACCGGGTCGAGGCCGTCCAGCCCGGCGAGGGCGGCGTCGTAGCGGCGGGCGACGGCGCGGCGGGTCTCGATGAACTCCTTCAGCCGGCGCAGGTGCACCGCACCGATCGCGGCGTGCGGCTCGCTCATCCGCCAGGCGTAGCCGGGCTTCACGTGGTGGTTGGTGGTGAAGGAGCCCTTGCCCTGGTCGCGGTGGACCCGGGCCTCGTCGCGCAGCTCCGGCGACTCGGTGAGGATCATCCCGCCCTCGCCGCTGGTGGTGACCTTGGTCGGGTAGAAGGAGAAGGCCCCGGCCAGGCCGAAGGTCCCGGCGGCGCGCCCGTCGAAGGTGCTGCCGTGGGCGTGCGCGGCGTCCTCGACCAGCGGGACGCCGCGCCGGTCGCACAGCGCGCGCACGGCGTCGACCTGCGGGCCGATCAGCCCGCCGATGTGCACCAGGACGACGGCGGCGGTGTCCGGGGTGAGCGCCGCCTCCAGGGTCTCGGAGGAGAGCGCGAGGGTGGCCGGGTCGACGTCGGCGAAGACCGGTCGCCCGCCCGCGTGCACCACCGCGCCGGCGGTCGCGTAGAAGGTGACGGCGGGGACGACCACGTCGCGGCCCCGGACGTCGATGCTGCGCAGGATCACCTCCAGCGCCGCCGTGCCGCTGCTCACCGCGACGGCGTGCGAGGCGCCGTGCTCGGCGGCGAAGGCCTGCTCGAAGCGCTCGGTCCACGGACCGAGGGTCAGCGCGCCGGTGGTGAGCATCTCGGTCACCGCTTCGGCGACCGCCGCTCGGTCGCTCTGGTCGAACACGATGCGGGCGGCTGGAACGCCCATGGGGCACCTCCGGCGGCGGGCTGCGAAAGCAGCACCGATCGGGTCGGATCATCCCGAACCGCACGACAGCGGACGGGTCAGGCACATCACGCTACTTCGCCCACCGGTCCGCGGCCCGCGGTCGCCGCCCGCGCGGGTGACCGGAACTGCTTCCGCCGCAGGTCCGGGCACTGCTTCCGGCGTGGGGCGTGCGCTCCTCCGTGCGGGGGAGGGCACTACTGCGTCCGCAGTACGCAAACGGCCTGCGCAGGGACGACGACGGAGTGGGGGTCGGCGATCAAGGATGGGTCATGCTGCGGCGGACCGCGTCCACCAGGACGCCCGGCCGGCCGTGGCGCGTCCGTTTCCGAGAACCGCATCCGAAGGAGTCCGCTCTCCCGTGGCCACGTTCCTCTACCGTCTGGGCCGATGGGCCTTCGTCCGGCGCAGGCTGGTGACCTTCCTCTGGGTCGCCGTACTGGCGGTCGGCGGGGTCCTGGCGGCCAAGGCGCCCGCCGCACCCGACGACGGCTTCGCGATGCCCGGCACGGAAGCGCAGAAGGCCTTCGACCTGATGAACGAGCGCTTCCCCGGCGGCCACGCCGACGGCGCCTCGGCGCGACTGGTGTTCGTCGCCCCCTCCGGCCAGAAGATCACCGCCGCGCCCAACCAGCAGGCGGTCGAGCGGACGGTCGACGAGGTCGCCCGGTCCGAGCAGGTCACCGGCGCGGTGAACCCGTTCACGATGCAGGGCGCCGTCTCCACGGACGGCACCACCGCGTACGCGACCGTGAGCTACTCCGCCAAGGCGGGAGAGGTGTCCAAGGGCGCGACCGACGCCCTGGAACAGGCTGCCCAGCACGGCCGGGACGCCGGGCTCAAGGTCGAGATCGGCGGCAACGCGCTGATGGCCACGGGCGAGGCGGGCGGCAGCAGCGAGGCGATCGGCATGGCGCTGTCGGCCGTCGTCCTGGTGATCACCTTCGGCTCGCTGGTCGCGGCCGGGCTGCCGCTGCTCACGGCGCTGGTCGGCGTCGGCCTCGGCATGTCGCTGATCACCGCGCTCGGCAGCACGCTGGGGCTCTCCGCCACCACCGGCACGCTCGCCATGATGCTCGGCCTGGCGGTCGGCATCGACTACGCGCTGTTCATCGTCTCCCGCTACCGCGCCGAGCTCGCCGAGGGCCGCACGCCCCAGGAGGCGGCCGGCCGGGCCGTCGGCACTGCCGGGTCCGCGGTGGTCTTCGCCGGCCTCACCGTGGTGATCGCGCTCGCCGGCCTCTCCGTGGTCGGCATCCCGATCCTGGCCAAGATGGGCATGGCCGCCGCCGGGACGGTCGTCATCGCCGTACTGGTCGCGCTCAGCCTGGTCCCCGCGCTGCTCGGCTTCATCGGCCGCAAGGTACTGCCCCGCAAGGCCCGCAAGGCCCACGGTGTGGCCCCGGCCGCGAAGGAGAACGGCGGCGCCCGCTGGGCCCGCTTCGTGCTGCGCCGCCCGCTCGCGGTGCTGCTCGGCGGTGTCATCGGCCTCGGGGTGCTCGCCGCCCCGGCGCTCGACCTGCGGCTCGGCCTGCCGGGCGACGAGGCCAAGCCCACCTCCACCACCCAGCGCCGCGCCTACGACCTGCTCTCCGAGGGCTTCGGCCCCGGCTTCAACGGCCCGCTGACGATCCTGGTGGACGTCAAGGGCGCCGCCGACCCGAAGGCCGCCGCGAGCGAGGTCGCCAAGAAGGTCTCCGGTGTGCACGGGGTCATCGCGGTCACGCCGCCGATGTTCAACAAGGAGGGCGACACGGCCCTGCTCAACGCCGTCCCGGCGACGGGCCCGAGCGAGGCCGAGACCAAGGACATCGTGCACGCCATCCGCGGCGACGCCGCCGGCCTGAAGTCGGCCACCGGGGCGACGGTCCTGGTCAGCGGCACCACGGCGATGAACATCGACGTCTCGCAGAAGCTCAGCGACGCGCTGCTGCCCTACCTCGCGGTGGTGGTCGGCCTCGCGGTCATCCTCCTGCTGGTGGTCTTCCGCTCCGTCCTCGTCCCGCTGAAGGCGGCGCTCGGCTTCCTGCTCTCGGTGGTCGCCGCGCTCGGCGCCGTGGTCGCGGTCTTCCAGTGGGGCTGGCTGGCGAACCTGATCGGCGTGGAGCAGACCGGCCCGGTGATGAGCATGATGCCGATCTTCATGATCGGTGTGGTCTTCGGCCTCGCCATGGACTACGAGGTGTTCCTGGTCACCAGGATCCGTGAGGGTTTCGTCCACGGCGAGCAGCCCGGCGAGGCGATCGTCACCGGCTTCCGGTACAACGCCCGGGTGGTCACCGCGGCCGCGTTCATCATGATCGCCGTCTTCGCGGGCTTCATCGGGATGAGCGAACCGATGATCAAGATGATGGGTCTGGGACTCGCTGCGGCCGTCGCCTTCGACGCCTTCGTCGTCCGGATGACCATCGTTCCGGCCGTCCTCGCCCTGCTCGGCCGCCGCGCCTGGTGGCTGCCGGCCTGGCTCGACCGGCTGATACCGGACGTGGACGTCGAGGGCAGCAAGCTGGCGACCGCCGCCCGCGAGTCGGCCCCGGCCCGGGAGTCGGTCACCGTCTAGACCGGCTACCGCCTGGCCCGGCCCGCCGGCAGGCGGGCCGAGCCAGGCGCCACTCCGGACCCGGCCCGGCCCCGCCTTGGCCAGGTCCGTCACCGGCCGGCTCGGACACCGTTTCGAGCCCAACCGTTACCGTTGCTGTCGGAGGCCGCCGCCCACGCGGAGGCCTCCGGCCCGGCCGGCCCGCCCCCACCAGGGTCGGCGCGCACGAGCCGGCGCTGCCCGGCGAGG
>NZ_JAHSQD010000448.1 GCF_020103755.1 Streptomyces sp. LS1784
CCGATCTGGTGACCCGCGGCGGGGCCCTCGCCCACGCCCTGCTGAGCCGCCGCCCCGCCGAGCCGGCCGTCCTCGGCACGCCCTCCGCCGAGCGCGCCGAGACCCTGCTGCGCGAGCTGTACGGCTCCCGCGGGGTGGCCCGGCTGGCCGCCGGCACCTCCGTCCTCGCCCTGCCGCTGCGCGGCCGCAAGGCCGTGCTCGGGCTGCTGATACTGATCCGCCGCCCTCCCGAACGCACCGGCCGCCCGGTCTTCGACGCCGCGGACACCGCGACCGCGGCGCACCTCGCCACCCAGGCCGGGCTGGCCGTGGACACCGCGCTGCGCTACGCCCGCGAGTGGGAGATCGCCAACGAGCTCCAGCGCAGCATGCTGCCGCTGCGCCTGCCGCAGTCGCACGGCGTCCGGATCGCCCAGCGCTACCTGCCGGGTGAGCGCGGCGCGCAGGTCGGCGGGGACTGGTACGACGCCGTCCCGCTGCCCGGCAACCGGGTCGCCCTGATCGTGGGCGACGTGATGGGCCACTCGCTCACCTCGGCCGCCATCATGGGCCAGCTGCGCACCAGCGCCCAGACCCTGGCCGCCCTCGACCTGCCGCCGCACGAGGTGCTCTACCACCTGGACGAACAGGCCCAGCGGCTCGGCCGTGAACAGCACCTGGCCACCTGCGTCTACGCGGTGTACGACCCGATCGCCAACCGGGTGGTGATGGCCAACGCCGGGCACGTCCCGCCGGTGCTGGTCCGCCCGGACGGGACCGCCGAGCTGGTCGAGCTGGACTCCGGGGCGCCGATCGGCGTCGGCGGGGTGGACTTCAACTCCGTCGAGCTGCCCGCACCGCCCGGCTCGGCGCTGCTGTTGTTCACCGACGGCCTGGTGGAGACCCGCACCCGCCCGATCAGCGACGGCCTGGAGGTGCTGCGCGCCCGGATCGCCGCCGCCCGCTGGCAGTCCCCCGAGCAGCTGTGCCAGGAGGCGCTGCGGATCCTGCCGCCCGGCGACCGCGGCGACGACATCGCGCTGCTCGGCGCCTGCTTCGACGGCATCCCGGCCGGGGACGTCGCGCACTGGTACCTCCAGCCGCGCAACGAGACGCCGGGCCGGGCCCGTCGGCTGGCCGCGCACACGCTGCGCCGCTGGGGGCTGGACGAGCTCAGCGAGGGGACCGAGCTGATGGTCAGCGAGCTGGTGACCAACGCCGTCCAGCACGCGACCCGGCCGGTCACCCTGAGCCTGGTGCGCACCACCCGGCTGCGCTGCGAGGTCGGCGACGACAGCCCGCTGCTGCCGCGCCCGCGCCGCACCGGGCCGGAGGACGAACGCGGGCGCGGGCTGCAGATAGTCGCCCGGTGCGCGGACCGCTGGGGCGCGACCAGGCTGGGCACCGGCAAGGTGGTCTGGTTCGAGCAGCGGCTGCCCGTACAGACGTGACGGCGCCCGGCGGGAGGGTTCCCGCCGGGCGCCTCGTACGGGCCGTCAGACCCGGGTCGGCTCCTTGGCCGGCTCCTTGGCCGGCTGCTCCGCCAGCCGGGCGATCAGCTGCTCGCCCTCCATGTCCACCCGCGGCACGACCTTCTCCAGCCGCTTCGGGAACCACCAGGCGGCCTTGCCGAACAGCGCCATCGTGGCCGGCACCAGCGCCATCCGCACCACGAAGGCGTCCACCAGCACGCCCACCGCGAGGGCGAAGCCGATCGGCTGGACGATCGGGTCGTGGCCGAAGACGAACGAGCCGAACACCGCCACCATGATCAGCGCGGCCGCGGTGACCACCCGGGCCCCGTTCCGCACCCCGGCCACCACGGCCTCGCGCGGGGCCGCGCCGTGGACGTGCTGCTCCTTCATCCCGGAGACCAGGAACAGCTCGTAGTCCATCGCCAGCCCGAACAGCACGCCGATCAGCAGGATCGGCACGAAGCTCACCACCGGCCCGACCTTGGGCACGTCGACCAGCCCGTCCAGCCAGCCCCACTGGTAGACCGCGACCACCGCGCCGAGCGAGGCGGTGATGCTGAGCAGGAACCCGGCCACCGCCTTGAGCGGGACGAGCACCGAGCGGAACGCCAGCGCCAGCAGCACCACCGCGATCCCGGCGATCACCGCGAGGAACGGCGGCAGTGCCTGGCCGAGCTTGGTGGAGACGTCGATGTTGGCGGCCGTGGTGCCGGTGACGGCGATGTCCGCGCCGGTCGCCGACTTCAGCTCCGCCTTCTGGCCGCGGATCTCGTTGACCAGCGCCTTGGTGTCCTCGTGGTCCGGGCCGGTCCGCGGGATGACGGTCACCAGCGCGGTGCGGCTCGCCTGGTCGACGGCCGGCGGCAGCAGCGTGCCGACGCCGTCGAGGGTCCGGAGCTTCGCGGCCACGCCCTGCACCGCCTGCTCGGGCTGCGGAGCCCCGTGGGCGTCCACCACGACCACCAGCGGCGCGTTGAAGCCCGGCCCGAAGCTCTCGCCGACCAGGTCGTACGCCTTGCGCGCGTCCGTCCCGGCGGCCTGCGAACCGGCGCTCGGCAGACCGAGGTCCAGGCTCGCGGCGGGCACCGCCAGGGTGCCCAGCCCGGCCAGTGCGACCAGCAGGACGGGCAGCGGGCGGCGGACCACGAAGCGGCCCCAGCGCTCGCCCAGGGTGGTGCGGCCGTTGGCGGTCAGGGCCCGCTTCCAGATCGGCAGCCGGTCGATGGCCCGGCCGGTGAATCCCAGCACGGCGGGCAGCAGCGTGATCGCGACCAGGACGGCCACCACCACGGCCCCGGAGGCGGCCAGACCCATCACGGTGAGGAAGGGGACGCCCGCGACGGCGAGTCCGGCGAGCGCGACGACCACGGTCAGGCCGGCGAAGACGACGGCGCTGCCGGCGGTCGCGGTGGCGCGGGCTGCGGCCTCCTCCGGCTCCAGGCCCTCGTCCAGGTGGCGGCGGTGCCGGAAGAGGATGAACAGCGCGTAGTCGATGCCGACGGCGAGGCCGACCATCAGGGCCAGCACCGGCGCGGTGGTGATGATCTCGAAGGAGCCGGTGAGCGCCAGCAGGCCGGCCATCGTCACGCCGACGCCGACCAGCGCGGTCAGCAGCGGCAGCCCGGCGGCGACCAGCGTGCCGAGGGTCACCACCAGCACCAGCCCGGCCACCACCAGGCCGATCGCCTCGCTGCCGCCCTCGATCCGGGCCATCGTGTTGTACGCGTCGCCGCCGAAGGCCACGTCCAGCCCGGCCGCGCGGGCCGGCTCGGCGGCGGCCTTCACGGCGTCGCGCTGCTGGTCGGTGACGTCGGCGAGCTTGTGGTCGAACGAGACCAGCGCGAGCGCGACCTTCCCGTCCGGCGAGAGCGCGCCGGTGGCGTACGGGTCCGGCACCGCGGCCACGCCCGGCACCTGGGCGATCCGGGCGACGGCCTCGCCGACCGCCCGGCCCGCCTCGGGCGTCCCGATGCCGCCGGGCGCACCGGCGGAGAAGACGACCTGCGCGGAGCCGTGGCCCTGCGCCGGGAAGGTGTCCTTGATCCGGTCCAGGGTGGCCTGCGCCTCGGTGCCCGGGACCTTGAACTCATCGGTGGTCTTGCCGGCGAAGGCGCCCGCGGCCCCGCCGATGGCGATGAGCAGGGCGATCCAGACGGCGACGACGGCCCGTCGTCGCCGGAAGCAGTATCGGCCCAGTCGGTACAGGTACGTGGCCATCGGCGGTCCCTCGGGTCGGTCAGGGCAGGTCGCGTCCCACCGTAGACCGAACTTTGTCGGGTGACAAAGTTGACCGACAAGATCATGCGACACAGTTGCCCGCTCGTGGCGCTACCCTGGCTGGATGGCTCACGTCCCCGCCTCCGAACGCCGACCGCAACTGGTCCAGGCCGCGATCGACCTGATGACCAGGGAGGGAATCGCGGCCGGCAGCACCCGCGCGATCGCGGCCGAGCTGGGCGTGGCACAGGCGACGGTGCACTACACCTTCGGCACCAAGAAGGACCTCTACCGGGCGGTCGTCCAGCAGCTGAAGTCCGACTTCGTCGGCGAGGTGCGCGCCGCCTCCCCCGGCGACGGCGCGTTCGGCGAACAGGTCCGCACCCTGGTGCACGCGCTCTGGGAGGCCGCCACCGGCGAGCACGGGCGCTGCGTGCTGCTGAGCGAGTTCGGGGCGCTGGCCATGCGCGACCCGGACATGCAGGAGATCATGCTCGGGCTCCAGCACGACATCGAGGGCACCGCCACCGAGATGCTCAGCGCCCTCGCGGCCGCCCACGGCCTGCCCCTGGCGCTGCCCGCCCGCCGGATCGCCGTCCACTTCCTCAGCGGCTTCGACGGCCTGACGGCCCGCCACCTCACCCTGCACCGACCCGGCGAACGCCCCGACCAGGACACCCTGGAGGCGCTGGAGCTCCTGGTCGCGACGACGGTCGGGCTCTGTCTGGGCACCCCGGCAGCGGAACTCCGCTAGGGCCCTAGGAGGCGATCCGCACCGGCAGCTCGACCAGCACCTCGCGCAGCGCGGCCGCGAAGCGCTCGTACTCGGCGCTGCGGGCCGAGCCCGGCCGGACGGCCAGCCCGATCCGGCGGCCGGGCGCCGGGGCGGCGAAGCGGACGGCGGCCAGCCGATCGGTGCGCCCGGCCTCGACGTCCAGCGCGGTGGCGGGCAGCAGGGTCACCCCGAGGCCCCCGGCGACCAGCTGGACCAGGGTGGACAGGCCGGCTGCGCGGGTGGTCGAGCCCACCGGGGCCGCGCCGACCTCGCGGCAGATGTCCAACGCCTGGTCGCGCAGGCAGTGACCCTCCTCCAGCAGCAGGACTTCCAGGTCGAGCAGCACGTCGCGCGGCACGTCGATCCGCCCGGCGAGCGGGTGGCCGGGCGGGGTGAGCAGGACGAAGTCCTCGTCGAACAGCGGGATGTCCCTGGTCGGCGAGGCCCCGCCGGCCGGCAGCGCGAGCAGCAGGACGTCCAGCCGCCCGGCGGCCAGGCCCTCCAGCAGCGACGGGGTGCGCTCCTCGTGGACGTGCAGCTCCAGGTCCGGGAAGCGGTCGCGGACCAGCCGCAGCACGGTGGGCAGCAGGTAGGGCGCGACGGTCGGGATGACGCCCAGGTGCAGCGGCCCGGTGAACGGGCGGCGGGCGGCCTCGACCTCCTCGGTGAGGGCCTGCAGCGAGGCGAGCACCCGACGGGCGTGCTGGTGCACGCGCTCCCCCAGCGGGGTGACGATCACCTTGCGCGTCGTACGCTCGACCAACTGCGCGCCCAGCGACTCCTCCAGCGCCGCGACCGCCCCGGACAGTGCGGGCTGACTGGTCCCGGTGGCGGCGGCGGCCTCCCGGAAGTGCCGGTGCTCGGCCACCGCGACGAAGGCCCGCAGCTGGGCGACGGTCGGGGTGCGCGGGCTGCGGACTGTGGTGCTCGCCACAGTCGGATCGGTCTTGGCGCCGGCGCCCTTGCGGGGGCCCGGCCGCGACGTGGGAGTTTCGGTACTGATAGCAATCTCCGATCAGACATATCCAGTCTAGCTATTTCCCTGATCAGTCCACGATGTGGAATGGTGGGTGTTGTCCGGAATCCGGACAAACTCCCCTCATCTATTTCAGGAGAAGCGAACGTGCTCACGATCGGTGACAAGTTCCCCGAGTTCGACCTCAAGGCCTGTGTCGACCTGGATGCCGCGAGCGCCTTCGCCGACATCAACCACAAGTCCTACGAGGGCAAGTGGAAGGTCGTCTTCTTCTGGCCGATGGACTTCACCTTCGTCTGCCCGACCGAGATCGCCGCGTTCGGCAAGCTGAACGACGAGTTCGCCGACCGTGACGCCCAGATCCTCGGTGTCTCCGGCGACTCCGAGTTCGTGCACCACGCCTGGCGCAAGGACCACAAGGACCTGCGCGACCTGCCCTTCCCGATGCTGGCCGACATCAAGCACGACCTGATGCGCGACTGCGGCGTCGAGAACGAGGACGGCACCGCCCAGCGCGCCGTCTTCATCGTCGACCCGAACAACGAGATCCAGTTCGTCATGGTGACCGCCGGCTCCGTCGGCCGTAACCCCAAGGAGGTCCTGCGGGTGCTGGACGCCCTGCAGACCGACGAGCTGTGCCCGTGCAACTGGAACAAGGGCGAGGACACCCTCGACGCCCAGGCCCTGCTGGCGGGCTGACCCATGGCTCTCGACGACCTGAAGGCCGCCCTCCCGGACTACGCCAAGGACCTCAAGCTCAACCTGGGCTCGGTCATCGGCAACTCCGACCTCCCCGCCCAGCAGCTCTGGGGCACGGTGCTGTCCTGCGCGATGGCCACCCGCAGCCCCGGTCTGCTGCGCGAGCTGGAGCCCGAGGCCAAGGCCAACCTCTCCCCGGAGGCGTACACCGCCGCCAAGGGCGCGGCCGCGATCATGGGGATGAACAACGTCTACTACCGGACGCTGCACCTGCTCTCCGACAAGGAGTACAGCACGATGCGGGCCGGTCTGCGGATGAACATCATCGGCACCCCGGGCGTCGAGAAGGTCGACTTCGAGCTCTGGTGCTTCGCGGTCTCGGCCATCAACGGCTGCGGGCAGTGCCTCGACTCGCACGAGGCCGTCCTGCGCAAGGCCGGCGTCGAGCGCGAGGTCGTCCAGGCCTCGATGAAGATCGCCGCCGTCCTCCAGGCCGTGGCCGGCGTCCTCGACTCCGAGGCCGCCCTGGCCGCCGCCGGCGCCTGACGTACCCCGGCACCCCGACGGGCCCCTCCCGGACACCACGTCCGCGAGGGGCCCGTCGTCGTTCTCCCCGGCCGGCGGGGCCGGTACGGCCGGGCCGACCGGTGGCGGGGTCAGTCGGTGGCGGGCGCGGCCGACGGGGTGCTCGGAAGGGCG
>NZ_JAHSQD010000449.1 GCF_020103755.1 Streptomyces sp. LS1784
CGCCGACCGGCTGCGCGCGCTCGGCGGCACCGTCGTCACCGGGCCGGAGCCGGCGCCGTTCGGCCGCACCGCGCTGGTCCGGGACGACGCGGGCGCGGAGTTCGTGCTGGTCGCCGTCCCGGCCCGCGACTGCGCGGCGGCCGCCTGAACCCGGACCGCCGGATCACCCCCCTCGCCCACGGAGCCGGCACCATTCCTGTCGGACCGTCAACTTTCCTGCCTGGCAACAAGATTCATCAGCGCCCCGCGCCCTGTGGCGACCGGCCCCGCCGAACCGGCCGTCCGTTGCGAGCGCTACCGTGCTGGTATGAGTTCCTTCCTGCGCGCGTACCTGGTCGACCCCGCGGAGCTCCGCGCCCGCGTCGGCAGCGGCGACGAGGGGGCGGTGGACGAGGCCCTCGCCTACTTCGGCCCGTCCCTGGACAGGTCCGACGAACACTTCGCCGACGAGATCGCGCAGGGCGCTCCGACCGCTCTGGAGGCGCTGCGCGCCGTGGTGCACGGCGGGCCCTTCTCCGACAGCGAGGACCACGCCTTCCAGTACGCCTTCGCGTACCGGCGGCTGTGCTGGCTGGTCGGGCAGCCCCTGGAGGTCGACTCCTTCGGCCCGTTCCGGGGCAACTGGCTGGAGGTGGTCGACGAGGGCCTGAAGGCGTACGGGATCACCGCCGTCTCGGTCGCGGACTTCCAGTGCGGTGGCGGGCTTCCCGCTGAACTGCCCCACTGCGACGTGCCGTCCTGCAGCACCTGGTCGGCCGAGGACTGCCGGAAGGCACTGGACCGGTTCGAACAGGCCGAGCGCGCGGGCCGCACCCCCGCGCCGGAGCGCGAGGTGGCGGAGGCCGTCGCGGAGATCGTCCGCTGGCTCCGGCTCGCACGGCATCGGAAGGACGCCGACATCGTCGGCTTCGTCTCCTGAGCCCGTGAGCCGCAGAGCCCGGACGACCTCCGAGCAGCCCGCTCCCTGACCGCCGCGGGAGTCCCGGACGGCGACGGGACTCCCGGCTGCTGCGCACCCGCGGGCGTCAGTCCTTCACCGCACCGGCCAGCCCGGAGACCAGCTTGCGCTGCACCGCGATGAAGAAGATCAACACCGGCACGGTCATCAGCGTGGACGCCGCCATGATGCCGCCCCAGTCGTTCTCGTCCGGCTTGAAGAAGACCAGCAGCGCCGAGGGCAGCGTCTGGTTCTGGGTGGCGCTGATGATGAAGGTCTTGGCGAAGACGAAGTCGTTCCACGCCGCGATGAAGGAGAACACGCTGGTCGCGGCGAGGCCCGGAGCCACCAGCGGTAGCAGGATCCGCCACAGGATGCGGGTCCGGCTCGCCCCGTCGATCTGCGCCGCCTCCTCGATCGAGACCGGGACGGCCGCGACGAAGCCGCGCATCATCCAGATCCCGAACGGCAGCGAGAACGCCAGCTGCACCAGGACCAGGGAGGCCAGGGTGTTCAGCCCGATGCCCGGGGCGAACCGTCCCGCGTCGCGGAACATGAAGAACAGCGGGATGGTCAGCGCCTCGACCGGGATCATCTGGGCGATCAGGAACATCACCATGATGGTGGTGCGGAACCGGAACCGGAACCTGGTCACGGCCACCGCTGCCAGGAAGACCACGATCGCCGACAGCACCACCACCGACAGCGCGACGACCAGGCTGTTCACGAAGTAGCGGCCGAAGCCGTCCACGCTGAGCACCTGCCGGAAGCTCTCCAGTGTGGGGTGAGCGGTCCACGGCTTGGGGTCGAGCGACTGGATCTCGCCCTTGGGCTTGAAGGCCGAGAGCACCATCCAGAAGATCGGGAAGGCGGTGACCACGGCCAGCACGATCGCGCCGGTGTTGGCGGCCAGGCGCCACCGGCCGCGGGTGTTCCGGAGGCCGCGGGTGTTCCGGGGCGGCTTCACGGCAAGGGGGTTCGCCGGGCTCACAGTTCGTTCCCCGTCCGTCGCAGGGTGCGGATGTACAGGACCGTCGGGATCACCAGGATCAGCAGCATGACCACGCCGATCGCCGCGCCCAGCCCGTACTGCGAGGAGGCGAACGCCTTCTGGTACGCGTACACGTTGAGCACCAGGTTCTGGCCGGCGATGCCGCCGCCCTCGGTCATGACGTAGATCTGGGTGAAGACCTTGAAGTCCCAGATCACCGACTGGATCACCACGATGGTCAGGATCGGCCGCAGCATCGGCGCGGTGATCCGGCGGAAGGTGGTCCAGGTGTTGGCGCCGTCCAGGGCGGCCGCCTCCATGATCTCCTCCGGGATGGCCCGGATGCCCGCGTAGAGGGTGACCATCACGAACGGGTAGGAGTGCCACACCACCACGGCACCGACGATCAGGAACGCCGTCCACTTGTCGTAGAACCAGTTGAACTCGTGGAAACCGGAGAACCCGAGCCCCTCCAGGGTGTGGTTGACCAGGCCGAGGTTGGTGTCGAACAGGAAGCTCCACACCGTCGAACCGGTCATCGCCGGCGCCGCCCAGGCGGCCATCGCCGCGGTGGTCAGCGCCAGCCGCGGCCACCGGCCGACCTTGGTGAGCAGCACCGCGAGGGTGGCCCCGACGGCCAGGGTGGCGACCACGCAGAACGCGGCGAAGCCGATGGTCTGGAACAGCACCGTCCAGAACTGCTGGTCCTCCAGGATCTTCGTGTAGTTGCCGAGGCCGACGAAGGAGGTCGGAGCGCCGCCGGAGGCCTGGGCCTGCCCGAAGTCCAGGACGGACAGCAGGCCGAGCTGGTAGATCGGGTAGGCGACCAGCGGGATCAGGACGACCGCGGCCGGCAGGAGCAGCAGCAGCGGGGGCCGCCGGCGCCGGCCGCCCGGGGGTGCGGCCGGCGCCCTGCCCCCACGGCGCCTCTGCGGGGAAGGCGGCGCCGGGGCGGTCGAGGTGGATACGGACACGTGCGGGACCTGCTCTCTGAGACGAACCGGGAGGGGGGCCGTCCGTACGCGGCCGGTGGCACGATGCCCGCGGGCTCGGTACCCGTGGGCTCGGTGCCTGTGGCGGGCGGTCGGCCGTCAGCGCGCGGCGAAGGCCGAGGAGATCTGCGCGGCGGCGTCCGCCGAGGCCTTGGCCACGTCCGCCTTGCCGGTGACGACCTGCTGGAGCATCGTCGGGATCACCGACTGGGCGTCGATCTGCGCCCACGCCTGGTCGAGCGGGACGAACCTGGTGCCGGCCGCGATGGTGTCGGTGAAGGGCTTCAGGAAGGCGTCCTTCGCCGCGACCTTGCCGCTGACGGACTTGAGCGTCGGCAGGTTGCCCATCGCGTCGTACATCTGCTCCTGGTACGTGGGGCTCGCCAGCAGCTCGGCGAACTCGACGGCCAGGGTGCGGTGCTTGGCCGCCTTCATCACGCCCAGGTTGTTGCCGCCGGCGAAGGCCGGAGCGATCGAGCCGGGCTTCTCCCCGGGCAGCGGCACCACGCCGTACTTGCCCTTGACCGCGCCCGCGTCCACCTTGCTGCGGTTGGAGTTGAGCAGTACCGCCATCGCCGACTTGCCTGCCGCGAACAGGTCGACGGTCTTGCCGCCGGTCAGGTCCGCACACTGCTGGGCGGGGCAGCCGTCCGCGCCGAACAGATCCGTGTAGCGCTTGATGCCGGCCTGCGAGGCGGGCGAGTCGATCGCCGCCTTGAACCTGGAGCCGTCCTTGGTGGCGATGTCGCCGCCCGCGTCCCAGACGAAGGGCAGCGCGGCGAAGGTGTACTTGCCGCCGACGGCGATGCCGAAGGTGTCCGGGTGCGCGGCGTGGATCTTCTGGTTGGCGGCGACCAGCTCGGCGTACGAGGTCGGCGGGGTGAGGCCGGCCTCGGTGAACAGGTCGGTGCGGTAGTACAGCGCGCGCACGCCGACCCACCAGGGCAGGCCGTAGGTCTTGCCGTCGACCACGGCCGTCCTGGCGATCGCCGGGTCGAGGTCGCCCTTGTCCTGCCACTTGTCCAGGTCGGCGGTGATGTCGGCGAGGCCGCCGGCGGCGACGTAGCCGGGCAGGTCGGTGTTGCCGAACTCGACCAGGTCGGGGGCGCTGTTCGGGTCGTTGAACGCGCCCTTCATCTTGGCCGCGCGGGCCGAGGCGTCGGTGTCGATGTAGCTGACGTTGACGGTGACGCCCTGGTGGGAGCCCTGGAACTCGGTCACGGCCTTGGCGACCACGGCCTCCTTGGCCGCGTTGCCCGCCTCGTTGTACAGCCAGACCTGCAGGGTGCCGGTCCGGTCGTCGGCGGCCTTGTCGCTCGCCGGCGAGGCGGTGCCGGGGGCGCAGGCGGTGGCGGCCAGGCAGCCGGCGGCGAGCACGACGGCTGCGGCGGTCCGTCCGATGAGTCGCATGGTGGAGACCTCCCCTCCCGACAGCTGCCGCCGAGACGTCCGCCGCCGGGGACGGGCACGTCGAAGCAGGCCCTGACCGGGGCCGATGGTGGGTGAAGTGGTGGGGGTACGGCAGGGCGCAGCGCTCGGGTGGGGCGACGTCGCCTGCTCGATGGCAGGGACGTTAGGCGGGGGCGATCGGCGCCAACAAGAGGGAGTTGGTGAAAGTTTTGCACTGCACAACGTTGTATCGAAGATGCGGCGTTCCGGCTGCGAACGGGTACGTTCGGACAACCGCCGCCGACCTGCGGGGGAACACCGGCAGAACGACACCAGGGAACGGACCCATGACGGAGACGGCGCCCAAGAAGCCCGCGACCGAACGCAACCAGTCCTCCTCGCTGCGCCGCGCGCTCGCCGTCCTCGGCTACGTCCGCGACCACAGTGACGGGCGCGGCGTCCCGCTCGCCCAGCTCGCCGACGGACTCGGCCTCAACAAGAGCACCGTGCTGCGGCTGGCCGGCCCCCTGCTGGACGAGCACCTCCTCGACCGGGACCGCGAGACCGGCTGGTTCCGGCTCGGCCACGGCTCCCTGCGGCTCGGTCAGGCCTACCTGACCACCCTCGACCTGCGCAGCGTGGCCGCCGAACACCTGCGTCGGCTCCAGCGGGAGGCGGGCGAGACCGTCCACCTGACCGTCTGGCAGGCCCCCGGGATCGTCTACCTGGACAAGGTCGAGGACGAGACCAACGTCCGGATGGCCTCCCGGGTCGGCAGCCGCGCCCCCGCCTACTGCACCGCCACCGGAAAGGCGATCCTCGCGTGGCTGCCCGAGGAGGCCGTCGGCGAGGTGGTCGCGGCCGGCCTGCGCCCGGTGACCGCCTGGACCATCTCCGACGAACCCCGGCTCCGCGCCGACCTCGCCCGCATCCGCGCCCGCGGCTACTCGATCGACGACCGCGAGAACGAGCCCGAGGTCCGCTGCGTCGCCGCCCCGATCTTCGACCACACCGGTGAGGTGACCGCCGCGCTGTCCGTCTCCGGCCTCACCTCACGGATGACCGCCGCCAGGGTCCGCGCCCTCGGCCCGGTGGTCGCCCAGGTCGGCCTGCGGATCTCCCGCGAACTGGGCTCCGACCGTCAGCCGTCCTGAACGCCCGGCCGATCCCCGCTCCCGGACACGCAGAAAGGGCCCGGCACCGGTTCGACGGCACCGGACCCTGTCCGACATCGGAGCGCCAGGCCCGGGTCGCACGGACTCTTCCTACTGAAAGTAGGACGTGCTCTGGTAGCACCACTGACGCCTGAGGAGGAATCACTCCCTCGCAACGGGAAGTACAGTACCAGCTCCGTGATCATTCACCGAATCGGAGGGAAATCCCGGATGACGAGCGCTCGGCTTCAGACGGTTCCGTACGCCGCCGGGAGGCTGACGGACATTCACCTTCCGGCCCCCGGCGGCGCCGGGCCGGCTCCCGTCGTACTGCTCTGGCACGGCAGGGGTCCGAACGAGCGTGACGTGCTGCGGCCGCTGGCCCGGGAGGCCGCCGGGCTGGGGCTGCTGGTGCTCGTCCCGGACTGGAACGCCGAACAGCCCGACGGCGGCAGTGCCGAACTGCTCGCCTCGCTGGCCCAGGCCCGCCGGATCGCCACCGAGTACGACGGGGACCCGACGCGCCTCGTCCTGGCCGGCTGGTCGATGGGCGGCCGCGAGGCGATCGCCGTGGCCACCCACCCCGGCACCCCCGCCGAGCTGCGCCCCGTCGCCGCCGTCGGCATCGCCTCCCGCTACTCGACCGAGGCCGTCACCACCGGCGAAGCCCCGCTCGACCACCTGGCGGCCGGCCCCTCCCCCGTCCCGCTCCGGCTGGTCCACGGCACGGCGGACGAGATCGTGGACGTCGAGCACACCCGACAGTTGAGCGCCGCTCTGGCACAGCGGATGTCGGCGGTACGGACCCTCGAACTCCCCACCGACCACGCCGGCGTGGTGATGACCACCTACCGGCCCGAGGCTCGCCGCTGCCTCCCGGCCACCGATGCCGGCACCCTGGCCGCAGGCCGGCGGACCGCCGCCGTCCTCGCCGAGGCGGCCGGACTGTCCTAGCCGCCGTTCTCTGCCGCCGGCTCCCGCGGCAGCCCGTGGGCGCGTTCCAGTGCCTCCAGGTCGCGTTGCAGCGGTGGGCGCGGGACGGCCAGGACCGGACAGGTGGCATGCCGGACGCAGTACGCGGTGATCGAGGGGTGCACCAGTCGGGCGAGGCGGCCGCGTTCCCGTCCGGCGCCGAGGACGAGGAGGTCTCCGGGCCGGTCGGCGCACCGCACCAGTGTGTGGCCGGTGTCGCCGCGGACGGCCTGGCAGCGCAGTCGGACGCCCGCGTGGCGTCCGGCGAAGGCCTCGTCCAGGGCCTGCCGCAGCCGGGCCACGGCGGCGTCCCGGCCGGCGTTGACCACCGGCGGGCACGGGGTGCGGCGGCAGCCGAGCACGTCGCC
>NZ_JAHSQD010000045.1 GCF_020103755.1 Streptomyces sp. LS1784
CCGTGCAGCCCGCCGGTGACCGCCGCCCCGACGGCGTCGCGGACCTCGGCCGGGAGCTCGGCGAGGGCGGACGGGGTCAGACCGCCGCCACCGGTGAGACGGCCGGCGTCGGCGGCCCCGAGGCGCTCCGCGAGCGAGCCGGTGAGCCGCGCCGAGTAGACCGCGCCGAGCACGGCCATGCCCAGCGAACCGCCGATGCTGCGCAGCAGGGTGACCACGCCCATCGCCGCGCCCATGTCCTGGGGCGGGACGGTGCCCATCGAGGTCAGCAGGGTGCTCTGGGTCAGCAGGCCGATCCCGACCCCGGCGACCGCGGTGAGCGCGGAGGCGAGGGCCACCGGCGTACCGGGGCCGAGGAGCAGCAGCAGCGCGGAGCCGGCCAGGGCCAGCGCGCCGCCCAGCAGCGGGTAGCGCCGCTCGCCGCCGGGTCGGCCCATCAGCCGCGCCGTCACCAGCTGGGTGCCCATCATGCCGAGCATCAGCGGCAGCAGGAGCAGGCCGCCGACGGTGGGCGAGGCGCCCTGGACGAACTGGAAGTACTGCGGCAGGTAGCCGATCAGGGCGAGCATGATCGCACCGGACAGGAAGCCGAGCACCTGGGCGACGGTGAAGTTGCGCACGCGGAACAGCGCGGGCGGGATCAGTGGCCCGGGGGCGCGCAGTTCGGTCCGGACGAACCCGGCCAGCGCGACCACCGCGACGGCCGCCGCGCCGAGGAGCTGCGGGGAGGTCCAGGAGTAGGCGACGCCGCCCCAGGTGCCGACCAGGGTGAGCGCGGTGATGCCGGTGGTCAGCAGGGCGACCCCGGCCCAGTCGAACGGGGCGCGCACCCGCTCGGTGCGCAGTCGCACCCCGA
The DNA here is from genome assembly GCF_020103755.1 of Streptomyces sp. LS1784. Lineage (GTDB taxonomy): Bacteria > Actinomycetota > Actinomycetes > Streptomycetales > Streptomycetaceae > Kitasatospora. The sequence continues at coordinate 857 of NZ_JAHSQD010000045.1, forward strand.
CGCCGACCGCGAACAGGGCGAACAGCCCGATCGGCAGGTTGACGTAGAAGGCCCAGCGCCAGCTGAGGCGTTCGGTGAGGAGGCCGCCGAGCAGCGGTCCGCCGACGAAGGCGATCGGCATCAGCACGCCGATCACCGACTGCACCCGGGCCCGGTCGTCGGCCGGGACGAGCACCCCGATCACGGAGAGCGCGCCGACCATCAGCCCGCCCGCGCCGATTCCCTGGAGCCCCCGGAAGGCGACCAGCTGCGCCATGTCCTGGGCGAGCCCGGAGAGCACCGAGCCCACGAGGAACACCACCACCGCCCACTGGTAGGCGCCCTTGCGCCCGTACAGGTCGCCCAGCCGGCCCCAGAGCGGGGTAGTGGCGGCGGAGGTCAGCAGGTAGGCGGTGAGGGCCCAGGAGAGGTGCTCCAGCCCGCCGAGGTCGCCGACGACGGTGGGCAGCGCCGTGCTGATGATCTCCCCGTCGAGGGCCGCGAGGAAGATGCCGAGCATCAGCCCGACCACGCCGAGCAGCGGCGGTTTGGGGCGGTCCCCGGCCGGTTCCACGACCATGCTCCTTCCCCCTTCCGCGCTCAGGCCGCGAACGGGCGGGTCTGCCGGGCGTCCCGCAAGGCCTGTGCCCACCAGGTGAGCTGGTCGAGCATGGTCTTGGCGGCGGCGTCGGCGGCCGGGTCGATCGCCTTGCCGTCGGTGTCGAAGCACTGCGCGGCGCCGTGGAAGCTGACCGTGTTGCGGATCGTCGCGGCGTTCAGCTCCGCCATCACCACCCGGAGCTGCTCGACGGCCCGCAGGCCCCCGGACAGACCGCCGTACGAGACGAAGCCGACCGGCTTGCCGTGCCACTGCCGGTTGTGCCAGTCGATGGCGTTCTTCAGCGGGGCCGGGAAACTGTGGTTGTACTCGGGCGTGACGAACACGAAGGCGTCGGCCGCCTCCAGCCGGGGCGACACCGCGGCCAGCAACTCGGCGTCACCCGGGGGCAGTTCGCCGCCGAAGGACGGGAAGGTGGTGGGCAGCGGGGTCTCCACCAGGTCGATCCGGTCGGCGGTCAGGTCGCCGCGGGCCTCCAGGTGGCCGAGCAGCCAGTCGGTGACCACCGGACCGAAGCGGCCTTCGCGGGTGCTGCCGACGAGGACGGCGACCTTCAGGTTCTGCTCCGCGGCCTTCTGCTCCGTGGACTTCTGCTCCGTGGACATGGGAATCCCCCTCCGGGACGGCTGGTGTGTACGGCGTATCCGCTGCGGATACAACGTACACATCGACGCGTACGCCGTCCACTACCGATACGCCGTACACGGCAACTGCTAGGCTGCGAAGCACCCCAGTCGGAAGGAGCCCGCCCCATGCCCGCTCAGCAGGCCCCCACCGGGGACACCCCCGCAGGCGACGACAAGCCCCAGATCTCGCTCTGGGAGCGCCTGGACCGCCCGGCCCCCGCGCCGCGCACCACCCTGACCCCGCACCGGATCGCCGAGGCCGCGGTCGCCATCGCGGACGCCGAGGGCCTGGACGCCGTCACGATGCGCCGACTGGCCGGCGAGCTCGGCGTCGCCCCGATGGCCGCCTACCGGTACGTCTCCGGCAAGGACGAGCTCATCGAGCTGATGGTCGACCACGTGTACGGCCAGCTGCCGCTGGACGCACCCTCCGAGGGCTGGCGGGACACCATGCGCGGCCTGGCCGTCCACCTGCGAGCAATGCATCTGGCCCACCCGTGGACCGTCCGGGCGGCCACCCCGTTCTCCCTCAGCCCCAACCAACTGGCCGTCCCCGAGCGCGCGTTCGCCGCCCTGGCCGAGCACGGCCTGGACGCCGACACCACCATGGCGGTGTTCCGCACCGTCACCGGCTACGTCCACGGCTCGGTCGCCGCCGAGGTCACCCTGGAGACCCTCCGCCGCGAGCGCGGCTGGTCCGACGGCGACCAGACCCGGGCCGGCCTCGCCTCCCGGATGAGCTGGCTGATGGGCACCGGCCGCTACCCCAGCTACCAGCGCTACCTCCACGAGGCCACCCGCAAGGACGACCCCGACTGGCAGTTCGCAACCGGCCTCGACTGCGTCCTCGACGGCATCGCCGCCCACTTCGGCCTCTGACCGGTACGCCTGCGCGGGAAGTCGGCCGGTCCGACTTCCCGCACACCCACTTCACGCGCGCACGTGTCGCCCGCTCGGCGCACGGGGCTGGCGGCTTCCCCGACGGGCGGAGAGGTTGTGTCCGGGGCCGAGTGGCCCCGGACACAACCATCCACTCCCAAGGAGTCCTCATGCGACGCCTCGCGACCGCACTCGGTACCCTCGCCGCCGCCGGGGCCATGGCCATCGCCCTGCCCAACGCGGCCTTCGCCGCCCGCGGGCAGCTCATTCTCGCTCCCGGCCAGTTCATCCAGAATCCGAGCGGCTGCTACAACGCACCGATCTTTCCGCTCATCGTGCAGAACGAGACCAACGAGTCCGTCCGCGTGTACGACGGCCCGAACTGCACCGGAAACGTGATCGCGGTCGTTCCTCCCGGCGGTGGCACGACCCAGGAGTTCGGCTCCAGCGTGTACGTCCCCTGACGACAGCGAAGCAACCGGCCACCGCTGCACAGGAAGTCGGACCGGCCGACTTCCTGTGCAGCGGCGCGCGAACCTAGCGGCGGCCCGGGAGGGCGAGGAGGGCCAGGGCGCCGGCGAGGACGGCGAGGCCACACCAGGAGACGGCGGGCAGCCGCTCGCCCAGCGCCGCCACACCGAGGACGGCGGCGACGGCCGGCTCGGCGAGGGTCAGCGTGGTGGCCGTCTGGGCGGTGGTGTGCCGCAGGCCGCGGCCGAACAGCCAGTACGCGAGGAAGGTGGTGACCACCGCGAGGTGCAGCACCACGCCCGCCCCGCGTGCCGAGGCGAGCCACGCCAGGTCACCGGCGAGCAGCACCGGCAGGACGATCAGCGCGGCCCCGCCGAACATCGCCCCCATCACCCCGCCCGAGGGGTGCCCGTGCGAGATCAGCCGCCCGCCGATCAGCGAGTAGACGGCGTACGAGAGCCCCGAGAGCGCCGCCAGCAGCACGCCCAACGGGTCCACCGCCCCACCGCCGCCGGCGAGTTCGGGGCCCAGCACCAGAACGGCGCAGCCGAGCACGGCCAGCGCCGTCGCCCCGGCCCACCGCCCGCCGGGCCGCCCCTGTCGGGCCAGCCACCCGAGCAGCCCGGTGAACACCGGCGCGCTGCCGAGCGCGATCACGGTGGCCACCGCCACCCCGGTCCGGCTCACCGCCGGGTAGAAGGTCAGCGGGTACCCGGCCACCGCGACGGCCCCGGCCGCGAGCAGCCACCGCTCGCGAGGCGCGCACACCCGGGGCAGCACGCGGGCGGAACGGTCGGACAGGAACAGCAGCAGCCCGCCGAGCACCAGCCCGGCGGCCCCGATCCCGGCCGCCGGGGCGCCCCCGGGCGCCAGCGAACTGGCGGTCCCGGTGGTGCCCCAGAGCACGGCGGCGATCAGGATCGGCACCGCACCACCGCGCGAACGGGCGCGGCGAGGAGCCGTGGGCAGGGAACGGGCAGGCGAGGACAAACGATGAGGCACAGTCGTGAACTTCCGTCGTCGAAGACCGTCAGAGGGGTTTCGAGAACGGGCGCACGCCGTCAGCCCACGGCGGCCGCCATCGGGCCGAGCCGGGGTCGCAGGGGATCAAGCCACCGAAGCGCGCGCCCGATCAGGCGCTGAGCGGTGGCAGCACGACGTGCCAGTACAGGTTCACGCGTCGATGGTACCGACCGGTCTGCGCGAGAAGTCGGCCGGTCCGACTTCTCGCGCAGGCCCCTCAGGCTCTGACCTGTTCGATCGACGTGAGGCAGGCCTGCAGCGCGGCCCTGCCTTCCGCGGGCAGCCGCTCGCCCAACGGAGTCTTCCGCGGGCTGTGCTCGCCGTGGCAGATCCAGCTCTGCTCGTCGGCGTCGAACGACCACGCCTCGGCACCCCACATCGGGTGGCCTTCGAGCAGGCGCCGGGCCAGCGGCTCGCACCCGTCGGGGGCACCCTGGGCCCTCAGCGCCGAGACCACCAGGTCCACCGCTTCCGGAGGCGCCCCGGCATCGCCCAGTACGGGCAGGAGAAGCAGGAGCCGGGCATGGGGATCGGTGACTCCGTCGGCCCCGTCGGGCGCGTGGAGCACTGCCGCGAGTTCGGGCCGGCACAGGCCCGGACCGATCCGGTCCTGGTCGTCGCCGGCGAGCACCAGGGAGTCGAACCACTCCGGGTGCGTCAGGAAGTAGTCGGTGCTCGTGAACTCCTCGCCGCTGGTGTAGTGCACGACGATCGCGAAGTCGCCGGTGAGACGCACGGTGAAGACGGGCCACGCCGCCTTGTCGTGAAGCCGCTCCAGCATGGCGCCGGCATCGGCCGGGTCCGCGCCGAGGTCCTCGGGCGAGAGGCCCTGGTACAGGTCGGCGAGGTGCGCGGCCCGGAACCCCGGCTCGCTGATCAGGGGAAGACCGTCCACCACGAGGGTGGGATGATCTTGCCGACAGTTCCGTGCGAGGAGGCGAAGTGGACGACCGCTCGAAGCATGACCACTCCGGATGGGAGGAGGTCGTACGCGCGGCCCGCGAGCGTGCCCGCACTCGGCAGGCCCTCGTGGTCGAACGCTTCGGACTGTCGGGTGACGTGCAGTACCACTGGTCGATGGACGACGCGCAGATCGCGTGGTCGCGCGACGGGAAGGTGTTCCTCACCGGCCGACTCACGATGATCGGCAGCGTCAGCCGCTCCCAGCAGTCCTGGCTGTGGTCCTGGGCGAACGAGTCACTGCCGCACGCGGTCCTGGGCGACATCGAGCGGGTCCGGCGGTTCGGCGAGGCGAACGACCACCCCGTCCTGCCCTGGCCGGGCTTCGACTACCACCCGGAGCTCGTCGCCGAGGCTCGACTGGTCGCGGCATCCGTGCTCGACGCCGAGTTGCTGTGGGCGGAGTTCACGGACGACATGGAACTCCACTTCCTGGTCCACGACTTGACACTCACCGCCGGATGACGACGGCCGCCGCCTCCGCTTCCCGGTTCCGGTGGCTCCGGTGGCTCCGGTGACGACGATCATCGCGCTTCCTTCCGGGATAGGCGGGAGAGCTTGTCGGGGTCGGTGACGAAGTGAATGCCGCACACCTGGCCGTCGTCCGGGTCCCGGCGAACAGCAGCGCCGTCGGCCCACCGCTGACCGGCCGGTGCTGGGCCTCCAGCCTGCGCGAGAAGTCGGCCGGTCCGACTTCTCGCGACTGTCTCGGGGCGAGGGGCTGGGCGGCGCAGGCACCCCACCTGCCTCCGGGACGCCGTCCCGCCCCTACCGGGGGCGCATTGCCGCACGCGTGCAACCACTGACGGCCTGGTCCGCGGCTTCCAGTCGTAGCGGACCGTCGATCGGTCCCTACGCTGAGTGTCGGCCCATCGGCTCACCGGAAGGACCTGCTCATGCGCCGCTCCCGCCTCGTGCTGTCCCTGGCCCTGACCGTCGTGGTCGCCTCCGGCCTGGTCGCCGCCGACGTCGTGCAGGACGAGCCGTACCTGTCCGTGAGCCTGCCGGTGCTCCGCGGTCCGGAGGCCCAGCAGCTGCTCCACCGCATGACGGACCCGGTGCAGGACTGGGTGGAGTCCGGGGATCCGGCGGCGGCCGGCTACGCGGGCACGGTGATCGACGCGTCGAACCAGCACGCCGACGTCTACTGGAAGGGCGAGGCCCCGGCCAGGGTCCGGTCGCTGCTCGACGCGAACGCCGCGAACGCCGGCTCCGGCTACACCGTCGACGTCCACCGGAGCCCGTACTCCCGCGCGGAGATGCGCGCCGCGATCGACCGGTTCACCGCCGCCGTGGCGCGCGACGCGTGGACGTCGATCGGCCCGCAGGAGGACGGCGCCGCCATCGCGATCACGTACGCGCCGGCGAAGGCGAAGCAACTGACCGGCGGTGACGCGGACGCGCAGGCGTACTCCTCGCGGGCCGCCGAGATCGCCGGGATGCCGGTGACGGCCGGCGTCGAGGGGACACCGGTGGCACTGTCCGGCAGCCGGCACTCCGACGGCGCGCCGTACTACGCGGGCGCCGAGGTGAGCACCGGAAAGGCGTCGTTCTGCTCGACGGCGTTCAGCGGCTGGAAGGGCGGGACGAAGGTGGTCCTGACCGCCGCGCACTGCGGCGGCGGCCGGTACTACAACGGCACCGGGAGCTACATCGGCGACCTGGCCACGACCGGCGCCGGCCTGGACGTCGGCATGATCGCCATCAACGGGAGCGGCGGCGGCCGGTTCTACGACGGCGCCTGGTCGGACAAGGGCGGCTCGTCCCGGCACACGTACGGGGCCGGGCGGAACAACGTCGGGGACTTGATCTGTCTGAGCGGCGCCCAGTCGGGCTGGAAGTGCGACGTGCAGGTCAAGAGGGTCGACGTGGAGACGACGAACGACGAGGGCACGAAGATCAAGCCGGTGGACGTCGCGGAGTCGAAGGGCGGTGACCTGCGGGCGATCGCCGCGAAGGGGGACAGCGGCGGCCCGGCACTGGCGAACCCGTCCGGCCCGAACGGCGACATGGAGGCCCGCGGCGTGATCGTGGCCGCCAGGTCGGAGGTCGGCTGCCCGGCCGGGTCGACGGCGCACACGACCACGTGCTACGCGCAGGTGATGTACGTGCCGATGACCCCGGTGGTGAATCGGATGGGCTTCTCGTTGTCCTGATGAACAGAGGAGCGCGAGAAGTCGGCCGGTCCGACTTCTCGCACAGTGGTCGACCGCCGCGAGCCCGAACTCGCCACCGAGGCCCGGCTGGTCCCGGCATCCGTGCTCGACACCGGGTTGCTGTGGACGGGCGCCGGGCAGGCAGCCGGCTCAGACGTGCGCGTCCTCGGAGGTGGGCGGCGTGCCGGGCGTCGGGCACGGCCACGACTCCGGAGGCGGGCCGAACGCACGACGAGCGGACCGCACCGCCATCGCGCCGACGGCGGCGTTGGCGCCACCACCGATCACGGCGCCGATGCCGAACGGCGCCACTCGACCGAGGACGATGATCCCCTGCTTGGTCCCGTACTTGGTGACGAAGTTCTTGCCCAGGACCTTGTTGACCTGCCGCAAGGTCTCGACCGGGACCTTGGACACGATCTGACGTCCCCAGTGCTGCCCGGTCCGCCCGGCGATCTTGGGAATGGTGGTGGAGCCGCTCCCGCCGAGCATGATTCCCATCACGATCGTCCGGCGGCGCTCGACTTCGTCGATGGGGACTCCGTGGACTTCGGCGACCGAGAGCACGAAGAGGGCACTCAACTCAAGGGACGAGAGGGCCTCGCCCGCCGACAGCGCCAGCGCGACTCCCGTGCCGACTCCGGGCGCGGCCGCGGTTCCTCCGACCGCGGCACCCGAGCCGGTCAAGGCGCTGACGTACATCCGCTCCAGATTGCGGATCACCAGTGTCGGCGTCGCCTCAGGGTTCCGCTGACGGGCCCGGGCTATGTTCTTGCGCACCAGCGGGCTCTGGAGGCCTATCGCCTTGTCCAGGAGGTCGAGAGCTCGCTGCCCACGCGCGGCTGTCGGCTCGTCGGTGGAATCTGTCGCCATGCCTTGAACTCCTCGGGTCGCCGTGTTGCGCCCGAGTCTCCCACTCGACCTGCTGGGTGGACCATGCGCCGGTTCTACGGTCGGCACCGCAGGACCGGCGCCCGTCAGCTCCAGGCCGAGCTGTTGTCGGCCTGGCGGGGTAGCGTGAATGACGATCTGTCATGTCAGCGTGAGGGAAGCGAGGTCCACGTGGCCAAGGTGCGAGTTCTGGTGACGGCGGGGATCGTGCTCACCCTTGCCGGCGCGGCGGGGTGCTCCGGGGGCGGTTCATCGAGCGGTGGCGGTTCGTCGAACCCGGTCGTGCCGACCGCGACGATATCCGTAGGTCCGGAGCACAAGATAGCTTCGACAGATCTCCGGCTGCCGACGCTCATACCGACGCCCACCCCGGTCATCCCGAGCGTGGATCCGTCCATCGTCCTCGGAAGCGCCCTCAAGGCGTATCTGCCCACCGCGGAAACCGTCCCGTCGGGCTGGGCCCTCAACACCAAGTTCGGCTCCACCCACGAGTCGGACAGCGGAGCACAGGTCCTCTCCGGCACCACGGCGCTGGGGCCCACGGCGCCGTGCGACGTCATGCGCAACATGACCGTCCTGGACGGCGAGGCCGCATACGCCAGCCAGCAGTTGGAGTCCACCGACGGCAATGAGTACGCCGCCCTGGTGACCGTGGCCTCCTTCCGCACCGGGCAGGCAGCGAAGCAGCTGGCCACCATCAGGGATTTCGCGGCGCGCTGCCCGTCGTTCGTCAACAAGCGCGTGGGCACCGGCGGCAGTGATGTGGAAACGCGCCTCGTCGCCAAGCCGCTGAACGGCCTGGGCGACGAGGCGCTGGACTTCAAGATGCTCCCGCAGGGGGGCTACCTGGGCAACGAGACGGTCCTCGTCCGCATCGGCGATCGAGTTCTGAACCTCCGGTGCGGCGCCGACAAGTATGGCGACTTCCCTGACACGGCAGCGCTGGCGCGGGAACTGGCCAAGCTCGTCACGTAATCAGCCGTGAGGGTTGGCCGGGGCGGGGAGGGCGAGTTCGCACCAGACGGTCTTGCCGATGTAGCCCTCGCCACGGGGGTGGGCGCCCCAGGAGGTGGCGAGGGCGGCGACGAGTTCGAGGCCCCGGCCGGACTCGTCGTCGGGGGTGGCGTGGCGGAGGGTCGGGAGGTCGGGGTTCGCGTCGGAGACCTCGATGCGGAGGAGGGAGGGGGCGGGGAGGAGGACGCGCACGCCGATCATCCGGTCGCGCGGGGAGCGGGCGTGGCGGCAGGCGTTGGTGACGAGTTCGCTGAGGAGGATCAGCCCGGTCTCGGCGGAGTCGACGGGCACCTCCCACTCGAAGGCCTGCCGGATGAAGCGGATACGGGCGCGGCCGGCGCTGCGGGGGAGTCGGGGGAACATCCACTCGACGACATCGACGGGCTGAGTGAGCATCAGAGTCCTTGGGGGTGTACGGACGGCTTCACTCACGAGGGCTGAGTTCGGCCATTTCACCCTTCAAGCGTCGACGGCCGGGCATAGCCTCGGCAGTAACGCGATACGTACAGCGCGAGCTTGAACCGCCCTGTGACCAGGGCAGGGAGGGGCACGGGGCCGTGAGCACGCCGAAGGAAAACCCGATGTCGTGGAAGTACTGCGGCGACCAGCTCAAGCGGTGGCGTACTCGCGCGGGCGTGACCCGGGAGCAGTTGGCCAAGGAGGCCTGCTACGACATCGAAAGCGTGCGGTCGATGGAGGCGGGGAGGCGGCGGCCGTCGCTCAAGCTGCTCCGGGCGGCGGATGAGTTGTGTGACGCGAAGGGGATGCTTGTGGCGGCCGAGCCGTACCTTCTCCCGGAGACCAAGCCGGCGCGCAGTGATGTCTTCTTCGAGGTCGAGAAGGAGGCGGTTGCCTGCTACTTCTATGAAGCTCTTTACATCCCGGGCTTGATGCAGACCGAGGGCTACGCCAGGGCGGTCCTCAGCCGCCCCATGCCCCCCGTGAACGACACCACCATTGAAGAACGCGTGGCGTCTCGCCTCAAGCGGCAGGAGAGGCTCATGGAACCCGAGGTGCTGTTCAGTTTCACCATCTACGAAGCGGCCCTCCACACTTCCATCGGCGGCAGGGAGGTCATGAAGGCGCAACTCCACCGGCTGCTTGAGTTCGAGGACTCACACAACATCCGGATCCAGATCCTACCTACCGAGCAGATGCCCCCTTCCGGACTATCGGGATCGCTCATCATCTTGGAAACGATCAACAATGAGCAGTATGCATATGTTGAGACGCATATGACGAACGCCCTCCACTCCGAACCACAACTCGTAGGCAAGCTCAGCCGACGCCACGCGATGATCCGCTCACAGGCTCTGAACCCACAGGAATCAGCACAGTTCATCCGAAAGACACTGGAGCACCTATGAACGCCACCATGCCGTGGTTCCGCTCTAGCTACAGCGACCACGATGACGGCAACTGCGTCGAGGTCGCCTCCTCCCCCTCCGTCGTCCACGTCCGCGACTCCAAGGACAGGACCGGCCCGACCCTCACCTTCTCCCCCGAGGCCTGGTCCGCTTTCCTCTCCTTCGCCTCCGAAGCTCAAGCGGCACCGGTCGAGTGACCCCTTAATGGAACGGGTGGGTAACCACCTTCCAATCACCCCTGCACGCAGCAGATATGACTTATCGTGACGACTACGCCACAGCCAGTTCCTCCGTGTAGCGTGCGAACCAACGAAACAACCCCCGCCGGTGCTACCAACACCGAACGGGGGTCTGACCGGCACGATCGAAATGCGAGCTCGATCCTGTGGCTACCCACGACAATACCGCCATGGCCGCCCCCGGGTACGGCAAGCAGTCCGCTCCGGACCAACGCCCCCGCGCCGCCGCCGACTTCACGCACCTCCCGGCGCGCGAGGCGTACCTCGCCTCGCTCATCGACCACCTCCCCGACGGCGCCGCCATGGACGCGAAGACCCTCGCCGTCCTCCAGCCCCACTACGGGCAGATGGCCTGCCGCACGGCCCTCAACAAGCTCTCCGCCGCAGGCCACCTGCGTCGCGTCCGCGAACGCGTCGGCGACAAGCAGTGCCGCTGGGTGTTCCGCACCCACTTCTCCCGGACGCCCCGCTCCGACGCCTGGTGGGCTCGCTTCCTCGCCACCGGGGAGGCGTCAACGCCCGCAGCACCCGATCCCCCCAGGGAGCGAACGCTCAACCGCACCTCCCCCGCCTCGGCCGCCTACGCGGCCCTCGCCGGACTCGGCCTCGCCGACCCCCGGCTCGCGCTCTCCGCCGCCGACTGTGCAGCCCTGGAACCGCTGGCCGCCGAGTGGCTGGCCCGGGGCACCTCTCCGGCCCTCTTCACCGCCGCCCTCACCGCAGGTCTGCCGCCGGACGGCGTCCACAGCCCGGCAGCCTTCACCCGCCGCCGCCTGCTCGACAAGATGCCCCCGGAGCGCCCGCTCCCCCAGCCCCAGCCGACCCGCGTCATCGAGTGCACCGACTGCCGCACCCCCTGTCGCCCGCCCGCGCTCCTCGGCGGCCTCTGCCGCGCCTGCCGCGGCACTCCCGCGGCCCCGCCGCCCCGCCGGCACCTCTCCCCCACCGCCGTCCGCGCACACGCCGCCCGAGCCCGCCAAGCCATGGCCACATCGCCGTGATCATGAATATTCACAGGTGATGGCGTTAACCTATGCAAAATCCAAAGGTGAACTAAGTTACAAACCTTGAAATCAAAGCCGCCCGGTTTGCCCACATGCTGAGATCCGTGCGATAGTCGAGGAAGTCCAGAGGCGGGCGACACAGCACGCCGACCTGGGCGGAAACTTCGGCGGGCCCGACCTGGCACTGCCGACGCCCATCGCGCGGCACGCACCCCCTTGGCCGACGCGATGACTTGCAGGGGCCCCCATCCGCCGGACCACGGCGAATCCGGGGGCCCTGCGTGTTTCCCGCGGGAAACACGCAGGGCCCGGGAACCTCAGGGCCGCTCGCGCACCCTCAGCTCGAACCAGACGCCCTTGCCCCGCGGCAGCAGGTCCGCGCCCCAGCGGTCGGCGAGGTCGTCGACGATCTTCAGCCCCCGCCCGCGCTCGTTCACCGGCCGGGCCTCCGCGAGGATCATGCAGGGCAGCGCCCGGGAGGAGTCGCGGACCTCGATCCGCAGCCAGCCGGGCTTGCGGCTGACGTGCAGGCCGATGGTGCGCCCGGCCGCGTGCCGCACCGCGTTGGCCACCAGCTCGCCGGTGAGCAGCTCGCCGGCCTCCAGGTGCTGGTGGAGATCCCAGGACTCCAGGACGGAGAGCACCAGTCTGCGGGCCACCGGGCCCGACTCCGGCCGGGACGGCAGCCGCACCTCGCTGGGCGCCGACTGGTCGCACAGTCTGCCGGAATACAGCTCCTCCAGCTCCTCGGAGGTGAGCCGCTCCAGTGCCGAGAGCCCGCCGCCCTGGACGTCGATCCAGGACACCTCTGCCACCACGCCGGCCCCGGGAACCGATGACTGATCTGTTTCGCCCCAACCCGCCATGCGGACCATCATTGCGGAACGCAAGCAGCCGCGTACGGACAATGAGCAAACGATCTCTGCGATTCGGCATATGCCGGAAGCAAGACGGGGTCGACCCGGACCGACTTCCGTCAAGCCCGGGTTGACCCCGTTCCCCCTCAGCAGCCGGTTACCAGTTGCTCCACGGCACGTTCCAGCCGCTCAGCCCGTTCGCCGGGTCGAGCGTCTCCTTCTTGGTCGAGTTCTTCACGATCATCACGTCGCCGATCAGCGAGCCGTCGTAGAACTTGCCCATCGAGGTGCCGGCGCCGCCGCCCTCCACGTCCTTGAGGCCCACGCAGCCGTGGCTGACGTTGTCCTCGCCGAAGGTGCTGCTCTTGCTCCAGTAGTTGCCGTGCACGTACGTGCCGGAGTCGGTGAGCCGCATCGAGTGCGGGACCTGGAGGTCGTACGGCGCGCCGGTCATGCCGGGCATGGTGCTGGACTGCATCCGCACCACGCCCTCCTTGGACATGACCACCATCGTCCCGTTCCAGGTGGGGTGTTCGGGCGAGCCGGCGCTGATGTCGATCTCGCTGGGCGTCCCGTCCTGTACGACCGTCATCTTGTGTGCGGCGACGTCAACCGTCGAAATCTGGGACCGCCCGATCGTGAAGGGCTCGTCCCGGTCCCCGCCGTACACCCCGGGGGCGATCTCGACGCTCTTGAGCCGGTAGTGCACGACCACCTTGGTGCCGGGCTTCCAGTAATCTTCCGGACGGAAGTCGAGCCGACGGCTGTCGAACCAGTGGCCCTTGACCACGGTGCCGTTGTCGGTCTCGAAGCTGATGCCCTGGGCGACCTCGTCCTTGTTCTTGACGTCCTTGCTGAAGTTCACCGAGACGATCATGCCGACGCCGTACGTGGCGTTGTTGTCCACGTTGTCGGCGGCCTTGGCGAGCGCCGTCGGGGTCAGCGTGCTGAAGTTGCTGTCCGCCGTGGCGACCGCGCCGTCGGCGTCCGCGGCCATCGCGCTGACCTGGTAGGCGGTGCCCACCTCCAGGCCGGTCGTGGGCGTCCAGGAGGAGCCGTCGGCGGAGATCGTGCCGGGGACCTCCTTGCCGGTCTTGTCGTTCACCTTGACGGTGGTGAGCTTGCCCCCGGTCGCGCCGATCTTGAGCGCGTTCGGCGCCACGTCCACCGAGCCGGCCTTGGGCTCGATGCTGACGGCGGCCTTGGAGACCTTCGGCACCGTGCTGGTGGGCGCCGCCGCCGTGGGCTTGGCGCCGGCGGCACCGGCCCCCAGGTCGGCCTTGGCGGCACTGCCGCCGCCCCCACCGCCCCCGCCGCAGGCGGCCGTCAGCGTCATCGCCCCGCCGACCAGGCCGGCGGCCACCACCCTGCGTATCGACCTCAACGTCGATTCCCTCCCTCAGAAGATCCGAGAAACTCCCCGTGGACCCGACGGACCCGACCGGTATACGCATCCGGCCACCGGAAAGGTTGCGCCATTCGTGGGGCCCGTTGCCCCGGAAACCGCGGCGGCCCGCCCCCAACGGGTGAGGATCGGGCCGCACGACGGAGGACTCACCGCAGGGCCCGGAGTACCCGGGCCGACCGCGGGGTAGGGCCTACCAGTTGGCCCAGTCCACGTTCCAGCCGCCCAGCCCGTTGGAGGGCGCGACGGTCTTCTCCTTGGTGTTCACGATCTTGATCGGGTCACCGATCATCGAGTCGTTGAAGAACTTGCCGGCCACCGAGGAGTCGCTGCCGCCCTTCGCGTCCTGCATCGACACGCAGCCGTGGCTGGCGTTGGTCTTGCCGAACGGGCTGGCCCAGTAGTTGCCGTGCACGAAGGTGCCGGAGGTGGTCAGCCGCATCGCGTGCGGGACGTCCTGGATGTCGTACTCGCCGCCGAGACCGACGGTCTGCGAGTTCATCCGGGTGACCTTCTCCTTGGACATGACCACCATCGTCCCGCCCCAGGACGGCGTGGCGTCCGCACCGAGGGTGACCGGCAGCGTGGTGCTCTTGCCGTCCCGCTCGACGGTCATCTGGTGCGACTTGGCGTCCGCGGTGGAGACCATCGACCGGCCGATGGTGAACGGCTCGTCCTTGTCCACGTCGCCGTAGATGCCCGGGGCGACCTCGACGTTCTTCAGCCGGTACTTGACGGTCACCTTGGTGCCCGGTGCCCAGTACTGCTCCGGGCGGAAGTCCACCCGGCGGTCGCCGAACCAGTGGCCCTTGACCACGGTGCCGTTGCTGGACTCGATGGTGATGCCCTTGACGACGGCTTCCTTGTTCTTGACGTCCTTGTTGAAGTTCACCGAGACGATCATGCCGACGCCGTAGGTGGCGCCGTCGCTGATGTTGTCGTTGGTGGAGATCTTCTTCTCCGGCGTCAGCGTGGTGAACGAGGTGGTGGACGCGGCCACCAGGCCCTCGCCGTCCTTGGCCTGCGCGTTCACCTTGTACGCCATGCCGACCGCGAGCGCCCCGGCGGGCTTCCAGCCGGTGCCGTCCGGGGTGATCGCACCCTCGACCGGCTTGCCGTCCTTGTCGGTCACCTCGACCGTGCTCAGCTTGCCGTTGGAGACGGACACCTGGAGCCCGTTCGGCGCGACGTCCTGGGCGCCGTCCTTCGGCTCGACGGCGAGCACCGCGGCCGAGGTCTTCGGTGTCGCCGAGCCGCCCCCGTCCGCCGCCGGCGCGGAAGCCGCACTGCCACCCGCCGAACCGCCGGAACCGCTGCCCTTGTCGTCGTTGCAGGCGGCGGTGAGCAACAGCACCCCGCCCATGACCAGCGCCATCGCACTCCGGCGCCCGTAGCGGTTGGTGGTGCGTATCGCCGCAGCGGCCGTCTTACCCGTCTTCACGGTTTCTCCCCTCCCGGTATTCACTCACTTGACGCGTTGAGTGCCCCCATGAGTTGCACCGTCCGGCCGATCTTTCCGGCCGGACCCCGGACGCGCCGGAGCAGGATAACTAAGCCTTCCGAGTGAAACCTGAGAGGAGTCAGGTTGACGACAGGTGAAGCAGTCGTAAAGCCGGACGGAACGGGCGGAAGCGCCCTTACGGCACGGAAGAGCCCTTACCGCGCGGCCGACCCGGCCGCCCCGGCGGACGGCACCCGGCGCAGCGCGCTCCCGGCCACCCACTGCTCCCACGGCACGTTCCAGCCGTTGAGCCCGTTCTGCGGCGGCACGACCTCCCCGGACGCGGCCTTCACCTCCAGCACGTCCCCCGGGATGGTGTGCTCGAACAGCCAGCCCGCCGGGGAGTCCTTGCTCGCCCCGCCCTTGGCGTCGGCCAGCCCGATGCAGCCGTGACTGGTGTTGGCGGTGCCGAACACCCTCGGGTCCGCCCAGTAGTTGCCGTGCAGGAAGGTGCCGGAGGTGGTGAGCCGCATCGCGTGCGGGACGTCCTGGATGTCGTACTCGTCGCCCATGCCGACGGTCTGCGAGTTCATCCGGGTCACCTTGTACTTCTCCGACACCACCATCACCCCCCGGTAGGTGGAGTGCTCGGGGCTGCCGCCGGAGACCTTGAGCACCCGGACCACCTTGCCGCCCTGGCCGGCCCGGACGGTCAGGGTGTGGGCGTCCAGGTCGACGGTGGAGACCTGCGCCCGGCCGACGGTGAAGTGCACGTCCCGGCTCTGGCTGCCGAACTCCCCGGGCGCGCCCTGCACGTCCTTGAGCCGCAGCGCCACCGTGACCCTGGTGCCGGCCGCCCAGTACCGCTGCGGGCGGAAGTCCAGCCGCTGGCCACCGAACCAGTGCGCGGCCACCGGCACCGGCGGGTCGGCGGAGACCTGGACGGCCTTCTCCACCGCCGCCCGGTCGGTGATCGCACGGCTGAAGCGCAGCGAGACCGGCATGCCGACACCGACCGTGGAGCCGTCCTCCGGGGTGAAGAAGGCCACGAAGGTGTGCGCCCGGGCGACGGTCGTGAACGCCGTGTGCTGGGCCGCCTTCTGGCCCTGGTCGTCCTCGGCGACGGAGTCCAGGGTGAACGCGGTGCCGAGCGGCAACGGGCCGTCCGGCGCCCAGCCGCTGCCGTCCGGGCCGATCGTGCCGGGCACCTCGGTGCCCCTGGTGTCGGCCAGCCGGACGGAGACCAGCCGCCCCTGCGCGACGCGCACCCGGACCGCACCCTCCGACGACACGTCCTGCGCACCGTCGGCCGGCTGCACGGTGAGCACCGCCCGGGACGACGACGGCGCGGCGTGCGCACCACCCGTGGCCGCGTCCCCGTCCGGCACGACCGCGGGCCCACCGCTGCCACAGCCCGTCAGGACGGCCAGGCAGCAGGCCACCGCCGCCACGCCCCGCGCCCACAGCCGTCCTCGGCGCCGCATCCCGGGGCCCTCCCTGTTCACGTCCGACGCCCGGAACAACGAGAAGCCTCCCGGCGAAGACACGCCGCCCCCGAAGCGGCCACCCCCGGAGCCGCCCCGCCCCCACCCTCCCGGGAGCCCGAACCCCCGAACCCCCAACCCCCTGGCCGCCATCCGCCGGTAAGCCCTCGTTCAACGGCTTCCGATCTGCACAATCCGGGAAAGAGAAGGTGAACTGAGTCCGGAACACCCCGCCCAGGGAGGGTACGGCCATGGCGTCAGGGCAGGAGCTGGAAGCCGGGGCACGGCCGCACGGCCACCCGTACCCCGCCGAGCCACCGTGGCCCGGCAGCTGGCAGCCGCTCGGCGCCCGCTACCGCACCGACCGGCTCGGCCACCGGGGCACCAACTTCGCGCTCTGGGCGGCCGGCGCCGAGGCCGTCGAGCTGTGCCTGTTCGACGAGAACGGCCGGGAGAGCCGGCACCGCCTCACCGAACAGGACTTCCAGGTCTGGCACGGCTTCCTCCCCGGCGTGCGCCCCGGCACCCGCTACGGCTTCCGCGTGCACGGCCGATGGGACCCGTGGACCGGCGCCCGCTGGAACCCGGCCAAGCTGCTGCTCGACCCGTACGCCCGCGCCGTCGACGGCTGTTACACCTCGCACGACGCCGCCTGCTCCGCCGTCCGCAACTGGCCCGAGGCGGACGTCGCCGACACCGTCCGGGACAACCGCGACTCCGCGCCGTACGTGCCCAGATCCGTGGTCGTCCACGATGACGACGACTGGTACGACGACCACCGCCCGAAGACCCCGTGGGCCGAGACGGTGCTCTACGAGCTGCACGTGCGCGGATTCACCATGCGCCACCCCGACGTCCCGCCGGAGCTGCGCGGCACCTACGCCGGTCTGGCCCACCCGGCCGCCGTCGCCCACCTCACCCGGCTCGGGGTGACCGCCGTCGAGCTGCTGCCGGTGCACCAGCACGCCAGCGAGGACCACCTGCAGGCCCGCGGGCTGGTCAACTACTGGGGCTACAACACGATCGGCTACTTCGCCCCGCACGCCGGCTACTCCGCCTCCGGCTCCCGCGGCGGCCAGGTCGGCGAGTTCAAGCGGATGGTCCGGGCCCTGCACGCCGCCGGGATCGAGGTGATCCTGGACGTGGTGTTCAACCACACCGCCGAGGGCGGCGCACTCGGCCCGGCGCTCTCGTTGCGCGGCATCGACAACGCCACCTACTACCGCCTCCCGCCGAACCATCCGCGCGGCTACGCCGACTACACCGGCTGCGGCAACACCCTGGACACCCGCCGCCCGCAGGTGATCCGGCTGATCACCGACTCGCTGCGCTACTGGGTCGCCGAGATGGGCGTGGACGGCTTCCGCTTCGACCTGGCGGCCGCCCTCGCCCGCGGCGGCCCGAACGGAGGCGACGCCGTCGACATGGACCACCCCTTCCTCGCCGCCGTCGCCCAGGACCCCCTGCTCAGCCGGGTGAAGCTGATCGCCGAGCCCTGGGACGTCGGCCAGGGTGGCTACCAGGTCGGCGGCTTCCCCCCGCTGTGGGCCGAGTGGAACGACAAGTACCGCGACACCGTACGGGACTTCTGGCGCGGCGCCCTTCCGGACGTGCGCGATCTCGGCTACCGCCTCTCCGGCTCCTCCGACCTCTACCAGCGGGCCGGCCGCCGCCCGTACGCCTCGGTCAACTACGTGACGGCGCACGACGGTTTCACCCTTCGCGACCTGGTCTCCTACGACCGCAAGCACAACGAGGCCAACGGCGAGGACAACCGGGACGGCAGCGACGACAACCGCTCCTGGAACCACGGCACCGAGGGCGAGACCACCGACCCGGCGGTCAACTCGCTGCGGCTGCGCCAGCTGCGCAACCTGACGGCCACCCTGCTGCTCTCCGCCGGCGTCCCGATGCTCACCGCCGGGGACGAACTGGGCCGCACCCAGGGCGGCAACAACAACGCCTACTGCCAGGACAACGAGGTCGGCTGGCTGGACTGGTCGCTGCTGGAGAAGCCCGCCTGGCAGGAGCTGTGCGAGCTCACCGCCCGGCTGGTCCGGCTGCGCCGGGCCCACCCGGTGCTGCGCCGGCGGGCGTTCTTCTCCGGCCGGGCCGTCACCCCCGGCGGCCGGCCGGACCTCGCCTGGTTCACCCCGCGGGGCGGGGAGATGACCGAGGCCGACTGGTTCACGCCGACCGCCTGTCTCGGCATGCTGCTCTCCGGCACCGCGATGTCCGAACGGGACGAGTCCGGGCTGCCGCTCAGCGACGACAGCTTCCTGCTGCTGCTCAACGCGGGCCACGAACCGGTGGTGTTCACCCTGCCCGGCGAGCCCTGGGCGGCGCCGGCGGCCGGGTGGGAGACGGTGGTCGACACCGCCGCGGACCCGGACGAACCGTGTCCGCGGGGCGCCGTCGTCCTGGGCGGGCGCGCGCTGCAGCTGCTGCGCGCGCCCGCCCGCTCCGCCTAGACACGCCCCCGGATCAGCTCTGGGCGCGCCCGAGCTCGACGTTCTCCAGCACGCCGATCGCGTCCGGCACCAGCACCGCCGCCGAGTAGTAGGTGCTGACCAGGTACGAGGCGACCGCCTTCTCGTCGATGCCCATGAACCGAGCGTTCAGGCCCGGCTCCACCTCGTCCGGGATGTTGATCTGGGTGAGGCCGACCACGCCCTGGTTGTCCTCACCGACACGCATCGCGATGAACGCGCTGGTCTGCTGGTCGGACACCGGGATCTTGTTGCACGGGAAGATCGGCACCCCGCGCCAGGTCGGCCGCTGCTTGCCGAGCACGTCGACGGTGGCCGGGTAGACGCCGGCCCGGTTGCACTCCCGCTCGAAGGCCGCGATCGCGCGCGGGTGGGCGAACAGGTAGTCGGTGTCGCGGCGCATGCTCAGCAGCTCGTCCAGGTCGTCCGGGGTGGGCGCCCCGGTGCGGCTCTGGATCCGCTGGTCGAAGTCGGCGTTGCCGAGCAGGCCGAACTCCGGGTTGTTGACGAGCTCGTGCTCCTGCCGCTCCCGCAGGGCCTCGATGGTCAGCCGCAGCTGCTCCTCGGTCTGGTTCATCGGCTTGTTGTAGAGGTCCGCGACCCGGGTGTGCACCTTGAGGACGGTCTGCGCGACGCTCAGCTCGTACTCGCGCGGCCTCAACTCGTAGTCCACGAAGGCGCCGGGCAGCTCGTACTCGCCCCGGTGGCCGGCCGAGAGGTCGATCTCCGCCTCGCCGTGGCCGTTCTGCGCCTGGGCGGCGTCGGCGGCGAAGCCGAGCAGCTGCTCGCGCAGCGACTCGGAGCGGCCGATCAGTTCCTGGAGCACCGGCCAGGACAGCACCATCGCGACCCCGGCAGTGCTCGCCTTCACGGTGTACGGCCAGCTGCCGCCGCCCTCGGTGATCGCCGCGTCGCCGATGGGGTCGCCGTCCGCGAGCGAGCCGAGCACGGCCTGCTCGCCGTACTTGCCGGTGCCGATCCGGTCCACCTTGCCGTGCGCGATCAGGAGCACCTCCTCGACCGGCGCCCCCTCCTGCACCAGCACGTCGCCCTGCGCGAAGTCCCGCTGCACGAACCGGCGGGCCAGCTCGGTCAGCACCTCCTCGTCCTCGTATCCGCGCAGCACCGGCACCTCGGCCAGCGAGGGGGCGATCACGGTCACCGCCGAGCCGGTCTTCGCGAAGCTCACCCGGCCGCGCCCGGGGGCGTAGCTCAGCCGCCGGTTGACCCGGTAGGTACCCGCGCTGACCTGCACCCACGGCAGCATCTTCAGCAGCCAGCGGGAGGTGATCTCCTGCATCTGCGGCTTCGACTTGGTCGTCGTCGCCAGGTTCCGCGCCGCGGTCGTGCTGAGGCTGAGCCGGGCCCGCACGTGCACGGTTGCGGTGCCGGGTCCGGGGGTGGGTTCGGCTTCGACCGTCATCTGCGCACTCCTGTCACTCGCATGTCACTGAGCATCCGTCAGGAGATGTCATCGGCCGATCGGCGGGCGCCCGCAAGAGGCGCACGGCGCACTCCTCCCCGCACGAACGGCCGCGCGCGCCCCGCGCATCACGCCCGGTCCCGCCCGTTCGGGTGGCCGGTTCTCGCCGGACGCCGCCGTCAGGGGTGAAAAACCGGATGAGAAGTGACGGGATCTCTGCCTACTCTCACCGCGATGGCCGAGAACAGACAAGACCCCGAGAGCCCGACGCCGGAAAGCCCCCGAACCGACGGAGCCGGCCCGGCCGGGCCCGGACCGCGGCACTCCGCGGTCCGATCCCTGCTGCGCCTGTGGCCGTACGCCCGCGCCGTCCGCGGCCGGCTGGCCGTCTCGGTGACGGCCGCCACGCTCGGCATGCTGAGCACCCTCGCCGTCCCGGTGGTCCTCGGCCTGATCGTGGACGGCCCGCTCGCCGAGCACGACCTGGCCGGCCTCTGGCCGCTGGTCGGCCTGCTGCTGGTCCTCGGCCTGGTCGAGTCCGCACTGTTCTACACCCGCCGGGTGGTGCTGGCCCGCCCGCTGGCAGGGCTGGAGACGGCGATGCGCGGGGACCTCTTCGCCAAGCTCCAGCGGCTGCCGGTCTCCTTCCACGACCGCTGGGGCTCCGGCCAGCTGCTCTCCCGGGCCACCGCCGACATGTACACCATGCGGCTGTTCCTGGCCTTCCCGCTGGTCTTCCTGATCGTCAACTCGGTGATGTTCCTGGTCGGCACCGTGGTGATGTTCACCCAGGACTGGCGGCTCGCGCTGATCGCCCTGGCACCGGTCGTCCCGCTGTTCGTGCTCACCCGGCGCTTCGAGTCCGGCTACTCCGGCGCCGCCCGGCTCGCCCAGGACCAGAACGGGGACATCGCCACCGTGGTCGAGGAGTCCGTCCTCGGCATCCGCATCCTCAAGGCCTTCGGCCGCCACCGCTCGATGGCCGAGCGCTTCCGCGCCCAGTCCCAGGAGCTGCGCC
This sequence comes from Streptomyces sp. LS1784, assembly GCF_020103755.1. Lineage (GTDB taxonomy): Bacteria > Actinomycetota > Actinomycetes > Streptomycetales > Streptomycetaceae > Kitasatospora. The sequence goes on from NZ_JAHSQD010000045.1 coordinate 22,202, forward strand.
GCACCGAGCTGCGCAAGGCGCACCTGCTCGCCAACCTCTGGGCGGTCATCGTCGGCCTGCCGGAGATCGCGCTCGCCTGCGCCCTCGCCGTCGGCGCCTACCTGGTGGCCCACGACGAGCTGAGCGCCGGCGCCCTGGTCGCCTTCCTCTCCACGGCGCTCGCGCTGCGCTGGCCGGTCGAGTCGCTCGGCTGGCTGCTCGCCTACGCCAACGAGGCGGCCACCGCCACCGACCGCTTCTTCGAGGTGCTGGACGAGCCGGACACCCCCGACCCGGGCACCGCCGCCGAGCTCGCCGCCCCGGACGGCATCCGCCTCACCGGCGTCCGCTTCCGCTACCCCGACGCCCCCGAGGACAGCCCCGACCTGCTGGCCGGCATCGACCTGCACATCCGCAGCGGCGAGACGATGGCCCTGGTCGGCGCCACCGGCAGTGGCAAGACCACGCTCACCGCACTGCTCCCCCGGCTGTACGAGGCCACCGCCGGCACCATCACGCTGGACGGGCGGGACATCCGCGAACTGCCCCGGCAGCGGCTGCGCGAACTCGTCGCGGTCGCCTTCGAGGAGCCCACCCTGTTCTCCGCCACCGTCCGGGAGAACGTCCTGATGGGCGCCCCGGGCGCCGGCGAGGAGCAGCTGCGCACCGCCCTCGCCACCGCCCAGGCCGGCTTCGTCGAGAAGCTCCCGCAGGGCCCGGACACCGAGGTCGGCGAACAGGGCCTGAGCCTGTCCGGCGGCCAGCGCCAGCGCCTCGCGCTGGCCCGCGCCGTGGTCGGCGACCCGGCCTTCCTGGTGCTGGACGACCCGCTCTCCGCCCTGGACGTGCACACCGAGGCCCTGGTCGAGCGGGCGCTGCGCGAGGTCCTCGGCACCACCACCGCCCTGGTGGTCGCCCACCGCCCCAGCACCGTGCTGCTCGCCGACCGGGTCGCGGTGCTGGCGGACGGCCGGATCGAGGCCGTCGGCACCCACCAGGAGCTGCTGCGCGACTGCGCGCACTACCGAGAACTCATGTCGGGCGAGGCCGTCCTGGTGCCCGAGGGGAGCAGCGCATGACCACCACCGCCGAACCCACGAAGGCCGAGCCCGCCGCGGCGGCCGAGGAGGAGCTGCCCGCGCCGCCCGCCGACGAGGAGGACATCCCCGTCCCGCCGGGCGCGCCCCGGGCGCTGCTGCGCTCGCTGCTCGGCCCGCACCGGGCCCGGATCACCATCGCGATGGTGGTGATCCTGGTCCAGCAGGCCGCGCTCCAGTCCGGGCCGCTGCTGGTCGCGGTGGCGATGGACCGCGGCATCCCGGCGCTGCGCGAGCACGACTCCGGCCCGCTGATCGCGGTCGTCGCGGCCTACCTGTTCTGCGCGCTGCTCAGCCCGGTGTTGCAGTGGGTGTTCATCAAGATCAGCGCCCGGATCAACCAGGACATCGTGCTGGAGCTGCGCGGCCGGATCTTCCGGCACGCCCAGCGGCTCAGCCTGGACTTCCACGAGCGCTACACCTCGGGCCGGATCATCTCCCGCGCCACCAGCGACATCGACGCGCTGCGCGAGCTGCTCTCCGAGGGCCTGCAGGAGCTGCTGACGGTCTTCCTGTCGGTCTGCTACATCGCGGTGCTGCTGCTGGCGCTGGACTGGCAGCTCGGCCTGGTCTCGCTGGCGGCCTTCGTGCCGCTGGCCCTGATCGTCCGCTCCTTCCGCCACCGCTCCCGCCGGGTCTACCGGCGCTCGCGCACGTCGGCAGCCTCGCTGATCGTCCGCTTCACCGAGACCATGAACGGCATCCGCCCGGTGCAGGCCTTCCGCCGGGAGAAGGCCAACGACGCCGCCTTCGCCGTGGTCAACGGGCAGTCCGCCACCGCGACCGCGGACGGCCTGCTGGAGATCGCCCGCTACGTCGGCCTCTCCCGCGCCACCGCCAACGTGTGGACCACCGGCGTGGTGCTGCTCGGCGCCTACCTGGTCGTGGACGACGCGCTGGAGCTGGGCGTGCTCACCGCCTTCGCGCTCTACCTGCGCCGGCTCTTCGACCCGATCGACCAGCTGGCGATGTTCCTGAACAGCTACCAGTCGGCCGCCGCCGCCCTGGAGAAGATCGCCGGACTGCTCGCCCACGAGCCGACCGTCGCCGAGCCGGCCGAGCCCGTCGAGCTGCCGGAGGCCGGGCCGGCGGAGGCCGGCGGAGAGGCCCGCAAGGGCCGTGAGGTCTCCTTCGAGGCGACCCGCTTCGCCTACCGGACCGGCAAGGAGGTGCTGCCGCCCTTCGACCTGCTGATCCCGGCCGGTCAGACGGTCGCGGTGGTCGGCGCGACCGGCGCGGGCAAGTCGACGGTCGCCAAGCTGCTGGCCCGCTTCTACGACCCGACCGACGGCCGCATCCGGCTGGACGGCGTGGACCTGCGCGACCTGGCCACCCCCGAGCTGCGGCGCGGGGTGGTGATGGTGACCCAGGAGTCCTTCCTGTTCTCCGGCACCGTCGCCGAGAACATCGCGATCGGCCGCCCCGGCGCCACCCGCGAGGAGGTCGAGCAGGCCGCCCGCGACATCGGCGCGTACGAGTTCGTCGCCGCCCTGCCGGACGGCTTCGACACCGACGTGCGCAAGCGCGGCGGCCGGATCTCGGCCGGCCAGCGCCAGCTGGTGGCCTTCGCCCGCGCCCTGCTGGCCGACCCGGCGGTGCTGATCCTGGACGAGGCGACCAGCTCACTGGACGTCCCCGGGGAGCAGGCCGTGCAGCGGGCGATGCGCACCGTGCTGGCCGGCCGGACGGCCGTGATCATCGCCCACCGGCTGTCCACCGTGGAGATCGCCGACCGTGTCCTGGTGATGGATCAGGGCCGGATCGTGGAGGACGGCTCCCCGCAGGAGCTGATCGACGGCTCCGGCCGTTTCGCCGCCCTCCACCGGGCATGGCGGGACAGCCTGGTCTGACGCCCCGTGCATGCGCCCGTCCGGGTGCGCCGTCACGCACCCGGACGGGCCACCCCACTTCCCGGCATGAGGAACGGGGGCGGCCGCGCGCACGGTTCACGGCCGTGACGTCCTCGGGCGGCTGCCGTCCTTCCGGAGCGGACGGCAGCCGCCCGCGAGGTCAGCGCAGCAGCCCGGCGTCCATCCCGGCCGACTCGGCCGGCAGGGCCACCAGCCCCGGCTCGGCCGACGAGGCCAGCCGCGGGTGCGCGGGCAGCACCCGGACGGTGTAGCCGAACGGGCCGGTCCGGCACAGCTCCAGCGAGCCCTCGTAGCGGGTACGGCCGTCCAGGTCGGGCCCGCCGACCGGCTTGAGGGCGAGCAGGCAGGCGTCCGAGATCCGGTCCCGCTCGTCCACCCGGCCGGAGACCGCCTGCACCTCGACGTCGCCCGGTGCCAGCGTCCCGAGCGCGACCTGCACCCGCAGCGCCAGCGAGCTGCCCAGCTCCTGCGCCTCGGCCGGGCAGTCCGCCTCGACGTGCTCGACCCGGACGGCCGGCCACGCATCCCGGACCTTCGCCTTCCAGAGCGCCAGCTCGCGCGCGCCTCGGCCCTGCTGCCCCGCCAGCTCCCGCTGGGCCTGCGCCGCCGGGGCGTACAGCCGTTCGACGTACTCCCGGACCATCCGGCCGGCCAGCACCTTGGGCCCGAGGGTGACCAGGGTGTGCCGGACCATGGCGATCCACTGCTGCGGCAGCCCGTCCGCATCCCGGTCGTAGAACCGGGCGGCGACCTGGCTCTCGATCAGGTCGTAGAGCGCGGCTGCCTCGATGTCGTCGCGCCGATCGGCCTCGCCGCTGTCCGGGTCGAGCACCCCGCCGCTCTCGTCGGCGGTGGGGATCGCCCAGCCGTTGCGGCCGTCGTACCACTCGTCCCACCAGCCGTCCAGGACGGACAGGTTGAGGCAGCCGTTGAGCGCGGCCTTCATCCCGGAGGTGCCGCAGGCCTCCAGCGGGCGCAGCGGGTTGTTCAGCCAGACGTCGCAGCCCGGGTAGAGGCGCTGGGCCATCGCCATGTCGTAGTCCGGCAGGAAGACGATCCGGTGCCGCACCGCCGGGTCGTCGGCGAAGGCGACCATCTGCTGGATCAGCCGCTTGCCGCCGTCGTCGGCCGGATGGGCCTTGCCGGCGACCACGATCTGCACCGGCCGGGTGGGGTGGAGCAGCAGGGCGCGCAGCCGCTCCGGGTCGCGCAGCATCAGGGTGAGCCGCTTGTACGAGGGCACCCGGCGGGCGAAGCCGATGGTGAGCACGTCGGGGTCGAGCACCGAGGAGACCCAGCCGAGCTCGGCCTCGCCGGCCCCGCGCCGGCGCCAGGAGGCGTGCAGCCGGCGGCGGGCCTCCTCCACCAGCTGGGCCCGCAGGGTGCGCCGCAGCTCCCAGACCTCGGTGTTGCCGATCCTCTCCAGGCCTGTCCAGCGCCGGGTCTCGCCGGTGGTCATGGCCTCCTCGGCGCGCTCGGCGCCCAGCTCGGCCGCGCCGAGCCGGACCACCGCCGGGTCGATCCAGGTGGCGGCGTGCACGCCGTTGGTGACCGAGGTGATCGGCACCTCGGCGGGGTCGAAGCCGGGCCACAGCCCGTTGAACATCGAGCGGCTCACCTCGCCGTGCAGGGTCGAGACCCCGTTGGCGCGCTGGGCCAGTCGCAGGCCCATGGCGGCCATGTTGAACAGCTTCGGGTCCCCGTCGCGCCAGCTCTCGGCGCCGAGCGCGAGCACCTGGTCGACCGGCACGCCCGGCAGCGCGGCGTCGCCGCCGAAGTGGCGGGCGACCAGCTCGCGGTCGAAGCGGTCGATGCCGGCCGGGACGGGCGTGTGGGTGGTGAAGAGGGTGCCGGCCCGGACGGCCTCCAGGGCGGCGGCGAAGTCGAGGCCGGTGCGGTCCTCGGCGACCAGTTCGCGGATGCGTTCCACGCCGAGGAAGCCGGCGTGGCCCTCGTTGGTGTGGAAGACGTCGGGGGCGGGGTGCCCGGTGAGCCGGCAGTAGGAACGCACCGCCCGGACGCCGCCGATGCCGAGCAGCATCTCCTGGAGCAGCCGGTGCTCGCTGCCGCCGCCGTACAGCCGGTCGGTGACGTCCCGCTCGGCCGGCGAGTTGGCCTCGATGTCGGAGTCGAGCAGCAGCAGTGGGACCCGCCCGACCTGGGCCTTCCAGATGTGGGCGGCCAGGGTGCGGCCGCCGGGCAGGACGAGGTCGACCCGGCTTGGGGTGCCGTCGGCCTCCCGCAGCATGCTGACCGCGAGTTCGTCCGGATCGAGCAGTGGGTAGCGCTCCTGCTGCCAGCCGTCCCGGCTGAGGGACTGGCGGAAGTAGCCGTGCCGGTAGAACAGGCCGACGCCGATGATCGGCACGCCGAGGTCGCTGGCGGCCTTGAGGTGGTCGCCGGCCAGGATGCCGAGCCCCCCGGAGTACTGGGGCAGCGCGGCGGCGATGCCGTACTCGGGCGAGAAGTAGGCGATCGCGGCGGGCAGCGCGGCGGCGTCGGACTGCGGCCTGGTCTGGTACCAGCGCGGGCCGGTGAGGTACTCGCGCAGGTCGTCGGCGAGGTCGCCGAGTCTGCGCAGGAAGCGCCGGTCGGTGGCGAGCGCGGCCAGCCGGGCGGCCGGGACGTCCCCGAGCAGCCGGACCGGGTCCTCGCCGGTCGCGGCCCAGACCTCCGGGTCCACGGACCTGAAGAGGTCCCTGGTCTCGGGGTGCCAGGACCAGCGCAGGTTGAGGGCCAGCTCGTGCAACGGCTGGAGTTGTTCGGGCAGGACGGTGCGGACGGTGAATCTGCGGATTGCCTTCACGGCGTGAAGCGTAGCCTCGGCGGTCGGCCGGACAGCGCGTCAAGCAGGCTATTGGGCATCCGTTCGGCCTATTGATGAGATCGCATTCGGCGCATTGGTCTGCACGGGGGCGCGCGAGGCGCACATTTCAGGGGGCCCGCGCTACCAATACGTGAACTCTTCGGTACGGGTCCATTTCCGATGGCTCATCCACTCGCGGGACGGCCCGAAACTACTGTCGTACCGCTGCAAAAACCTTGTCGCCGGTGCGAGGATGACCGAAGGTCGTTGATGCTGTGGGGAGTCCGACGACGGGTGGCGTCCCCCGCGAAGCAGCACGTCCGAATCCTTTTCGTGTTGGCCGTTCCCGTCCTTCTTAGCCCATTCGGCGCTCGCCGCGCACGGACGCGTGTCCTCGCGCCCGGCCCGCTCGTTCACGGGTGGACCGGGTCGCCCGGGGACGCGCCCCGTGGAGGCGTGCGCCGGGACGCACACGGGCTCAGGGGCGCCCCACCACCGGTTCGGCGGGCGCCGGGCAGGTTGCCGGGAACAGCGGCGCGGGCAGGCTCCGGTCGCACGTCCTCCCCACCCAGCAGTCCTCCGGCACTCCCCCGGCCCGACCCCGGCCCGCGGGGAGCTGCCGCCGATCTCGGGCAGGAGTTTGGCATGCACGGCGACACGCGGGACCAGTCCACACCGGTGGCCGAAAGCCTCGACGCAGCGGTCGCGGAATCCGCCACACGGATGGATTCTGACACTCGGACAGATCCGGCGATGCCGGCGCCGAGGGCTTCCGGGGCGGTCCCTGGCGGATCCTCCGAAGCCCAGCCCTCCGCGGCACCGCCCTCCGCACCGGCCCGGCACCCCGGGACCGAGGAGGACCGGACCGCGGCACCCCGCAGGCGCACCACCACGCGCCGCGCCACCGCCACCGCGTCGGCCACCACCCCGAAGGCCGGCGCCGGGGCC
>NZ_JAHSQD010000450.1 GCF_020103755.1 Streptomyces sp. LS1784
GCAACATCGCCCAGGAGCTGGCCGCCGCGCCCGCACTCGCACCCGCACCCGTGCGGGGAGCCGGGCTGGGGCCGGCCGGATCCGTGTCCGCCCCGGCCCCGGCAGTGTCGGCCCAGCCGTCGCCGGTGCTGGCGCCGTCGTCGCCGCCACCACCGTCGGGGAGACCGCCCGGCTCGACCGGGACGGCGATCTTCTTCCCGCTGTTCCCGGAGATGGTCGTCGATACGCCGGCGAACTGGCACACCCTGGCCGCCGTGACCACCGACCCTCAGGAGCGGTTCGGCTACCTCGGCACCCAACCACTCGGGGCGGGACCGTCGTGCACGGCGGATCCCGCCCGATGCCCGCTCTCCGTACGGCTGCCCACCGGCGGCGCCGTCCTCACCTTCCGCTTGGTGGACGACCAGGGGCCGGCCGCCAAGCTCGGCGCGTCCCCGCCCGGGCTCACCGGCACGGAGATCGACAAGGACTGCGCGGCGCTCGGCGGCAGCCGCAGCCTGACCGGCCTGCGCAGCATCGACCACGGCGCCCGGGCAGCTCTGGTCGAGATGACGGCCTGCCTGCGGCAGCCGTCCGAGCCGACGCTGCGGCAGGTGCAGCAGGTCTTCGACTCCATCCGGTCCGCCCCGGCGGGCAGCCGGTCGTCGGGCGCCGTGAGCCCGGCGGCGGCGCCGTAGGACCGCATCGCCGGCGACTCGGGCGGTCCGGCCGTATGCGCGGGCCCGCCGGCGGCTCGGCAGCAGGCTGTCCGCCCATGGCTGCGCCGCGGTCCGTCCCCCTCGACGGACCGCGGCGCAGCGGCTTCACGGGCTGTCAGGGTGCCCCGGTCACACCGGCTGCCGGAGCGCCGGGACGACCGGCGGTTCCCAGCCGGCCTGGGCGGTGTGGCCCTGGAGGCAGCAGTAGCCGACTCCGTTGGAGGTCACGACGTCGTCCGCCTGGTAGGTGGTGCCTGGGTCCACCTTCACCGACGCCGTGCTGACCCGCCGCGAAGAGATCGCGCGGGACGTGTGTACGAACTTCGAGGCCGAGTTGAAGCAGTTCAACGGCGGGCACGATGACGTTCGCCGTCAGGCCGGTCGCGGGGCCGGGCGAAAGGGCCGGTACCGGCGGGCAGCGGCGTCGGGTCAGCTGGGAGAGCCGGTCCAGATGACGTTCTTGCGCTGGCGTCCGGTGCCGTAGGTGAAGTCGACGGAGAACTGGTCGGCCGCGCTGTTCGGCAGGGCGTACGCGTACACGCCGGTGGCCTCCTGGCCCGGAGCCAGCGAGCCGGTGAGGAGCTTCAGCCGTTCGCTTCCGTCGATCAGCGAGAAGACGAGGTTGCCCTTGGCGTCCCTGACGATGGGCAGCCCCGATCCGTAGAGCGAGAGCTCCTGGGATCCGGTGTTGACGACGGTGATCTTCACCTGGATGATCTTGGCGTCCTTGGGGGGCTCGAACACGGTCCGGAGCGGGGAGTACGGCTCCGGCGCGGCCGTCGCGACCTTCAGCCCGTCCTCGTACGTGTAGGACTGGCCGAACGGCAGGCGCCGGGCCCTCTCGTCCGCGGCCGCCTTCTCCTGCTCGGCCTCGATCCTCTTCCGCTCCGCCTCGATCCGCTCCCTCTCCTTCGCCGCCCGCTCCTCCGCGGCCTTGGTCGCGGCCTCGAAGCGGGCGCGCGCGGCGTCCGCCTCCGCCTGCCGCTCCTCGTTGACCTCATGCACCCGTGCCACGACGAACACCCCGGCACCGACCGAGACCAACAGGCCGGTGACGCCCAGGATCACACCCGCCAGGGCCATCGCCCGGTTGGTCGCCAGGCCCTTGCGCACGTAGCCCAGGCCGATGGCGCCGAAGACCACGGCGAGCAGGGCCGGCAGCCAGGACAGCCAGAACAGGATGACGGCCAGGCTGAGGGCGACACCGACGATCCCGAGGACCATGGCCGCGATGCCCAGGCCGTTGCGGGGCTGCGGCGCCGGTATCGGATACGGCGGCCAGTACGGCACGCCGGGGGCGGGCGCCCCGGCGGGGGCGGGGCCGGGGGCAGTGGCGGGGGCGGGGACCGCGGCCTCGCCCTGCCCCGGGTCCAGCGGCGCCCACGGGTTGGTGCCGGCCGGTTCCTCGGCGGACTGCGGGCTGCTGTCGGGCGGGACGGGAACGGTCATTCGAGATCCTTCGAGAACGTCGAGACGATGAGTTGCCGTTCGCCCCCGTGGCGAGGTCCCTGCCGGGTCCTCGCGGTCCCTTTCCGCCTCCCCGGCGGCAGTGGCCCGGCTGCGCGAAACGGCCACCGCTGCGGGCCGGACCCGCGCGTCACCCCCCTGGGACGGGACACCGACAGGGCCGGCGAGTGATCAACATACAGGTGCCCGGCGCCGCGGTCCTGAGGCGGCTCCGCTCCCCCACGGCGCCGAACAGGCCGTCAGCCGGCACAGCGGCCCGGACGGGACGGTCGGGCGGATCCTCGCCGGCACCGCCCTCACCCCGCCCGGCTGGACACCCCGGCCCTGAGGACACGGAGTTGGCCTGCGGTTCGCGGCGGCCGCGGCCCGCCCGGCGGCTTCACCCAGGGCAGAACGCCGTGCTCTTCCCCCGGGGCCCCTGGTCCCTAGGCTGAAGGGGTGAGCACTCATGCGCAGAACGAAGCCCGCGTCATCCCCCTGCGTCCGCAGGCCTCGCCGCCCGCATCCGATGGGGCGTCCCGTACCCCGCAGCGGCCGACGGGGGCCCCGCAGGCACCCGCGCGGAGGGAGCCGCTGTGGCGCGACGTCGTCGGCGATGTGCTGCGGCGCGAGCGGCTCGCCCAGGAGCGCACGCTGAAGGACGTCGCGGAGGCGGCCCGGATCTCGATGCCGTACCTGTCGGAGCTGGAGCGCGGGCGCAAGGAGGCGTCCTCCGAGGTGCTCGCGGCGGCCGCCCGGGCGCTGGGGCTCGGCCTCGGGGACCTGCTCTCGCTGGTCCAGGACGAGCTGACCCGGTACGCCCCGAGCCGGGTGGGCCAGGGCCGGGGTCTGGTGGGCCGGGGACGCACGTCGCCCACGGGGCGGTACGACGGCCTCTGCCTCGCGGCCTGACCGGGCCTGGCCGGTGGCCGGGTACGACGGCGGTGCGCCCCGCCGCCGTACCGGCCGCGCGCCGGTCAGGCGAACCCGAGCCGCCGGCTCAGCACCTCGTCGGCGATCCCGTAGGCGACGGCCTCCTCGGCGGTGAGCACCTTGTCCCGGTCCATGTCCGCGCGCAGCGTCGCCGCGTCGTGGTGCGTGTGCCGGGAGAGGACCTCCTCCACCTGCGAGCGGATGCGGACCATCTCCTTGGCCGCGAGGCTGAGGTCGGAGACCGTCCCCTGCCGGCCGCCGCTGGCCGGCTGGCCGAGCAGCACCCGTGCGTGCTGGAGCACGAACCGTCGCCCGGGGTCTCCGCCGGCCAGCAGCACCGCCGCCGTCGACGCCGCCTGGCCGACGCAGAAGGTGGAGATCGGCGCCTGCACGAAGGTCATCGTGTCGTAGATCGCCATCAGTGAAGTGAACGATCCGCCGGGCGAGTTGAGGTAGATCGAGATCTCCCGTTCCGGGTTCTCCGCTTCCAGGTGCAGGAGTTGGGCGATGACCACGTTGGCGACCGAGTCGTCGATCTCGGTGCCGAGGAAGATGATCCGCTCGTTCAGCAGCCGGCTGAAGACGTCGTAGGACCGCTCGCCCTGCGCGGTCCGCTCGATGACGTAGGGAACCGTGTACGAGCCCATGTCACAGTCCGATCCGTCGGCGGGAGGCGGCCGGGCGGATGTCGGCGACCGACTCCACCACCCGGTCCACGATCCCGTACTCCCTGGCCTGTTCGGCGGTGAACCAGCGGTCCCGGTCGCCGTCGCGCGCGATGGTCTCCTCGCTCTGCCCGGTGTGTTCGGCGGTGATCCGCTCGATGGCCTTCTTGGTGAACTGGAGGTTCTCCGCCTGGATCTCGATGTCCGCGGCGGTGCCGCCGATGCCCGCCGAGGGCTGGTGCATCATGATCCGCGCGTTCGGCAGGGCGAACCGCTTGCCGGACGCCCCCACGGTGAGCAGGAACTGGCCCATGCTGGCGGCGAAACCCATCGCCAGCGTCGAGACGTCGTTCGGGATCAGCCGCATGGTGTCGTAGATGGCGAGGCCCGCGGTGACCGAACCGCCGGGGCTGTTGATGTACAGGCTGATGTCGGTGCGCGGGTCCTCCGCCGACAGCAGGAGCAGCTGCGCGCACACCCGGTTGGCCGACACGTCGTCGACCTGCGTGCCGAGCAGGACGATCCGCTGGGCGAGCAGCTGTGCCGCGAGGTGGTCGTCGAAGGCGCTGGGCTGCGTGTCGCCCTCCGCGGCGCGGGGCGGGGGCGGGGTGAGTGGAGTCATCTGCTCTCCTCGTCGGGGCGGTGTGCCGTCGACTCCACTCTCGGCCCGGGGCGGCCCCCGGATGCGGTTTCTCTGCCCGCCGCAGATTCGCCGCCGGCAGAGGCGGCGTTCCGGACCGGGCCGGGTGGCGGCTTGGACGGGCCCGGCCGGTCCGACGCAGGCCGGACCGGCCGGGCGCTACCTGCCGTTCAGGGCGGGTAGCGGGTGGTCACCACGGTGGGGTGCGCCCGTGGTGCGGTGGCTACCGGCCCCAGGCGGAGAACTCGGCGGTGGCGTTGTTGCCGCTGCCGCCGGCCGGCTCACGTTCCCATGAGGTCCCCCGATCTCGGCCGCAGGGCACTCCCGCGGCCGGGGAACACTCTGCGGCAGCGCGATAAACCGTGGATTGACGGCCGCTGACAGCGCGCCCGTGCGTCAGCTGAGGGTGGCCCAGTCCTGGGTGTTGGCGGCACCGGCCGGGTTGACGGTCACGGCGGTCCCGACGCTGACGCCGGCGCTGTCGAGCACGTAGCCGGTCACCGGGTTGGTGATCGTCAGGTTGCCGCTGCTGTTCTTGGTGACCTGCCACTTCTGGTACTGGTTGGCCGCGTTGAAGGCCTGCAGGGTGACCTGGGCCCCGGCAGTGGCGGGGGCGGTCAGCGTGAGGGGGGTCGGGCAGCTGTCGTAGATCCTCGCGGTGCCGTCCGCGTTCGCGTCCAGCTTCCACTTCTCGGAGGCGCGAGTGGGGTCGTAGGCGTCGAGGTCGGCGACGACGTTGCTGGAGGCGGTGCACTGACCGGCGTGTTCCAGGGCCAGGCCGCCTCCGTTGGTGAGGGCGTGGTACTGGTTGTCGCCCACGATGGTGGGGCCGTAGTCGATGGTGTGGGCCGCCAGGGAGGTGAGCGCGCTTCCGGTGGTGGAAAGCGGCGGCACGGCGGCGGGCCGGTCGGTCTTGAAGTACTCGGCGAACGTCGAGGGGGTGTGCGTGGTCAGCACGCTGATGGTGCCGTTCCAGCCGCCGTCCACGTTGTTCCACAGGTCGAGCAGCGAGCCGTCCACGTTGCCCTGGACCTGGTCCCCGGTGTTCCAGCCGGTGGTGTAGGTGAACGGGTAGCTGCTGCCGTCGGGCCACACGTAGCGGTAGTCGCCCAGGAGGTAGGCGGCGGTGGAGTCGGCGAAGCCCTCGGTCCAGGCGCAGGTGCCGGAGCTGACCAGGTTGATGTAGTGCGGGCTGCAGTTGGTGACGGGCGGGAACGCGCCGTTGTACAGCCGGTGCATGAGGAAGTGGCCGGACTCGTGGAGCACGGTGTGCTCGGAGTCGGGGTCGGCGGCGGCGAGGTGGACGGTGTTCGCCAGGTCGTAGTACGGGCCGTCGGCCGAGTTGGCGGTCCACTGGATGTTGAGTTCGGTGCAGGCGCCGTTGTTGGTCTCGTGGGCGGACCAGCAGATGCTGGCGGGGTTGTTGCGGTACCACCACAGCAGGTTGACGGTGTCGAAGGCGTGCCAGGCCCGGGCGTCGGCGGCGGAGGCCTTGAGCGTGCCGAGGCTGGTGCTGGTGGAGATGTCGCTCTGGTGCGTCGAGTCCAGCGTGTAGGGGTTGCCGCTGGTGTCGCTGACCTTCCACAGCTTGGTGCTCTCGGTGCGGAACCGCACCCACAGGCTGCTCATCGAGGTCGTGGTGGTGGGGGTGTAACAGAGGTTGAAGCCACCGTCGCTCACCGCGGTGTACACGTAGTCGGCGGTGAGCTGACGCGGGGTGTCGGTGGGCTTCTCGGCGCCCCACAGCTGGACGTTCGCGTTGCGGACCGGCTTGGTCATCGTGGGCTTGCTCGTGCCGGCTTCGGCCGACTGGTAGTCGTACTGGAGTTTGCCGCTCAGGCAGATGGGGGCCGTGACCGCCGTGGCGCTGGACGCCGTCAGCGGGACGGCGGCCGCGGCGGCGAGGAGGGCGGTGACCAGCGCGGCGAAGCCGCGCGGCAGTCGCAGTCCGATGGCCATGGGGTTTCCTCTCGGGAGACGGGCACGCCCGGCGTGCCGGTGACGGTGCGGGCGGGGGCTCGCGGGGCGCCGCCGGTGCGGTGGATGCGCAGTGCGGTGGGGCGCTGCGGACGGCGCGGTGCGGTGGATGGCAGCGCGGCGGAGTGCTGCGGACGGTGTGACGTGGCGGATGCTGCGGCGCGCTGCTCGACGGGGGTGGTCGGCGGTCGGGCGTCGTGGGGCGTTCCTGACGGACCGTCCCGCTCTCCGACGACCGGTCGGAGCCGCGGCGCCGTTTCCCGGCGTCCGGACCCGCATCGCCCAGGATCACCGCCGGGTTCCGCCCGCGGTAGGAGCGCTCGGAAGCGCGGACGCGATCCGTCGGCCCGGCGGAATCACTTCGGTTGCGAACCCGCCCCCGCGCGCCCGGCCCGCAGCCGGTGCGCCCGGCGCGGCCCCGTCCGCCGGGCGGCGTCG
>NZ_JAHSQD010000451.1 GCF_020103755.1 Streptomyces sp. LS1784
CCGGGACGATCGGCGCGGTGCGTGCGGTGAGGCCGTCGCGGTCGGTGGCCTCCGGACGGGCCGGCCGGCCCCAGCGCGGCCGGGAGACCTGCCCGGGCTGGGAGCCGCCCCGGCGGGCGCCCTTGCCGGAGGAGCCCGAGGAGCGGGGCGGAGTGTTGCGGGTCACTGGGAGGAGTCCTTGCTGCGCTCGGAGGTGTCACCGGCGTTCGTACCGGTGGAGGCGGAATCCTTCGACTCTACGGCCTTCGGCGCCCGCGGCTCGCCACGCCGGACGGCACCCGGCGCCGACCAGGCCTTCTGCGGCTTGCGCCGCTCCGAGGACTCCAGCTGCCACGGCACCGAGGTGACCATCACCCCGGGCTTGAACAGCAGCCGCCCCTTGAGCCGCAGCGCGCTCTGGTTGTGCAGCAGGTGCTCGTACCAGTGGCCGACCACGTACTCCGGGATGTAGACCGAGACCACGTCCCGCGGGCTGCTGCGCCGCAGGTTCTTCACGTAGTCCAGGACCGGCCCGGTGATCTCGCGGTACGGCGAGTCCAGCACCTTGAGCGGCACCTCGATGCCGCGCTCGTCCCACTCCCGCCGCAGCGCCACCGTGTCGGCCGGGTCGACGTTGACCGTGACGGCCTCCAGCGTGTGGGCCCGGGCCAGCCTCGCGTACGCCAGGGCGCGCAGGGCCGGCTTGTGCAGCTTGGAGACCAGCACGATGGCGTGCACCCGGGTGGGCAGCACCACGTCGTCCGGCTCCTCGGCGGCGGTGAGCTCGTCGGAGACCCGGTCGTAGTGGCGCCGGATGCCCTTCATCATCACGAACAGCACGGCCATCGCGGCGATCGCGATCCAGGCGTGGCTGATCTTGGTGACCAGGACGACGATCAGCACGGCCATGGTCATCACCAGGCCGAAGGCGTTGATCGCCCGGCTGCGCTGCATGTGGCGGCGCTTGGCCGGGTCGGTCTCGGTGCGCAGCAACCGGGTCCAGTGCCGGATCATGCCGGACTGGCTCATGTTGAAGGCGACGAAGACGCCGACGATGTAGAGCTGGATCAGCCGGTTCGGGTCGGCGTCGAAGGCGAGGATCAGCAGGATCGCGGCGATCGCCAGCAGGATGATGCCGTTGGAGAAGGCCAGCCGGTCGCCGCGGGTGTGCAGCTGGCGCGGCAGGTAGCGGTCCTGGGCGAGGATCGAGCCGAGCACCGGGAAGCCGTTGAAGGCGGTGTTGGCGGCGAGCACCAGGATCAGACCGGTGACGGCCGCGACGAAGTAGAAGCCGGGCGTGAAGTTGTTGAACACGGCCTCGCTGATCTGCGCCAGCGCGGTCTTCTGGTGGTAGTCCGGCGAGGCGCCGACGAGCTGCTCGGTCGGGTTCTCCGCCATCTGGACACCGGTCAGCCGGGCCAGCCAGATGATGCCCATGAACATCACGACGGCGATGCTCGCCATCATCAGCAGCGTGGTGGCGGCGTTCTTGCTCTTCGGCTTGCGGAAGGCCGGCACGCCGTTGGAGATCGCCTCCACACCGGTGAGCGCGGCACAGCCGGAGGAGAAGGACTTCAGCAGCAGGAACACCATCGCGAAGCCGGCCAGCGAGTCGTTGCCGGGGGTGGCGGCGAGGTGGAACGCGGAGCTCTCGGCGGGCATGTCCTGGCCGAGCGCGAAGTGCCGGAAGACCCCGTAGCCGACCATCCCGATCACGCCGACCATGAAGGCGTAGGTGGGGACGGCGAAGGCGCTTCCGGATTCGCGCACACCGCGCAGGTTCATGCCCATCAGCAGCACGACCACGACCACCGACAGGATCGGTTCGTGGCCGCGCAGCGCGGGCACGGCGGAGACGACGTTGGCGACGCCCGAGGTGGTCGACACGGCCACGGTGAGCACGTAGTCGACCATCAGCGCGCTGGCGACCACCAGACCGGCGGCCGGCCCGTGGTTGACGGTCGCGACCTCGTAGTCACCGCCACCGCTGGGGTAGGCGTGCACGTTCTGCCGGTACGAGGCGACCACGGCGAGCATCACGATCGCCACGACGACGCCGATCTGCCAGGAGAAGTGGATCGCCGAGGCCCCCGCGATGGAGAGCGTGAGCAGGATTTCCTCGGGGGCGTACGCGACCGAGGAGAGCGCGTCCGAGGCGAACACGGGCAGCGCGATCCGCTTGGGGAGAAGCGTCTCGCCCAGCTTGTCGCTGCGTAGGGCGCGCCCGATCAGGATGCGTTTCGGAAGGTCAGTCGGCATAGGCACGTTAAGGAATCGTAGGGGCTTCCCGGTCGTGGCTCCGCCGTTTGTCCCCCCCTTCGTCGCGACTGCGTTCGGTGGACCAGTTAGCGTGTCGGATACGAGTCGGCGGGCAACACTCTGGTTGTCGAGCGTTGCCGGGTCGGCGCCCCCACGATGAACCTCGTTCCGGACGACCGGGCGGGAAACGGAGATGAACGGTGTTTGCGCAGGTCAAGACCCCTTCGGGACGGGTGAGGTAAGCGCCGGTGCACATCGTCATCATGGGCTGCGGCCGCGTGGGCTCCGCCCTCGCCAGAGCACTGGAGAAACAGGGCCACTCGGTGGCCGTGGTGGACCAGGACCCGACCGCGTTCCGCCGGCTGGGCGCCGGGTTCAACGGGCGCCGGGTGACCGGCGTCGGCTTCGACCAGGACACCCTGCGCGAGGCGGGCATCGAGGAGGCCGGCGCCTTCGCCGCGGTCTCCAGCGGTGACAACTCCAACATCATCGCCGCACGGGTGGCCCGGGAGAACTTCGGCGTCGAGAACGTCGCCGCCCGGATCTACGACCCCCGCCGCGCCGAGGTGTACCAGCGCCTGGGCATCCCCACCGTGGCGACGGTCCGCTGGACCGCCGACCAGATGCTGCGCCGGCTGCTGCCGAGCGGCGCCGAGCCCCTGTGGCAGGACCCGAGCGGTGGCGTGCAGCTCGCCGAGGTCGCGTACGACCCGCGCTGGATCGGCCACCGGATCAGCAAGCTGGAGGAGGCCTCCGGCACCCGGGTGGCGTTCGTCACCCGGCTCGGCGAGGGCGTGCTCCCCTCGCCGCAGATGGTGGTGCAGGAGGGCGACCTGGTGCACGTGATGCTGCGCCGGACCGACCTGGCGGCCGTCGAGGCCGCGTTCGCGCAGGGGCCGAAGGAGGAGGGTCACTGATGCGCGTCGCCATTGCCGGGGCCGGTGCCGTGGGCCGCTCGATCGCGGGCGAGCTGCTGGAGAACGGCCACGAGGTCCTGCTGATAGACAAGAACCCCAACTCCATCTCGGTGGAGCGGGTCCCGATGGCGGAGTGGCTGCTGGCCGACGCCTGTGAGATCACCTCGCTGGACGAGGCCGCGCTCCAGCGCTGCCACGTGGTGATCGCCGCGACCGGCGACGACAAGGTCAACCTGGTCGTCTCGCTGCTCGCCAAGACCGAGTACGCGGTGCCGCGGGTGGTCGCCCGGGTGAACAACCCCAAGAACGAGTGGCTCTTCAACGAGTCCTGGGGCGTGGATGTGGCCGTCTCCACCCCCCGTCTGATGTCCGCGCTGGTCGAGGAGGCGGTCAGCGTCGGCGACCTGGTCCGCCTGATGCGCTTCAGCCAGGGCAACGCCAACCTGGTCGAGCTGACCCTGGCCTCCGACACCGAGCTGGTCGGCACCAGGGTCGGCGACGTCGCCTGGCCGCAGGACACCGCGCTGGTGACCATCATCCGCGAGGGCCGGGTGCTGGTGCCGGGCAAGGACGACACCCTGGAGGGCGGCGACGAGCTGCTCTTCGTCGCCGCGCAGGAGCGCGAGGAAGAGCTGGAGGAGCTGCTCTCAGCCACCTCGGGCGCCCAGTAACCACGGCCTGCACAGCGGAAGGGCCCGCACCCCTCGCCGGGGTGCGGGCCCTTCCGCGTGGTCCTCCGTGGGAGCCGGCTACTTCGCCGGCTCCTCCTCGTCCAGCTGCGCCTTGATCGGCGGCGGCGCCTTCAACAGGATCTGCCAGGTCACGTACATCGCCAGCAGCATCGGCGGGATGCCGAGGGCGACCTTCAGCCAGCCCAGCAGGTTGACGTTGTGGGTGAAGTACAGCGGGAAGAGGATCACCGGCTTGGCACCCATGATCACCACCCAGGCCCAGGTCGCCCTGGTGTAGGCGGCCAGGCGGCCCGGGTTCTCCTTGCGCCAGGTGAACATCTCGCCGGTGATCGGGCCGAGCATCACCCCGATCATCGGCCAGCGCACCAGGGCGGAGACCGCCAGGCCGATGCAGTAGCCGACGTTCCAGAGCAGGCCGGGCAGGTAGAAGTCCTCGGCCTTGCCGCTCTTCATCGAGATCCAGGCGCCGAGGGCGACGCCGAACACCCCGCTGAAGGCGTGCTGGATGGTCTCCCGCTTCGCCAGCCGGGCCACGACGAACAGGGCGCTCAGGCCCAGTGCGGCCCAGGCCGAGGTGCTGACCTGGTGGGTCAGGTTGTAGGTGACGATGAAGACCAGGCCGGGCAGCGTCATGTCGATCATGCCGCGCACGCCGCCGAAGGCCTGGAGCACCGTCTCGGCGGCCTCCTTGGAGGCGGCCTTGCGGGCGGCCTCCGCGTCCGCCGGGTCGACGGGCAGGTCGAGCTGGGCGGCGGCCTCGCCGCCGGGCTGGTTGCTCACGCTCATTCGCTCCCGTGTCCGACCGGACGCAGCTCATAGCGGGGGTTGAACAGCACGCGGCGCCCGCGTGCGTGGCCGATCCGGCCGCTGGCGAGCAGCCGGCGGCCGGGCTCTATCCCGGCGATCGAGCGGCGGCCGAGCCAGACCACGTCCAGCGCCTCGGTGCCGTCGAAGAGTTCGGCCTCCAGGGCGGGCACCCCCGCCCGGGGGCGCAGCGTCACCGTGCGCAACGTGCCCGCGACGGTGACCAGCTCGCGGTCCCCGCAGCCGGCGATCGGTGTGCATCCGGACTCCGCGGCGCTCTCCTGACGCAGTTCCTCGGCGTCCAGCTCCTCGGCCGAGGAGGTCAGCCGGCTGAGCATGCGGCGGAACCGCCCCTGCGGCTGGCCGCTGCTGTTGTCACCACTCATGTCGGAAGGGTACCGGGTTCCGACCCCCTGGCGGCAGGTCGTTCAGCCGCCAGGGGAAGCCGCGGTCAGCTCTCGAACCGGTACCCCATGCCCGGTTCGGTGATGAAGTGGCGCGGGTGCGAGGGGTCGCGCTCCAGCTTGCGGCGCAGCTGGGCGAGGTAGACCCGCAGGTAGTTGGTCTCGGTGCGGTAGGCCGGGCCCCACACCTCCTGGAGCAGCTGGGTCTGGCTGACCAGCCGCCCGGCGTTGCGGACCAGCACCTCCAGCAGGTGCCACTCGGTCGGGGTGAGGCGTACGTCGGCACCGTCCCGGTTGACCTTCTTGGCCGCGAGGTCGACGGTGAAGGACTCGGTGACGACCAGCGAGTCGGCCTCCCCGGCCACCGGCTCGGCCCGCCGCACGGCGGCCCGCATCCGGGCGAGCAGCTCGTCCATGCCGAACGGCTTGGTGACGTAGTCGTCGGCGCCGGCGTCCAGCGCCTCGACCTTCTCGTCCGAGGCGTGCCGGGCCGACAGCACGATGATCGGCACCCGGGTCCAGCCGCGCAGGCCTCGGATCACCTCGACCCCGTCCATGTCGGGCAGGCCCAGGTCGAGGACGACCACGTCCGGATGGCGGGCCGCGGCCAGCTCCAGGGCGCTCGCGCCGTCATGGGCCGCGTCCACCTCGTACTTACGGGCCTTGAGGTTGATCACCAGCGCGCGGACGATCTGCGGTTCGTCGTCCACGACGAGGACCCGGGTCATTTGCGGGCTCCGCCTTTCAGGGCTGTCTGACTTACGGACTGTGGGATGACTCGATGGCTATCGTTGCGGCGTGCGGCGCCGGGAGCGGGCGACGGGCCCGGCCGGTGCGCCGCCGGTTCTCAGGTGATCAGCTCCGCGAGCGGATCGCCGCCGTCGCCGCCCGGCTCCCCCGAATCGGGCGGCCGTTCGACCACGGGCAGGCTGACGACCATGGTCAGGCCCCCGCCCGGGGTGTCCTCGGCGGTGACGGTACCGTCCATCGCCTCGACGAACCCGCGCGCCACCGCGAGTCCGAGGCCGACCCCGGCGCCGCGCGGCGCGTCCCCGTAGCGCTGGAACGGCGCGAAGATCTTCTCCTTGGCCTCCTCGGGCACGCCCGGACCGCGGTCCACGATCCGCAGCTCGACCCGGGCCGGAACCCCCGGCTGCCGCAGCTCGTCGGCCTTGACCAGCACCTTGACGCCGTCCGGGCTGTACTTGACGGCGTTCTCCACCAGGTTGGCGAGCGAGCGCTCCAGCAGCCCGCCGTCGGCCCGGACCATCGGCAGCGTCTCCGGCACCTCCAGCCGGACGGACTCCGGCGGCACCCCGCCGAGCGCGTACGGCACCACCTCGTCCAGGTCGGTCTCCTGGATCAGCGGGGTGACGGTCCCGGTCTGGAGCCGGCTCATGTCGAGCAGGTTGTTGATCAGGTGGTCCAGCCGGTCGGCCCCGGCCTCGATGCCGGCCAGCAGCTCGGCCTCGTCCTCCGGGTCCCAGTCGACGTCGGCCGAACGCAGCGAGCTCACCGAGGCCTTGATGCCCGCCAGCGGGGTGCGCAGGTCGTGCGAGACGGCGGCCAGCAGAGCCGTCCGGATCCGGTTGCCCTCCGCCTCCCGGCGGGCCTCGGCGGCTTCCCGGGCCAGCCGGCGGCGCTCCAGCACCACGGCGGCCTGCGCGGCGAACGCCCCGAGCAGGCGCCGGTCCGCCCCGGGCAGCAC
>NZ_JAHSQD010000452.1 GCF_020103755.1 Streptomyces sp. LS1784
CCGCCGCGCGGGGCGGTGCGGCCCGGGCGGTCGTCGGCCGGGTACCCCGGGCGGGCCCCGGCGGGCGCGGCCCGCAGGAAGCCGCGCTGCTTGCCGGCGATCAGCCAGGCGATCGGGCCCAGCGGCGGGAAGAGCAGCACGATCAGCACCCAGACCACCTTGGGCAGGTGCTTCACCTCGTCCTCGGGCGTGGTCAGGCAGTCCACGAACGCCCAGACCCAGAGCGCGAGCGGAAGGACGATGGTCAGAAGAATCCTCGGCACGGCTGGGATCTCCCCCCGGGCGACGGCGGCGGCGGGCGCCTTCCAGGGGCCCTTGACCGAGCCAGGCTATCGGGTGGCGGATACTGACATGCATGGCATACGACGATCTCCGTTCGTTTCTCCGGGCCCTCGACCGCGAGGGCGACCTCAAGCGCATCAAGGCGGAGGTGGACCCGCACCTGGAGATCGGCGAGATCGTCGACCGGGTGCAGAAGGCCAAGGGGCCGGCACTGCTCTTCGAGAACGTCAAGGGCTCGTCGATGCCACTGGCGATGAACGTCTTCGGCACCGAGCGGCGGCTGGCCAAGGCGCTCGGGCTCAAGGGCCCGGACGACATCTCCGAGAAGATCGCCGGCCTGCTCAAGCCGGAGCTGCCGCAGGGCTTCACCGGCTTCCGGGACGCCTTCGGCAAGCTCGCCTCGATGGCGCACGTCCCGCCCCGGCACGTGAAGTCCGGCGACGCCCCGGTGCAGGAGGTCGTGCTCACCGGTGACGACGTCAACCTGGACGAGCTGCCCGCCCTCTTCACCTGGCCGCTGGACGGCGGCTCCTTCTTCAACCTGGGCCTGACCCACACCAAGGACCCGGACACCGGCATCCGCAACCTGGGCCTCTACCGGCTCCAGCGGCACGACCGCCGCACCATCGGCATGCACTGGCAGATCCACAAGGACAGCCGCAACCACTACGCGGTGGCGGCCAAGCGGGGCGAGCGCCTCCCGGTCGCGATCGCCTTCGGCTGCCCGCCGGCCGTCACCTACGCGGCCACCGCTCCGCTGCCCGGGGACATCGACGAGTACCTCTTCGCCGGCTTCATCGCCGGGGAGCGGGTCCGGATGGTCGACTGCAAGACGGTGCCGCTCCAGGTCCCGGCCGACGCCGAGGTGGTGATCGAGGGCTGGCTGGAGCCCGGCGAGATGCTGCCCGAGGGCCCGTTCGGCGACCACACCGGCTTCTACACCCCGCAGGAGCCGTTCCCGGCACTGAAGATCGACTGCGTGACGATGCGCCGCCGCCCGATCCTCCAGTCCATCGTGGTCGGCCGCCCGCCGACGGAGGACGGCCCGCTGGGCAAGTTCACCGAGCGGTTCTTCCTGCCGCTGCTGAAGATCATCGTCCCGGACATCGTCGACTACGACCTGCCCGAGGCCGGCGGCTTCCACAACTGCGTGATCGTCTCGATCGACAAGAAGTACCCCAAGCACGCCCAGAAGACGATGCACGCGATCTGGGGCGCGCACATGATGTCGCTGACCAAGCTGATCATCGTGGTGGACTCCGACTGCGACGTGCACGACTACCAGGAAGTCGCCTGGCGGGCCTTCGGCAACGTCGACTACAGCCGCGACCTCACCGTGGTCGAGGGCCCGGTGGACCACCTGGACCACGCCTCGTACCAGCAGTTCTGGGGCGGCAAGGCCGGCATCGACGCCACCCGCAAGCTTCCCGAGGAGGGCTACACCCGGGACGGCGGCTGGCCCGAGATGGTGTCCTCGGACCCGGCGACGGCCGCGCTGGTGTCGCGCCGCTGGAAGGAATACGGACTGTGAGCACCGCTGCGATCGAGACTCCCGGCCGCACGAAGGCGTTCCTCCGGCTGGTGATGATCGAGCACTCGATCTTCGCCCTGCCCTTCGCGTACATCGCCGCACTGACGGCCATGTTCCTCGCGGACAAGCGGGTGCACTGGGGCGAGCTCTTCGTCGTCACGGTCTGCATGGTAGGGCTGCGCACCTTCGCCATGGCCGCCAACCGGATCATCGACCGCGAGATCGACGCCCGGAACCCGCGCACGGCCACGCGTGAACTGGTCACCGGCGCCGTGTCGTTGAAGACCGCGTACGCCGGCTCGGCCGTCGCGCTGGTGGTCTTCCTCGGCGCGGCCGCGATGCTCAACCCGCTCTGCCTGGCGCTCGCGCCGGTCGCCGTGGTGCCGATGGTGGTCTACCCGTACGGCAAGCGGTTCACCGACTTCCCGCAGGCGATCCTGGGCCTGGCCCAGGCGATGGGGCCGGTCGGCGCCTGGCTCGCGGTGACGGGCAGCTGGTCGTGGGACGCGGTCGTCCTCGGTGCGGCGGTCGGCATCTGGATCGGCGGCTTCGACCTGATCTACGCCTGCCAGGACGTCGGGTCCGACCGCGAGAACGGGGTCCGCTCGGTGCCCGCGCGGTACGGCGTGCCGGCGGCGATCCGGGGCGCGCGGGTGTGCCACGTCCTGACGACGCTGCTGTTGGGCTGGTTCGCGGTCCTGACGGATGCCGGAGTGGCGTTCTGGATCGGCCTGGTGGTCGTCGCGGGCGCGTTCGTGTACGAGCACACCATCGTGAAGCCGAACGACCTGTCGAGGCTCAACCGGGCGTTCTTCCAGACCAACAGCTTCGTCGGGATCTCGCTGTTCTTCTTCGCGCTGGTGGACCTGGTCGTGCGCGGGCTCGGGATCTGATCCCCGTCCGGCCGCGTCGGCTCCCCCCGGTGCCCTACCGGACGTTGATGCCGGCTGCCCGCACCTTCCGCTCGATCAGGGTGGTCAGCCGGGTCCAGCCCGGTCGCTCGTCCTCGCCGTGACGGGTGAGGAGTCATCCACCGGCGGTACTGAGCCGCTGGATCGAGCGGGCCGGCTCAGCGGAACAGGGCCGCGTGATCCTTCGCCCAGGCGTGGAAGCTGCGGGCGGGGTGGCCGGTGAGGTCCTGGACCGTCGTGGTGGCGGGCTCCGGGGCGGCGATGCGGGCGTGGAGGAAGTCGAGGGCACCGTCGACGGCGGCCGGGGGCCGGCCGGTGGCGGACATCCGGCGGCGGGCGGTCTCGCGGGGGATCTCCTGCCACGTGGCAGGGCGGCCGACGGCCGCGCCGATGATCTCCACCTGTTCGGCCTGCGTCGGTGACTCCGGGCCGGTCAGGACGTACCGGGCGCCGTCGTGGCCGTCCTCGACCAGGGCACGGACGGCCACCGCCGCGATGTCGCGCTCGTCCACCGGATTCAGCCCGGCCGCACCGCCGTAGCCCTGCACCGCACCCCCGGCCCTGATCTCCTCGGCCCACTGCAGCGCGGCGGCGAAGCCGTGCGCCCGCAGCACCGTGTGCCGTATCCCGCTGCGGGCGAGCAGCGCCTCGATCCCGCCGTCCGGCCGGCCGGGAACGGCCGACGACAGGAACACCACCCGCCCGACCTCCCGGGCCAGCACGCCCACGGCCTCCGTCGCCCCGTCCGCCGTCGGGGACGGCCACCCCAGCAGCACCGCGCCCGCACCCTGCACCGCCGCCTCCAGCGACGCCGGGTCGAGCAACTCCCGCTGCGTCAGGGTCCGTACCCGTAGGCCGGAGGCCGCGAGCTGCAGCCCGACATGCCGCCCGACCGCCCCGGAGACGCCGATCACCAGCACTGGCGGCGTGCCGTCAACTCGCTTATCTGTCATGCATCGAACGTAAGCGAGAAGGATGAGACGCCCAATGTGCACGGGTATCGGGTCCATGCGTCAGCGTCTACCCGGCGCGCGCCGACTCCCGCGCGGGCGGTCAGCTGCTCAACCGGGGCGCCTCCGGGTGGTAGGTGCGCTGGCGTTCGAGTGGGGCGGTGGCGAAGTCGCCGTTGCCGTTGACGACTTCGCCGACGCCGACGCGGATGCCCCGGGCACGGCCGTGGCCCTTGAGGACGCCGCCGCGGCCGTCCGGGTCGGGGTGGGTGTGGGGGCGGCCGGCGGCGAGCTCGACCGCGCGGGCGGAGATCGGGCCCAGGATCTGGGCACCGGCGCCGAGGCGGCAGCCGCCCGTCAGCTCGGCGCCGTTGGTGATCCTGACCTCGTCCCCGAGCTCGACTCTCTCGCCCGCCCCCGCCCTGATCACGGCGCCGCCCTCGCCGATCTGCGCGCGCCGCCCGATGGTGATCCGCCCGCCGCCGGTCGCGACGACCCGGGTGCCGCCGTGCAGGACGGCGCCCGGGCCGAGCGTGCAGCTGCTGTCCGCGTCGCACTCGATCGCCACGCCCGGGTGCAGGACGGTCTCCGCCCGCAGTGTCACCCGCCGCGAGACCAGCGCCGAGAACGGGTCGAGGACCACCACGCCCTGGTCGGCGAGCAGCATCAGCTCGCCCGGGGTGAGGAGTCCGCGCTGGTGGCGGATGCGGTCCAGCCGGTGCCAGAGTTCCTGATCGGTCATGATCACCGGATCATACGGAAGCCCCGGTAGGGTGGCCTCAGTTGTGCAGGAAGCCCTCCAGGGCGGCGGCCAGGGCCACCGGGGCCTCGTACATCGGGTAGTGCCCGCTGCCGCCGAGCTCCTCCAGATCGGCGTTGGGGTAGTGGGCGAGGAAGGTGCCGCGCATCACGTCGGCGGTCAGGGCGAGGTCGTGCTCGCCGACGATCACCTTGACCGGCACCGGGTTGCCGTCGATCCGGCGCTCCAGGTCGGCCGTCGTCCAGTCGCGGACGTAGCCGCCGAAGGCCTCGGGGGTGGACAGCCGCAGGGACTGGTCGACCATGTGGTCGAGCCAGACCCGGCCGGCCCGTCGGCCGGTGACCAGGTCCAGGATGGCGAACCGCTTCTCCCGGTCCTCGGCGGCGCCGTAGAACAGCGCCTCGCCCGCCTCGTCCAGCGGGTACGCCCCGGCCGGCACCGGGGCCAGGCCGACCAGCTTGCGCACCCGCAGCGGCGCCTCGGCGAGCACCTGCTGGGCCGCCTTGCCGCCCATCGAGTGGCCGACCAGCGAGAAGCGGTCCCAGCCGAGCTGGTCGGCCAGGGCGAGCGCGTCGGAGGCGATCTCGGCGAGCGTGTACGTGCCGGGGACGTCCTTGCGCTGCCCGTAGCCGCGGTAGTCGAGGAAGGCGTAGCTGAAGGCGCCGCCGTCGAGGTAGTCGAGGAACGGGCCCCAGCCCGCGCTGGTGCCGAACCAGTCGTGCAGGACCAGGACGTGGTGGTCGCCGGTGCCGGTCAAGCGGTGAGGGATCGTCATGCCAACGGTCGTTCCCCGCGAACCGCCCGCCCGAACGAGTGGGGCTCAGGCGCCGCGCCGGGCGAAGGCCGGGGCGTGTTCGGGGAGCGGGCCGAAGGCGATCAGACGGGACAGCAGCAGGGGGAAGCCGGGGGCGTAACGGGCGAGCAGCACCAGCCGGGTGGGCGGGCCGACCCGGCGGCCGGTGAGGACGGGCTCGAACATCACGTGGTGCAGGATCCGCTGCAGGCGCTGCATGATCACGGTCGGTCGCCACCGGCGGCGCTGCACCCGGGCCAGGGCCGCGACGGTCGGGCGGCCGTGGCGCAGCGGTTCGGCGAGCAGGGCGGCGGCCGCGACGGCGTCCTGGACGGCGAGGTTGATGCCCACCCCGGCGGCCGGGGACATCGCGTGGGCGGCGTCGCCGATCAGCAGCAGCCCGTCCACGTACCAGCGGTCCAGCCGGTTGAGCCTGACGTCGAGCAGGTGGACGTCGTCCATGCCCGCCAACTGGTCGACCCGGTCGGCGTACTGGGGCATCAGGCGGGCGATGCGGGCGCGGAAGCGCTCGATGCCTTCGGCGCGCAGCTGCGGGTCGGTGCCCTTCGGCTTGAAGTAGGCGATCTGGAAGTAGTCCTCGCGGGTGAGGCTCAGTGCCATCTCGCCGTCCCCGAAGCTCGGGGCGAGGTCGGGCGGTGCGGCCTGCTCGTCGGCGCGCCGCGGCAGCCGGAACCACCAGACGTCGAAGGGCACCGGGTACTCCTCGGGCGCCAGCCCCGCCTCCCGGCGCAGGGTGGAGTTCCGGCCGTCGGCGGCGACGGTGAGTGCGGCCCGGACCTCGCCCTCGTCGCCGTCCCGGGTCCGGTAGCGGACGCCGACCACCCGGCCGTGCTCCCTGATCAGCCCGGTGGCCTCGGTGTTCATCCGCACCGTGAAGGTGGGCTCCTGCTTCGCCTCCGCCGCCAGGAAGTCGAGCAGGTCCCACTGCGGGACCATCGCGATGTAGTTGTACGGCGCCGGGAGCTTCTCGAAGGCGCTCATCGCGACCCGGCCGGCGCCCGGCACCGGCACCACGAAGTTTCCGAGCCGGTTCTGCGGCAGTGCGGCGAACTTCCGGCCCAGCCCCAGTTCGTCCATCAGCCGCACGGTGGACGCGTGGACGGTGTCGCCGCGGAAGTCACGCAGGAAGTCGCCGTGCTTCTCCAGCACGGTCACCTCGACCCCCGCCCTGGCCAGCATCAGGCCCAGCATCATGCCGGCCGGTCCGCCCCCGGAGATGACGACGCTCATGGCTCTCTCCCCTCGGTTCCGCTCGCGACCTCCCGTATGGAACTCGCATATAGAGACTCTCTGGAACCGTCTCAGGTGTCAAGTAGTACGATGCTCCATATGAAGGATCTGGTGACAGCGGCCCTCGCGGCGGCAGGGGAACGGGGCCAGGACGTCGCGGACGTGCCGCTGACGGCGATCGCGGCGGCGGCCGGCATCTCCCGCAGCACGCTGCTGCGCCGGCTCGGCGGCTCCCGGGCCGCGCTGGACGAGGCCGTCCGGCGGGC
>NZ_JAHSQD010000453.1 GCF_020103755.1 Streptomyces sp. LS1784
CGGGTGCGGCACGGGCCGCCCCCGGCCGCCGGAGCGGAGGGAGCGGCCCGTGCGCCGGACGCCCGGCGGCGCTACTTCTCCAGCGGCCCCCGGCCGCGGACGGTGAGGCGGTCGCCCGCCTCGTCCCGCTCGACCAGGACGGTGTCCCCGTCGTGCACCGCGCCGGACAGGATCGCCCGGGCCAGCTGGTCGCCGATCGCGGACTGCACCAGTCGGCGCAGCGGGCGGGCGCCGTACGCCGGGTCGTAGCCGGTGAGCGCCAGCCAGTCGCGGGCGGCCTCGGAGACCTCCAGGGTGAGCCGCCGCTCCTGCAGCCGCTCGCCCAGTCGGGCCACCTGGAGGTCGACGATCCGGCTCAGCTCGCCGGTGCCCAGCGGCTCGAAGACCACGATGTCGTCCAGCCGGTTGAGGAACTCCGGCTTGAACGCGGACCGGACGGTGCCCAGCACCAGCTCCCGCTTCTCCGCCTCCGGGGTGGCCGGGTCGACCAGGTACTGACTGCCGAGGTTGGAGGTGAGGATCAGGATGGCGTTGCGGAAGTCCACCGTGCGGCCCTGGCCGTCGGTGAGCCGCCCGTCGTCCAGCACCTGGAGCAGGACGTCGAAGACCTCCGGGTGCGCCTTCTCCACCTCGTCCAGCAGCACGACGCTGTACGGGCGGCGGCGGACCGCCTCGGTGAGCTGGCCGCCCTCCTCGTATCCGACGTACCCGGGCGGGGCGCCGACCAGGCGGGAGACCGAGTGCTTCTCGCCGTACTCGCTCATGTCGATCCGGACCATCGCCCGCTCGTCGTCGAACAGGAAGTCGGCCAGGGCCTTGGCGAGTTCGGTCTTGCCGACGCCGGTCGGGCCGAGGAAGAGGAAGGAGCCGGTCGGGCGGTCCGGGTCGGCGATTCCGGAGCGGGTGCGCCGCACCGCGTCCGAGACGGCCTGAACGGCCTCCGCCTGGCCGATCAGGCGCCTGCCCAACTCCTCCTCCATGCGCAGGAGTTTGGCGCTCTCGCCCTCCAGCAGCCGGCCCGCCGGGATGCCCGTCCAGGAGGCGACCACGTCGGCCACGTCGTCCGGGCCGACCTCCTCCTTGACCATCGAGGCGGAGGCGTCCTGGTCTGCGGCACGCTCCTGGGCGTCGGTGAGTTCCTTCTCGGCGGCCGGGATCTCCGCGTACATCAGCTTGGACGCCCGCTCGAAGTCCCCGTCGCGCTGGGCGCGTTCGAGCGCGCCGTGCAGGTCGTCCAGCCGCTCCTTGAGCTCGCCGACCCGGTTGAGGCTCTTCTTCTCCTGCTCCCAGCGCGCCGTCAGCACGCTCAACTGCTCGTTCCTGTCGGCGAGGTCGCGCCGCAGCCGGGCCAGCCGGTCCACCGAGGCAGGGTCCGACTCCTTCTCCAGGGCCAGCTCCTCCATCCGCAACCGGTCCACGGAGCGCTGGAGTTCGTCGATCTCGACCGGGGAGGAGTCGATCTCCATCCGCAGCCGGGAGGCCGCCTCGTCGACCAGGTCGATCGCCTTGTCGGGCAGGAAGCGGGAGGTGATGTAGCGGTTGGACAGAGTGGCCGCGGCGACCAGCGCGGCGTCCGAGATCTGTACCTTGTGGTGCGCCTCGTACCGGCCCTTGAGGCCGCGCAGGATGGCGATCGAGTCCTCCACGCTGGGCTCGCCGACCAGCACCTGCTGGAAGCGGCGCTCCAGGGCCGGGTCCTTCTCGATCCGCTCGCGGTACTCGTCCAGCGTGGTGGCGCCGACCATCCGCAGCTCGCCGCGGGCCAGCATCGGCTTGAGCATGTTGCCCGCGTCCATCGCGGAGTCGCCGCCGGCGCCCGCGCCGACCATGGTGTGCAGCTCGTCGATGAAGGTGACGACCTGGCCGTCGGAGGCCTTGATGTCGTTCAGGACGGCCTTCAGCCGCTCCTCGAACTCGCCGCGGAACTTGGCGCCCGCGACCATCGCGCCGAGGTCCAGCGCGACCAGCCGCTTGCCGCGCAGCGACTCCGGCACGTCGCCGGCCACGATGCGCTGGGCCAGGCCCTCGACCACGGCGGTCTTGCCCACGCCGGGCTCGCCGATCAGCACCGGGTTGTTCTTGGTCCGGCGGGAGAGCACCTGGACCACCCGGCGGATCTCGTGGTCGCGGCCGATCACCGGGTCGAGCTTGCCGTCCCGGGCGGCCTGGGTGAGGTCGGTGCCGTACTTCTCCAGCGCCTTGTAGGTGCCCTCCGGATCCGGTGAGGTGACCCGGCCGCTGCCCCGGACGTCCTTGAACGCGGCGAGCAGCGCCTTCGGCGTGGCGCCCTGGTGCACCAGCAGCTCGGCCACCTGGCCGCCCTCGGCGGCCAGGCCGACCATCAGGTGCTCGGTGGAGACGTACTGGTCGTCCAGGTCGTCGGCGCGCTTGCCGGCCTGGGTGAGCACCGCGATGGTGTCCCGGGCGAGCTGCGGCGCGGCGACCGTCGAGCCCATCGCGCTGGGCAGCGCGGCCGCCTGGCGGCGGGCCTCGGTGTCGACCCGGGCGACATCGGCCCCGACCGCTTCCAGCAGGGGCCGGGCGATGCCCTCGGGCTGCTCCAGCAGGGCGATCAGGATGTGCACCGGCCTGACGTCCGGGTTGCCGGCCGTGCCCGCCTGCCGGATCGCGGCGGACAGGGCGTCCTGCGTCTTGGTGGTGAACTTGCTGGCGTCCACTGCTGGGGGGTCCTCCCTCGTCGTCTTTCACTGCTGCTGCGTACAGCGCCGCGTACCCGCTGTCGCGCATCGCCGCACTGCTACGTACAGCATGCACTAAGTTGAGTCTATTCCACTCAACCTTTTTCGGGCTCGGCTTCTGCCCGACTTCTCGGTGAACGCGCGACGGACTGCCGGGTCAGCCCCAGCAGCTCCCGGGCCGGCCCGCCCGGCCGCTGCCCGGCCGGCCACACCGCGCGCAGCGGCCGCCGCAGGTCCAGCTCCTTCACCAGCGGCACCTCGACCAGCCGCCGGGTGGCCAGTTCCTCCATCACCGCCAGCTCGCTCAGGCAGACCGGCCCCGCCCCGGTCATCGCCGCCGCCTTCAGCGCGGTGGACGAGGCCAGCTCCATCCGGGGCCGCGCCGCGCCCCCGTACGGCCGCAGGGCCGTCTCCAGCACCTCCCGGGTGCCCGAGCCGGGCTCGCGCAGCACCAGCGGGGTGGCCGCCAGCTCGGCTCCGGTCAGCGGGGCGCGGCGGCGCGCCCACGGGTGGCCGGGCGCCACCACGACCACCAGCCGGTCCGCCGCCACCACCGCGCCGGCCAGGCCGGGCGGGGTGGACGAGCCCTCGATGAAGCCGAGGTCGGCGTCCCCGGCCAGGACGTGCCCGGCGACCTCCGCCGAGTTCGCCGTCCGCAGTGTCACCGCCGTCCCCGGGCTGGCCTCGGACAGGCCCAGCAGCCAGCCGGGCATCAGGTACTCGGCGACGGTCAGGCTGGCCACCACCCGCAGCTTGGCGTCCCGCCGCTCGCGCAGCGCGTCGATCCCGGCGTCCAGTGCCTGCGCCGCCTCCACCACCTGCCGGGCCCACTCGACCACCAGCCGGCCGGCCTCGGTCGGCCGGCTGCCCGTGGGCGAGCGGTCCAGCAGGGGGAGGCCGATCTGCCGCTCCATGCCCTTGATCCGGGCGCTGGCGGTCGGCTGGCTGACGCCCAGCTCGGCCGCCGCCCTGCCGACGCTGCCCAGCCGGGCCACCGCGAGCAGCAGTTCCAGGGCGCCGAGTTCGGGGACGTGCGAGGAGAGGGCCATAGGTTCAGGCTATGCCCCCATAGAAGTCCGGGCGCTACCGGCCGCCGGTCTTCCGGGCGACGGTGGGGGTATGTCCACTCTGGCCGGTATCCGTCCCCTCGCCCGCCCCGCCGTCCGCCCCCGGCTCGACCTCGCCCAGCTCGGCCCCAACTGGTACGCCGCCGTGATGGGCACCGCGATCCTGGCGAACGGCGCCGCCGTCCTGCCGGTGCGGCTGCCCGGGCTGACCGGCTTCGGCGAGGTGATGTGGGCGCTCGCGCTGGCCGCCCTGCTGGTGCTGGCCGGGGCCCGGCTGGTCCACCTCACCCGGCACCGCGAGGCGGCCCGCGCCCAGCTGCTGGACAACCCGGCCACCGCGGTCTTCTACGGCTGCCCGCCGATGGCGTTGCTGGCGGTCGGGCTGGGCACCCTGCTGCTCGGCTCCCGGGTCATCGGCACCGGCCCGGCGGTCGCCCTGGACGCGGTGCTGTGGAGCCTCGGCACCCTGTACGCGCTGGCCGTGGCCGGCGGCATCCCGTACCTGATGATCACCCGGCACCCGGTCTCCGCTCTGGAGGCCAACCCGACCTGGCTGCTGCCGGTGGTCGCCCCGCTGGTCGCCTCCGCCTGCGGCCCGGCGCTCGTCCCGCACCTGCCGGCCGGGACGGCGCAGCAGGCCATGCTGTACGGCTGCTGGGCGCTGTTCGGGGTCGGTCTGCTGGCCACCCTGGTGCTGCTGCCGGTGGTGTTCACCGGGCTGTTCCACAGCAAGCTGCCCGCCCTGGCGCTCACCCCCTCGCTGTTCCTGGTGCTCGGCCCGCTCGGCCAGTCCGTCACCGCGGTCCACCAGCTCGCCGACGCCGCCCGCCCGGTGCTGCCCGCGCTGGCGCCCGCCATGGTCGACCTCGCCGAGCTGTACGGCGTGGCGGTGATCGGCGTCGCGATGCTCTGGCTGGCCGTCGCGCTCACCGCCAACCTGCGCGCCCGGCGGGCCGGGATGCCGTTCGCGATGACCTGGTGGGCGTACACCTTCCCGGTCGGCACCTGCGTCACCGGTGCCTCGGCGCTCGCCCGGCACACCGGCTTCGGGGGCTTCAGCGGGCTGGCCGTCGGCCTGTACCTGCTGCTGGCGTTCGCCTGGGTGCTCGCCGCGAGCGGTACCGCGGCCGGGCTGGCGCGGGGGCGGCTGCTCGCCCGCTGAGGCCGCGGCGGCGCGTCCGTCCCCGCGCGCGGACGCGCAGCTCAGGAGCACGCCGCGGATGCAGGAACGTGCACGGCTGGGATGACGGTGCACGGCCAACCAGCAGGGGTGCCGGGCAGCGCCGACACCCCTTGCGGGCCCGGGCCCTGACCGGAATCCGCCCCACCGTCCGATCCGCCGCATCCGCGCCGGCCTGCAGATAACTGCAATTGCGCGAACATGCACTCGGGCGGCACTTGTTCACCGGCCGTCACGCTGTGAGGGTGGAGACACGCCAAGTCGTCCAGGCACCGCAGCCTGATGGTGGCGACTCGCTCTTCGAAACTGACCGCAGGCGCGACACCCCGCGCCCACGGAACGGGGGGGAAGAGCGCCGGCCGGTGCCATGTGTGGTGATGGCCTCCGAGCCGGACCCGTCGAGGCGTTGCTGCTCCGCCTCGACGGGAGCGCCCTGGCATTGGCGTACCGATGGCGGCCCCCGGACGACCCGGCGTGCGACGGCACCCGGACCCGGGGGCCCGCCGTCCCGCCCGGTACCGTGACCGCCTGACCCATGATCACGCCGTACCGGCCCACCGGTACCGTGAGCCCGCCCGGCCCACCGGTGCCGCGACTCGCGCGGCGGGGAGCGCGGGCAGCACCAGGGGAGAGGCATCCGGCAGGGAGAGTGCGACGTGACGGCGGAACCGGCGGTCACGCCGCACCACGGGCCCGTGGGCGAGGAGCCCGACGAGGCCGCCCGGCAGCTGTACCTGGCCATCATCGCCGAGGGCGGCCGCGTCCCCACCGGCGAGGTCGCGGACGCCGACCGGGGCGCGCTCCAACAGCTCATCGACATCGGCCTGTTGATGGTCAACCCGATGGACCGCTGCTACACCGCGGTCAGTCCGCGCTCGGTCAGCGACCGCCTGGGCGCCGAACTGCGCAGCGAGGCCACCCGGCTGCTGGTCCGCGCGGAGAACCTCCCGGGCGCCCTGGACAGCCTCACCCGGGCCTACGACGCGATGCCCCGCCCGACCGGCCGGGCCGGCGGCGCCGTCCACGTCGAGGGGCACGTCCACATCCGCCAGCGGATCTCCCAGCTGGTCTCCGACTGCCGCTCCGAGGTCCTCACCGCACAGCCGGGCCACCGGCCCGCCGACACCCTCCAGGTCGCCCTCCTCCAGGACGTCCAGCTGCTCCAGCGCGGCTGCTCGCTGCGCACCATCTACCAGCCGGTCGCCCTCGCCGACCCGCCCGCCCTCGCCTACGCCGAGGAGGTCACCCGGCACGGCTCGCTCATCCGCGTGCTCGACGAGCCCTTCCAGCGGCTGATCGTCTTCGACCGGTCCGTCGCCGTGATCTCCGCCAACGACGACAACAGCACCGCCGCCTTCATCACCGACCCGGCCACCATCACCTACCTGGTCGGCACCTTCGAACGCGACTGGGCACGCGCCGACACCGCCGAGGCCGCCGCCGTCGGCCAGGCGCCCACCCGCACCATCGCCGACCGCGTCGGCCGGCTGCTCGCCCGCGGCCTCACCCAGCGCGCCGTCGCCACCCGGCTGGGCCTGAGCGAACGCACCGTCGCCGCCCACATCTCCCGGCTGCGCGACCGCTACGGCGCGCAGACCCTCTTCCAGCTCGGCTGGCTGATGCGAGGCGCCCGCGATGACCGATGAGCCCGGCCCGGCCGAGCGGGCCCTCTACCTCGCCGCCGTCCGGAACGGCGGCCGGCTGCGCCCCGAGGACCTCGCCCCCGGCGACCGCCCCGCCCTGGCCGCCCTCGTGGCCCGCGGCCTGCTCACCCCCACCGCCACCGGCTGGACCGCC
>NZ_JAHSQD010000454.1 GCF_020103755.1 Streptomyces sp. LS1784
GGCGCACCCGGGGGCACGGCGTGGCCGCCCGGGTGGCCGGGGTGTCCCTGGGCCGGCGCCGACTGCGCGCCGTACCCCGGCGCCGGGTGGGCCGGGATACGGGCCGCCTGCGGGTGCGGCGCCGGGCGGTAGGGCTGGAACTGCTGGTCGGACGGGCCCCAGTAGCCGGGGGCGTCAGGGGCGTCGTTCATCAGACCTCGAGCAGCTCGGCTTCCTTGTGCTTCAGCAGCTCGTCGACCTGGGCCACGTACTTGGCCGTGAGGTCGTCGAGCTCCTTCTCGGCGCGGCGGCCGTCGTCCTCGCCGACCTCGCCGTCCTTCACCAGCTTGTCGATGGCGTCCTTGGCCTTGCGGCGCACCGAACGGATCGAGACCTTGGCGTCCTCGCCCTTGGTACGGGCGATCTTGATGAACTCCCGGCGGCGCTCCTCGGTCAGCTCGGGCAGCACCACGCGGATGATCGAGCCGTCGTTGGACGGGTTGACGCCCAGGTCGGAGTCGCGGATCGCCTGCTCGATGGCCTTCAGCGCGGTCTTGTCGAACGGCGAGACGACCGCCATCCGCGGCTCCGGCACCGAGAAGGAGGCCAGCTGGTTGATCGGCGTCACGGCGCCGTAGTACTCCGCGACGATCTTGGCGAACATCGCCGGGTGCGCGCGGCCGGTGCGGATGGCCGCGAGGTCGTCCTTGGCGACGCTGACGGCCTTCTCCATCTTCTCCTCGGCCTCGAGGAGGGTCTCTTCGATCACTGTGGTCTCCCTGTCCGGTTCATCTGCTGTTGTCCCGACCGGTGTCGGCGCGGTGGCCGGTCGCGGCACCGGCGCCGTCCCGTACGGCTGGTTGCTGCTCAGGCCCGGACAGAATCCTGGCTGATGAGTGTGCCGATCTTCTCACTCTTCACCGCACGCGCGATATTGCCCTCCGCCAGCAGTTCGAAGACCAGCATCGGAAGGTTGTTGTCCTTGCACAGCGTG
Organism: Streptomyces sp. LS1784; assembly: GCF_020103755.1. Lineage (GTDB taxonomy): Bacteria > Actinomycetota > Actinomycetes > Streptomycetales > Streptomycetaceae > Kitasatospora. The sequence goes on from NZ_JAHSQD010000454.1 coordinate 974, forward strand.
ATCGCGGTGAGGTCGGCGACCTTGAGGTCGCGCGCGATGACCTCGGAGTACTCCAGCGCGTCGAACTTGACCGCGTCCGGGTTGGTCCGCGGGTCGGAGTCGTAGACGCCGTCCACGCCGTTCTTGCCCATCAGCAGGACGTCGGCGTGGATCTCCAGGGCGCGCTGGACGGCCGTGGTGTCGGTGGAGAAGTACGGCATGCCCATACCGGCGCCGAAGATCACCACGCGGCCCTTCTCCAGGTGCCGGACGGCCCGCAGCGGCAGGTACGGCTCGGCGACCTGGCCCATGGTGATGGCGGTCTGGACCCGGGTCTCGATGCCCTCCTTGACCAGGAAGTCCTGCAGCGCCAGGCAGTTCATGACGGTGCCGAGCATGCCCATGTAGTCGGAGCGGGCCCGGTCCATGCCGCGGACCTGGAGCTCGGCGCCCCGGAAGAAGTTGCCGCCGCCGATGACCACCGCGACCTCGGTACCGGCGCGGACGACGGTGGCGATCTCCCGGGCGATCGCGTGCACGACGTCCGGGTCGACGCCGAGCCCGCCACCACCGGCGAAGGCTTCACCGGACAGCTTGAGCAGCACCCGGCGGCGCGAGCCGGCCGTGGGGTCCTGCGCGGTCTCCTGCGTCTCCTGCATGGACTTCTCCTTTTTGCACCTACTGGTCACAGGCGCGGGTGTGCGGATGCCCCGCCTGCGTGTACACGCGAGGAGGCCACTGCCGCGGGAACCGGTTCGGTGTCCTGCACGGCAATGGCCTCCTCGTCGTTCATGGTGCCGACGCGAGCCCGCCCGTTGGCGGTAGGCGCGGGGTGAGCCCGTTCGGCGTTCCTCCCGCCCCGGTCAGCGGGCGGGGGCGGTTCCCAGCGTAAGGGCGCCGGGGACCAGGTGGAACGTGGCTCAGGCGCCGACGCGGAAGCGGGCGAAGCGCTTGAGGGCGACGCCGTTCTCCTCGAGAACCTTGGCGACGGTCTTCTTGTTGTCCTTCGCGAAGGCCTGCTCCAGGACGGAGTTCTCCTTCACGAAGCCGGTGACGCGACCCTCGACGATCTTCGGCAGGGCGGCCTCCGGCTTGCCCTCCTCGCGGGCGGTGGCCTCGGCGACGCGGCGCTCGTTCTCGAGCTCCTCGGCCGGGATCTCCTCGCGGGACAGGTACTTCGGCGCGAAGGCGGCGATGTGCTGCGCGACGTCCTTGGCGACCTCGGCGTTCTCCTTGTCCAGCTCGACCAGGACGCCGACGGCCGGCGGCAGGTCGGGGCTGGTCTTGTGCAGGTAGACCGCGACGAAGCCGTCACCGTCGAACTGGGCGAAGCGACGGAAGACGATCTTCTCGCCCAGCGACGCGTTGGCCTCGTCCACGAACTGCTGGACGGTCTTGCCGGCCTCGATCTCGGAAGCCAGGGCGGCGTCCAGGTCGGCCGGGGCCGACTTGGCGACGTGGGCGGCGATCGCGTCGGCGACCTCGACGAACTTCTCGCCCTTGGCGACGAAGTCGGTCTCGCAGTTCAGCTCGACCAGGACGCCGGACTTCTTGTCCTCGGCGATCAGCGCGGCGACGGCGCCGTTGGAGGCGTCGCGGCCCTCGCGCTTGGCAACGCCCTTCTGGCCCTTGATGCGCAGGAGCTCGACGGCCTTCTCGACGTTGCCCTCGGCCTCGTCCAGGGCCTTCTTGCAGTCCATCATGCCGGCGCCGGTGAGCTCACGGAGCTTCTTGACGTCCGCGGCGGTGAAGTTCGCCATGGTGTGAATCTCTTCTCGCGTCTCGCGTGTCTGCGTGGAGTGGCGCCGGGACCGGTGGTTCGGTCCCGGCGCGGGAGAGAGGGGCACCCGCCGGCTTCGCACCGGCGGCTGCCCCTCACCCTTGGTACGTCAGGCCTGCTCGGCCGGCGCCTCGGTGGCGGGGGCCTCGGTGGCGGGAGCCTCGGTGGCGGGAGCCTCGGCGGCGGGGGCCTCCTCAGCCTTCTTCTCGCCCTCGAGAAGGTCCTTCTCCCAGGCGGCCAGCGGCTGGTCGGCACCCGGCTCGGCCTTGGCGTCGCCCTTGGCGACACCGGCGCGGGACTTCAGGCCCTCGGCCACGGCGTCGGCGATCACACGGGTCAGCAGGGTGACGGAGCGGATCGCGTCGTCGTTGCCCGGGATCTTGTAGTCGACCTCGTCCGGGTCACAGTTGGTGTCGAGGATGGCGACGACCGGGATGTTGAGCTTCCGGGCCTCGCCGACCGCGATGTGCTCCTTCTTGGTGTCCACGATCCAGACGGCGCTGGGAACGCGCTGCATGTCGCGGATACCGCCGAGGGTCTTCTCCAGCTTGTCGTGCTCGCGCTGGAGGACCAGGAGCTCCTTCTTGGTGAGGCCGGAGCCGGCCACGTCCGAGAAGTCCAGCTCGCCGAGCTCCTTCAGGCGCTGGAGGCGCTTGTAGACGGTCGAGAAGTTGGTCAGCATGCCGCCGAGCCAGCGCTGGTTCACGTAGGGCATGCCCACGCGGGTGGCCTGCTCGGCGATGGCCTCCTGGGCCTGCTTCTTCGTGCCGACGAAGAGGACGCTGCCGCCGTGGGCAACGGTCTCCTTGATGAACTCGAAGGCGCGGTCGATGTAGTTCAGCGACTGCAGGAGGTCGATGATGTAGATGCCGTTGCGCTCGGTGATGATGAAGCGCTTCATCTTCGGGTTCCAGCGGCGGGTCTGGTGACCGAAGTGGACGCCGCTCTCCAGCAGCTCCCGCATCGTGACGACGGCCATTGCCGTGCTCCTTGGTGTTACGGCCCGGCGGCGGCACTGCCTCGCAGCGATCGCCCACAGCCGGGTCAGGCTCGGTTTGTCCGTGGCGGCCAGGTGACAGCCACGCCTGACGCCCCGAACGTGCCGAGCCGCTTCTGCCCTCCCAACCCTGGGGCCGGTCGGGCTCGGCGGACCGAGCGGCACTCGCACCTGGCGGGGCTGCGGACGAACCGCGTCCGACCGCCGGTGGCGGGGCGTGCGAAGTCGACCCGGCGGACCGGGTCGCGTGTGAAGTGTACGGGAAGCGCCGAGGGACGAGCGACTCCACGCGTGGCCGGGGGCCCGCCGAGGACCTGGGGGGAGCCCGGGGAACGGCCGGGGCGGGCGGGTTCCGGTGGGGCTGCGGCGGGGTCGGGGCGGGGGCGCTGGGCGCAGCCTGGGGTGGGCGCGGGTGTGGGCTCCGGAGTGGACGCGGGCTGGTCGGCCGCCCGCCCGAGGTCCGTCGCCGATATGCCGTTTGTACACCGGATGGCGGCGTCCGTACACCCGCCGGAGGGACGGCGCTCGGGCGCACGGGCGGTTTGTCCACAGGAATCCGGATGTGGGTGGTGCGGGGGCTACGGGGTGGTGAGGCTGCGGGCATGACTGGTCGTGGGTGGTTCGTCGGGGTGACCGCGGTGATCGGGGTGGTTCGGGGCCTGCGAGGGGTGCTGTCCGCGGTGGTGGCGGTGGTGCTCGTCCTCGTGCCCGTGCTGTCGGGGACTGCGGATGCCTTGGATGCCTCAGGAGCCTCGGGAACCTCAGGGGCCTCGGGAACCTCAGGGGCCTCAGGGGCTTCGGGAGATGCCGGCGCGGCCGGTGTCCCGGGCTCGGTTGGCGGGGTCGGGCGGGGTGGTGTTGAGCGGGCCTGGCCGGTGGGCGGGCCGGGCGGGCTGCTGGGCAGGTTCGAGCCGCCGGCGAAGGTCTGGGCCGCCGGGCACCAGGGGGTGGACCTCGCCGGCCTACCAGGGACGGAGGTGCGGGCGGCGGCTCCTGGAGTGGTCACGTTCTCCGGGCCGGTGGCCGGGCGGCCGGTGGTGACCGTCTCCCACCCCGGCTCGGGCTCTCCCCCACTCCGGACCACCTACCTGCCCGTCACCGGCACTGTCCCGGTCGGCACCCCGGTGGGCGCCGGGCAGGTGATCGGGCTGCTCGCCCCGGACGGACGGCACTGTGCCGGGCGCGACTGCCTGCACTGGGGGCTGCTGCGCGGAAGCCGCTACCTGGACCCACTGGCCCTGTTCGGCGCGGGCACGGCACGGCTGCTGCCGTTGGACGGCGGTGGCGGGTAGGGCGCACCGTCGCGCGCCAGTCGGCGGCAAGCCGGGCCGGGGTAGCGCCGGATCCAGGACCGGGCCGAGGCCGGGCCCGGGCCTGGGCAGGGCCGGGGCCCGGCTCAGGGACGGACGAGCCCGTGCAGCACCATCGCGACGGCGGCGTCGGCGATCCCCTCGGGACTCTCGGTCGCACAGCCGGCGCGACCCCCGGCCGCGGCCTGCTCGGCCCTGCGGGTCGCCGCCTCCACGACGCCCTGGACCAGGGCTGCGGCGAGCCGGGGCTGCTCGTGGCCGAGGTCCTCCAATGTCCGGCCGACCAGACCGGCCAGCCTGCCGTGCGCTGCCCTGATCCGCTCACGCGCGGCCTCGTCGAGTTCCAGCGTCGAGATCGCCACCACCGCGCGGTGCCGGGGGTCGGCGGCCAGCGCCAGCTGGCCTCGGACGTAGGCCTCGATCCGCTCGACGGCGGTGTCGCAGCTCTCCATCCCGGCCTCGATCTCGGCCGCCCAGAGCGGGAGGTCCACCTCGCAGAGCGCCTCGACCACGGCGGCGCGGGAGCGGAAGTACTCGTAGACCGAGGAGCGCGCCAGCCCGGTGCACGCCGCGAGCGCGGGGAAGGTCAGGGCCTCCATGCCACCCTCGGTGAGCAGGGTGCGGGCAGCATCGAGGAGGGCTGCACGCTGGAGCTGGCGATGCTCGGCCACCGTGGCCGCTCGGATCTTCGGCACGCTCCCACTGTACGGAGCCCTACCTCCGGCCGGTACGGCGCCGCGCATCGCGAGGAGGCGCAGGCCCGACGACCGGTTACTGCCGGCTGGGGTGCGGCGCCCGGCTACCGACGCCCTATCGGATGTCCGACAGCTTGGCGCGCAGCTGGAGGACGGACTTGGTGTGGATCTGGCTCACCCGGCTCTCCGTCACCCCCAGCACCTGTCCGATCTCGGCGAGGGTGAGTCCCTCGTAGTAGTAGAGCGTCACCACCGTCTTCTCCCGCTCGGGGAGGGTGTTGACCGCCTGGGCCAGCAGCCTGCGCAGTTCTCGGTCCTCGGCCACCTCGACCGGGTTGTCCGCGCCGTGGTCCTCCAGGGTGTCCATCAGGCTCAGCCGGTCGCCGCCCTCCCCCACCGGGTGAAGCAGTTCGTCCAGCGCCACCACGTTGGCCAGCGACAGCTGGCTGAAGATGGCGTGCAGGTCCTCGATCGCGATGCCCATCTCGGCCGCGACCTCGGGCTCGTGCGGCGTCCGGCGCAGCCTGGCCTCCAGCGTCGCGTACGTCCGCTCGACCGCCTTCGCCTTCTGCCGCACCGAGCGCGGGATCCAGTCCAGGGCACGCAGCTCGTCGATGATCGCACCGCGGATGCGGCTGATCGCGTAGGTCTCGAACTTGATGGCGCGGTCGATGTCGAACTTCTCGATCGCGTCGATCAGCCCGAAGACCCCCGAGGAGACGAAGTCCGCCTGTTCGACGTTGGAGGGCAGACCGACCCCGACCCGGCCCGCCACGTACTTGACGAGCGGTGAGTAGTGCAGGATCAGCTGCTCGCGCAGTCGCTGGTCCCCGGTCTCCTTGTAGGAGCGCCAGAGCTCTTCGAGCGCGGTGCGGCCCTGGGCCGCGGCCTCCCGGGCGTCCCGCCCCCGATCGCCGTCCGCCGCCCTCTCCCGGCGGGGCGGGGACACCGGCGAGGCGAACGGCCGGGAGGCGACGCCCCGGGCCGGCGCA
>NZ_JAHSQD010000455.1 GCF_020103755.1 Streptomyces sp. LS1784
GGTACCGGCGGGCCCGGTGGGCCGTCGTCCGGCGGGCCCGGGCGCGAGGCCCGCCGGCCGTGGTGGCGCTCCGGGAAGGGGCTGGCCCTGGCGGCGGGCATGGTGGCGGTGGCCGTGGTGGCCGCCGTGCTGATCGCCGACTACCAGGGCGGCCACAACCCGGCCGTGCCGGCCGTGAACGAGGTCGCCCTGCAGGCCCCGGCCGATCCCGGGCCGGACCCGTTCACCCCGTCGGTGGAGACCCGAGGGGCGAGTGCCCTCGCGCCTGCCCCCGTCGCCCCGACGGCGCAGCGGCCGGGCGGCGCCTCGCCCGGGAGCGGTTCGCCGGCCCTGTTCCACAGCGTCGAGGGCGGCTCCGCCGGGCTGTACGCCGGGACGATGGGCAAGCCGAGCTGCGACACCGAGCGCCTGATCGGGATGGTCTCGACCGGGGACACCGGGCGCGCCTGGGCCTCCGCTGCCGGCATCGCGCAGGCCGAGATCCCCCGCTATCTGCGCTCGCTGACCTCCGCCTACCTGCGGGTGGACACCCGGGTGACCAACCACAACCACAAGAGCGGCGGGGTGGTCGACTACCAGTCCGCACTCCAGGCGGGCACCGCCGTCCTGGTGGACGACCAGGGCGTGCCCCGGGTGCGCTGCTCCTGCGGCAACCCGCTGAAGCCGCCGTTGCTGGTGACCAAGGCCAAGTACACCGGGACGGCCTGGGCCGGCTTCCAGCCGACCGCACTGATCATGGTGGCGCCGCCACCACAGCCGGTGACCCAGATCATCCTGGTGGACATCGAGACCGGCGGGTGGTTCTCCCGGCTGATCGGACGGGCCGAGACCATGGACCAGCACGTCGAACCGCCGACGGGGCCGCTGGCGCCCGGCATCCCGCCGCCGAGCCCCTGGCAGCCGTCCACGCCCTCCGGCTCGGCGACGGGCTCGGAACCCGCCGCCCAGAGCTGACCCGACGCGCCCCGACCCCGGCTGCCACCGGCCACCACCTGGCCGATGGCAGCGGCACGCCTCAGGGCAGCAGCACCCTCGCGTCCTCGGGCCCGAGCACCCGGCCGTCCGCCGAGCGCACCTCGACCGGCGCGACGGGCGCGCCGGACTCGCGGTCCACCAGGCGCGCCCGGGGCTCCTCCTCCTCGAAGAACCACTGGTCGCCCCACTGCCGCAGCGCCGTGATCACCGGGAACAGCGCACGACCCTTCTCGGTGAGCACGTACTCCTGGTACGGGCTGCCATCGGCGGCCGGCGCGAGGTCGAACACCCCGTTGGCGACCAGGTTGGCCAGGCGGGCCGACAGGATGTTCTTGGCCAGGCCGAGGTTCTTCTGGAACTGCCCGAAGCGGCGCAGCCCGTCGAAGGCGTCACGGACGATCAGCAGCGTCCAGCCGTCACCGACGACGTCGAGCGGACGGGCGACCGGGCAGGCCGATTCCTCGTGCGTGATGCGTTTCGGCACTTCTTCCACCTCTCAGCGCTCACCGGTCGGCGCCCAGCGTACCGATCAGAACATGGTTGCTTATTGAAACCAGGATATGCCATGGTGCGATGGTAGCACTTTGAAACCACTGCGTCCTTCGAGGGAGCCCCGCCCATGACCTCTCCCGCCCGCGCATCCGCCTCCACCACGACCGCCTCCACCACGACCGCCGCCGACACGACCGGCGCCCCCACCGGGGCACCACCGCGCGGCCTGTCACCCGCCGTCGCCTGGTTGCTCTCCGTCGCCTGCGGCCTCGCCGTGGCCAACGTCTACTACTCGCAACCACTGCTCGACCTGATCGCCCGGGACCACGGCATCGACCCGGCGACCATCGGCCTGGTCGGCACCCTCACCCAGACGGGCTACGCCCTGGGTCTGCTGCTGCTCGTGCCGCTCGGCGACCACGTCAACCGCCGCACCCTGATCACCTCCCAGCTCGGCCTGTCCGTCCTCGCCCTCCTCGCCGTCGCACTCGCCCCCTCCGCTCCGCTGCTGCTCCTCTCGATGGCCGCCGTCGGCGTCCTCGCGGTCGTCGCCCAGGTGGTCGTCGCCTGCTCCGCCCAACTCGCCGCCCCGGGCGACCAGGGCCGGGTGGTCGGCACCGTGACCAGCGGCATCGTGGTCGGCATCCTGCTCGCCCGCACCGTCGCCGGAACCATCGGCGACCTGGCCGGCTGGCGCGCCGTCTACGTCGCCTCCGCCGTCGCGACCGCCGCCATGGCCGTCGCCGTGGCGGCGGCCGTCCCGTCCGAACGGCACCGGGCCGCCGAACGGATCGGCTACCCCCGCCTGGTCGGCTCGGTCTTCGCACTCTTCGCCCAGGAGCGCGTACTCCGGGTGCGGGCCGTCCTCGCGCTGCTCAGCTTCACCTCCGTCACCGTGCTGCTCACCCCGATGGTGCTCCCGCTCGCCGCGCCTCCCTTCGACCTCAGCCACACCCGGATCGGGCTCTTCGGCCTCGCCGGTGCCGCCGGCGCCCTCGGCGCCGGGTACGCCGGCCGCCAGGCCGACCGCGGTCGGGCCGAACGCACCGCCGGGACCGGCCTGCTGGCCATGCTGGCCGGCTGGCTCCCGGCCGCACTGCTCCCGCACTCGGTCTGGTGGCTGGTGCTCGCCATGGTGGTGATCGACTACGGCCTGCAGTCCGTCCACGTCGCCAACCAGCACCTCCTCTACCAGGTCCGCCCCGAGGCGCAGAGCCGCCTGACCGCCGGCTACATGCTGCTCTACTCCGCCGGGTGCGGCGCGGGCGCGATCCTGTCCACCGTCGTCTACGACCACGGCGGCTGGACGGCCGTCTGCCTGCTCGGCGCCGCCACCAGCCTGACCGCGCTCGGCTACTGGTGGACGGCGGCCCGCCGCTGACGGCCGCCCGACGCCAGGCCGTTCCGCTCCCGGCGGCTCGGCCCCAGGCCGCTCAGCTCCCGGCCACCGGCGCGTCCGCCGGCGACGCCGCGGCGAGGACCTCCCGCAGCGCCCGTATGCCCTCGCGCCAGGCCGGACCGCTCTCCGTCTCGTCCCACAGCTCCGCGAGCTCCGACTCCTGCGCCACCACCCGGTCCAGCGCCGCCACCGCGAGCGGGCGCAGCTCGGCGGCGAGCGGCGGCACCGGCTCCTTCGGACCGTACGCACTGGTCACCGCCGCCCCGCCCGGGCACTGCGCCGCCACCAGCGCGGCGGCGGCGACCGCCTCCACCGCCTCGTCGGAGTCCAGGAACTCCTCCGCCCCGACGGCGCACCGCAGCGCGGAGCGGAGCAGCGCCTCCCGCTCGCCCGGCGCCGCGTCGTCCAGACCGCCGCTGAAGTCCGCCGCCGAGTCGCTGTCGAAGTGTCCGATGTCCCAGGTGCCCATGCCGATCCCCTCACGCCGGTCGTGTTCGTGTGCGACGGATGCTTGCACACACGACTGACAATCCGCCGGACCGACGGATATTCGCTGGTCGGCGCGGTGACGGTAGGGCAGAGTGCGGCCATGACCACCACTCAGGGACTGGACCGGGACGGCTGCATCGCCCGGGAGGGCTCGCTCGACCGCGTGCCGCCGGCGTTCGCGCCGGTGGTCACCGCCGCCCGCGAGCGGATCGCCGCGGCCTTCGGCCCCGACCGGCTGCACAGCGCCTACCTCTACGGCAGCGTCCCGCGCGGCACCGCGACCCCCGGCGTCTCCGACCTCGACCTGCTGCTCGCCCTGCACCACGAGCCCACCCCCGCGGACCGGGCGGCGGCCGACGCCCTCGAAGCGGCGCTCGACGCCGAGTTCGCCCAGGTGGACGGCGTCGGCGTGCTGCTCTTCGGCACCGGCACCCTGCTCAGTGAGCTGGAGCGGCACGACCTGGGCTGGTTCGTCGCCTGCCTCTGCACCCCGCTGCTCGGCGAGGACCTCGCCGCCCGGCTCCCCCGCTACCGCCCCACCTCGCTGCTGGCCCGGGAGACCAACGGCGACCTCGCCCTGGCCCTGCCCAGGTGGCGCGAACGCGCGGCCGCCGCGGGTACGGACGTCGAACTGCGCGCCCTCGTCCGGGCCGCCTCCCGCCGCCTGGTCCGCACCGGCTTCACCCTGGTCATGCCCCGCTGGGGCGGCTGGACCAGCGACCTCGCCGCCTCCGCCGAGGCCTTCGCCGGCTACTACCCGCAGCGCGCCGACCAGCTGCGCCTCGCCGCCGGCACCGCCCGCACCCCCACCGCCGACCGGGCCACCCTGGCCGTGCTCGTCGACGACCTGGGCCCCTGGCTCGCCGCCGAGTACGCCGCCGTCCACGGCGTGAAGGCGCCCCGCCCGTGACGACGCCGGAGCACCACCCGCCGCTGGTCCGCGAGGTCTTCCCGGACCTGATCCGCGAGCCGGTCGACCTCCTGGAGCACGAGGGCGAGCGCGAACCGGCCGTCGCCGCCCGGGACCTCCGGCTGGTCGCGCGGTGCCGCTGCGGTGACGGCTTCTGCCGGAGCTTGCGGACGGAGCCGCGTCCGGACGGTCAGCCGTTCGGCCCGGCCATCGGTGCGTACCGCTCTCACCGGCCGACGGCATGCTCGCCCTGGACGTCGTGGACGGGCGGATCGTGTACGTCGAGGTCCTCGACCGGGAGCCCCTCACGGACATCCACCCCGGCCCTGACTGACGGCGCGGCGGAACCGACCGCCCCACCTCCGGGGATCTCAGTCCACGCAGGGAATCCCGCCCGCCTTCACCGCCGGCCCCTGCATCGGCAGCCCTCCCGCCGGGTCGGCGGAGGGGTCGGCCGCCGTGGCGGCGGCCGACGACACGGCGGTCGACGGCACGGCGGTCGACGGCACGGCGGTCGACGGCACGGCCGTCGGGCTCGGGGAGCGGGAGACGGCGAGGGTGAGCAGGATGCGGCCCGCGGGGACCGTCGTCGAGAAGAACGCGTTCACCCCGTAGCGGGCGGCGAGCTGCTGTGCGTCCGCCTTGGCCCCGGACCCGTACGCGACCGTGGTGGCCCGGGTCCTGGCCGCGGCGTCGCCGAACCGGCCCGCCTGGTAGCCGAGTTCGGCCAGCGCCCTGGACTCGTTGGCCGCCGCGCCCGCCCCCGCGGCCGCGTTGACGTCGACCACCGCCTTGGCCGCCACGCTCGGTGTGGCGGAGGGCGACGGATCCGGTTCGCCCGGCGCGTCCCCGGGCGTGGTGGTCGGAACGGCCACCGGCTCGTGGTTGAAGAGCTGCCGGACGATCTTCCTGATCAGGTCCGGGTTGACGATGTTGACCTGCTGCCCGCCGACCGTCTTGAACCCGCTGATCGGCAGGGTGTTGAACTCCACGTTGCCGCCGGTCAGGTTGGGCGTCTGCTGGGCGAAGTCGAGGATGTTCCACTCGTTGTCGATCACCACGTCCTTCTTCACCACCGCGAAGAGCTTCTGCATCTGCCCGAAGTCGTTCAGGATGCCCTGCTGCTTGAGCTTGTACTCGACGGAGGAGAGGAACGCCTGCTGCCGGTGGGTGCGGTCGAGGTCGCCGTTGGTGAGGTGGTGGCGCTGGCGGACGAACGAGAGCGCCTGCGCGGCATTCAGGGAGTTGATCCCGGCCGGGAGCCTGAGGCCGGTGCCGCCGCCCTCGTGGGTGGCGGTCCGGGCGGTGATCGGATCGTCCACCGGGTGGTTGAGGCAGACCTGGATCGGCTCCACCGCCTTGGCGATGTCGTAGAAGCCGATCAGGTTCACCTCCGCGAAGTGGTCGATCGGGATGTCCAGGAGGCTCTGCACGGTCTGGATGGTGGCCGAGCGGCCGGCCTCGCGGCTCTGCCGTTCCAGCTCCGCCCTGGAGAGCCCCTTGCCCGCGAGTTTCTGCTCGGCGGCCACCTTGGCGATGCCGTACGCCTCCTTGATCTTGTGCATCTTCCCGTCCGCACCGACGGTCTGCACGTAGTCGTCGCGCGGCACGGAGAGCGCGGAGACCCTGCCGCCGCCGGCCGGGATGTGCAGCACGATCAGGGCGTTGGTGTTGTACCCGCCGATCTCGCTGGAGCCGGCGTGCAGTTCGGCCTCCACGAACTGTTTGGGCAGGGCGTTGCCGTCCATGTCCTTGCGGCTGTCCAGGCCGATCAGCAGCAGGTTGACGGACTTGTCGAGGTGCGGCGGGGCGTTCTTCCTGGCCTCGCTCAGAGCGGTGGACTTGATCACGCCGTCGTCCAGGCTGCGGTACTCGAACCAGGTGAAGCCGCTGGCGCAGAGCACGGTGGCCGAGACGGTGCAGGCCAGGGTGCGCCCGGCGACGGTCAGCGGGGCGGCGCCACGGCGCGGGACGTGGCCGCGCTGACCGCGGACACCGGTACGGCTGTTGCCGCGCTCAGCCACGGCGGCTCCTTTCGGCCGGGGCAGGCGTCCTGCCGGTTCGTCGGCGCTCCGGCACCGCCTGGCGGCGGGCCGCCACGGCGCGGACCACGAACACCACGAGCGCCACCGCCACGGCCGCGGCCATCACCGGGAACGCCCCGACCACCCAGCGCAGCACGCCGGTACCGAGGTTCTTCCCCTGGTAGTTCCCGGGGTGCGCCAGGTACTCGACGCCCGAGGCGGTGAGCAGCACCACGACCGGGGCGGCCGTGACCACCCACCACCGGCCCGCCCGGCTGCACAGCACCGCCGCGGCCGCCGTTCCGAGCACCGAGCCCACCGCGAAGAGGAGGCCGACGCCCGGCCCGTCGAGTTCGTCCGCGACCGCCCCGAGCAGTGGCAGCCCGACCGCCGAGAGCGCGGCCGCCGCCCCGCAGCGCC
>NZ_JAHSQD010000456.1 GCF_020103755.1 Streptomyces sp. LS1784
GGGACGGCAGCCGCCGCTGGCGCGAACGCCTGGAGCGGGCCGCCCTGCGCGGCGGCGCGGCCGGCCGCAACGCCGACCGCGACCTGGACGCGCTGTGCGCCCTCTTCGAGACCGCCGCCCGGGCCGAGGAGCAGGTCACCGGCCACCGCAGCGCCCTGGACCTGCTCGCCGAACTCGAAGCCCAGGACATCGCCGCCGACACCCTCACCGTCCGGGCCGTGCGCCCCGAGGCGGTGCGGCTGATGACCGCCCACCGCTCCAAGGGCCTGGAGTGGCGCCTGGTCGTGGTGGCCGGCGTCCAGGACGGCCTCTGGCCCGACCTGCGCCGCCGCGGTTCCCTGCTGGAGGCCGACCGGATCGGCCGCGACGGCCTCGCCGAACCGCTCTCCCCGGGCGCGCTGCTCGGCGAGGAGCGCCGGCTCTTCTACGTCGCCGCGACCCGGGCCAAGGAGCGGCTGATCGTCACCGCCGTCAAGGCCCCCGCCGACGACGGCGACGAGCCCTCCCGCTTCCTGCGCGAGCTCTACCGCGAGGACGTCGACCCCAGGAGCGGCAAGGTGGTCCGCCGCACCCCGCCGGTCACCGTCGAGGACGTCACCCACCGCCCGCGCCGTCCGCTGTCGGTGGCCGCGCTGGTCGCCGAACTGCGCGCGGTCACCGTCGACCCCGCCCGTTCGCCCGAACTGCGCCGCGCCGCCGCCGAACGGCTCGCCACCCTCGCCGCCGCCACCGACGAGGACGGGCTGCCGCTGGTGCCCGCCGCCCGCCCGGAGCGCTGGTGGGGCCTGGACGACCCGACCACCGCCCCCGAGCCGCTGCGCAGCGCCGACGCGCCGGTCCGGCTGTCCGGCAGCGGGCTGGAGCAGCTGGAGAGCTGCTCCCTGCAGTGGTTCCTGGACAAGGAGGTCAAGGCGCGCGGCGCGGGCTCGGCCGCCCAGGGCTTCGGCAACGTGGTGCACGCCCTCGCCGACGAGGTCGGCTCCGGCCGTACCCCCGCCGACCTCGCCGTGCTCATGGAGCGGCTGGACACCGTCTGGGACGCGCTGGCCTTCGACGCCCCCTGGAAGTCCCACCAGGAGAAGGCCGAGGCCCGGGCCGCCCTGGAACGCTTCCTCAACTGGCACGTCCTGGAGCGCGGCCGGGACCTCGTCGCCACCGAGCACGGCTTCGACGTCACCCTCGACGTCGGCGGCGTCTCGGTGCGCATCCGGGGCTCGATGGACCGGGTGGAGAAGGACGCGGCCGGGCGCGCCTACGTGGTCGACTTCAAGACCGGCAAGCAGATACCCGCCGACAAGTCGCTGCCCGAGCACAAGCAGCTCGCCGTCTACCAGCTCGCCGTCCGGGCCGGCGCCCTCAACGAGCTGCCCGGCTTCACCGCGCACCCGCCGGACACCGGCGGCGCCGAACTGGTCCACCTGCGCGAGCCCGCCGCCAAGGCCGCCCAGGACGCCCCGAAGGTGCAGCGGCAGGAGCCGCCGGAGGGCGAACCCTGGATCGAGAACCTGCTCGCCGAGGCGGCCGGGAAGGTCCTCGCCGAGCGCTTCGTCCCGCAGACCGGCGGCGGCTGCGACCGCTGCGCCTTCCGCCGCAGCTGCTCCGCCCAGCGCGACGGCGCCCAACTGGTCGAGTGAGGGTTGTCCGTGACTCGCCCGCTCGCCTCCGGGCGCCCGGACCCGCGCCGACACCCTTCGCTCCGGCACTCCCTCCTTCGTCGGTCGCTCGTCGCTCGCCCTCCTTGCCCGCCATCGGGCAGGAGGGGCCCCCGCCTTCGGCACCGGCGCGCCCTTCGGCTCGGGGCGGGGCGGACAGGCGTGAGCGCCTGTCCGTCGCTCCGGTTACGGTTGCGGGGTGACCGCCGTGCTCAGCCATCCCGACCAGCTCAAGGAGCTGCTGGGGATCCCGTTCAACCGGGAGCAGATGGCGGCCATCGGCGCCCCCCTGGAGCCGGCCGTGATCGTGGCCGGCGCCGGCTCCGGCAAGACCACGGTGATGGCCGCCCGGGTCGTCTGGCTGGTCGGCTCCGGCGCCGTACGGCCCGAGGAGGTGCTCGGCCTCACCTTCACCAACAAGGCCGCCGGCGAGCTCTCCGAACGGGTGCGCCTCTCCCTCCTGCGGGCCGGAGTCACGGACCGGGCCGCCGAGGCGCTCGGGGACCCGGAGATCTCCACCTACCACGCCTTCGCCGGCCGCCTGCTCAAGGAGCACGGCCTGCGGATCGGCATCGAGCCGGACGTCCGGCTGCTCGCCGACGCCACCCGCTTCCAGCTCGCCGCCAAGGTGCTGCGCACCGCCCGCGGCCCGTTCCCCGCGCTCACCGGCACCTTCGCCAACCTGGTCGCCGACCTGACCGCGCTGGACGGCGAGCTCGCCGAGCACCTGGTCGAGCCGCAGACCCTGCGCGACTTCGACGAGGAGCTGCTGGACACCCTCGCCACCGTCAAGCTGACCAACGACGACCTGCGGGCCGTCCCGGCCACCGCCCGGGCCCGGCTGGAGCTGCTGCGGCTGGTCGAGGACTACCGGTGCCGCAAGCGCTCCGCCGGGCTGATGGACTTCGGCGACCAGATAGCCGCCGCCGCCCGGCTCGCCCAGCAGCGCCCGGAGGTCGGCGGGCTGCTGCGCGGCCAGTTCAAGGTGGTGCTGCTGGACGAGTACCAGGACACCTCGGTCGCCCAGCGGCTGATGCTCGCCGGTCTGTTCGGCGCCGGCCCGGACGGCACCGGCAGCGGCCACCCGGTGACCGCCGTCGGCGACCCCTGCCAGGCGATCTACGGCTGGCGCGGCGCCTCCGTGGCCAATCTGGACGACTTCCCCCGGCACTTCCCGAAGGCCGACGGCCGCCCCGCCGACCGCCACGCGCTGAGCGAGAACCGCCGCAGCGGCGGACGCCTGCTCGCCTTCGCCAACGAGCTCGCCGCCCCGCTGCGGGAGATGCACGAGGGCGTGGAGGCGCTGCGCCCGGCCCCCGGTGCCGAGCAGGACGGCTACGTGCGCACGGCGCTGCTGCCCACCCACGCCGAGGAGATCGACTGGCTCGCCGACTCGATCGCCCACCTGGTGCGCACCGGCACCGCGCCGGGCCGGATCGCCGTGCTGTGCCGCGGCGGCGCGGCCTTTCCGGACATCCACGCCGCGCTGGTCGCCCGGGAGGTGCCGGTCGAGGTCGTGGGCCTCGGCGGGCTGCTGCAGCTGCCCGAGGTGGCCGACCTGGTGGCGGTCTGCGAGGTGCTGCAGGACCCGACCGCCAACGCCGCGCTGGTGCGCCTGCTGATCGGACCGCGCTGGCGGATCGGCCCGCGCGACCTCGCGCTGCTCGGCCGCCGGGCCGCCGACCTGGTGCGCACCGACCGGCCCGAGGGCGTCGAGGCGCTGGCCGCCGCGGTCGCCGAGGCCGACCCGACCGAGGTGGTCTCGCTGGCCGACGCGGTGGAGACCTTCCTCGACGCCCCGTCCGGTGAGGAGGGGAAGCCGGACGAGCTGCGGTTCTCCGCCGAGGCGCGGGTGCGTTTCGCCCGGCTCGCCGCCGAGCTGCGCGAACTGCGCCGCTCGCTCGCCGACCCGCTGATGGACGTGCTGCACCGGGTGCTGTCCGTCACCGGTCTGGAGGTCGAACTCGCCGCCTCCCCGCAGGCCCTGGCCGCCCGCCGGCGGGAGACCCTGCACGCCTTCCTGGACGTCGCCGCCTCCTTCGCCGACCTCGACGGCGACCCGGGCCTGTCGGCCTTCCTCGGCTTCCTGCGGGCCGCCCAGGAGTACGAGCGCGGCCTGGACAGCAGCCTGCCCGGCGGCGAGGACACCGTGAAGGTGCTCACCGCGCACAAGTCCAAGGGCCTGGAGTGGGACGTGGTGGCGGTCCCAGGCCTGGTGCGGGGCGCGTTCCCCTCGTCCAGCCCGCGCGAACGCTGGACGAGCACCAAGCGCGTGCTCCCGCACGCCCTGCGCGGCGACGCCGAAACTCTGCCCGACGTGCGCGGGGGGTGGAACGGGAAGTCGATGACCGCGTTCAAGAAGGAGCTGGCCGAGCACTCCGGCACCGAGGAACTGCGCCTGGGTTACGTGGCGTTCACCCGGCCGCGGTCGCTGCTGCTGGCCTCCGGGCACTGGTGGGGGCCGAGCCAGAAGACCGTCCGCGGTCCGTCCGCCTTCCTGGAGCGGTTGCGCGAGCACTGCGAGCGGCCCGGCGCCGGCGAGGTCGAGCACTGGGCCGAGCAGCCGGAGAAGGGCGCCGGGAACCCGGCACTGGCCGCACCCGTCGAGCGCCCCTGGCCGCTGCCGCTGGACCCGGCCGCCCAGCACGCCCGCCGCCGGGTCGCCGAGGTGGTGCGTGCGCGGGTGGCCGGAGCGCCCGCTCCCGAGGCCGAGGAGACGGCCCCCGAGGACCAGCGCCAGATCGCCTCCTGGGACCGCGATCTGACCGCGCTGCTGGGCGAGTTGGAGCGCTCCCGGCGCACCGCGCGGGACGTGCCGCTGCCCGCGGCGCTGTCCGCCACCCAGCTGCTGCGGCTGGCCGCCGACCCGGACGGCTTCGCGCACGACCTGGCCCGCCCGATGCCGCGCCCGCCGCAGCCGGCGGCCCGGCGCGGCACCCGCTTCCACGCCTGGGTCCAGTCCCGGATCGAGCCGCTGCTGCTCGTCGAGCCCGGAGCCCTGCCCGGCGCCGACGACGACGGCATCGAGGACGAGCAGGACCTGGAACGGCTCAAGGAGGCGTTCCTGCGCACCCCGTACGCGCAGCGCAGGCCCCACCGGGTGGAGGTGCCGTTCCAGCTGGTGCTGGCGGGCCGGGTGGTGCGGGGCCGGATCGACGCGGTCTACCGGGAGGATGACGCGTTGTCGGAATCCGTCGGTGCGTCACGCTACGAAGTGGTGGACTGGAAGACCCACCGGGAGGAGACCGCCGACCCGTTGCAGCTCGCGGTCTACCGGCTGGCCTGGGCCGAGCACGCGGGCGTCGATCCCGAGCAGGTCACGGCTTCGTTCCTGTACGTCCGCAGTGGCCGGATCGTGCGTCCGACAGGACTTCCCGACCGAAAAGAGTTGGAACGGCTCCTGATCGGGAACAGTGACTATTGAGTCACGCAGAGCATCCAAGTCATCGCGCCAGTGCCCGAAACCTGTGCGTCGTGCACGTTTCGCGCCTATTGTGGGGTCGGTAACCGGTCAACCCCCGTGCTCCGGCCGCCAGCGAGGCCCGCATTCCCTAACCCTCAGTCATCACCGCAGGTGCCCTTGGGCATCGGCGTCTTCTGCTGGAGAGACCGAAGTTGAGCGCGACCGGATGGATCAGAGAGCGGTTCGCCGGGCCGACACCGGGGCCCGCCCCGCGCGCGACCGGCACCTGGCCGAGGACGGCACTCGCGCTGCCGTTCATCGGCATGGTGCTGATCGTCGCCCTCGACTACCTCAGCGGCACCAGGGTGACGGTCGAACCGGCCCTCACTGCCGTGCCCGCGCTGGCCGCCGTGGTCAGCCGCCGCACCTGGTACCCGCTCGCCATCGGCCTGGGCACCGAGGCGGCGGCCTTCCTGATGGCCTTCCGCAGTGACACCCTCGGCGAGTCCGTGCACGCCGCCAGCGTCTTCGCGATCCTGCTCGTCGCCGCGATCGGCTGGGTCAGCGCCACCCTGAGGCTGCGCCAGGAGCGGGCGCTGGCCGACGCCCAGCTGGTCGCCTCGATCGCCCGCCGGGTCCTGCTGCGGCCCGTCCCCGAGCGGGTCGGCACCGTCCGGGCGGCCGTCCACTACGAGGCCGCCGCCGCGCACGCCCGGATCGGCGGCGACCTCTACGAGGTGGTCAACACCCGGCACGGGGTGCGGGCCGTGGTCGGGGACGTGCGCGGCAAGGGCCTCGGCGCGGTGGAGACGGCCGCCGCCGTGCTCGGGGCCTTCCGCGAGGCCGCCCACCAGGAGGCCGCCCTGGACCGGGTGGCCGGCTGGCTGGCCGTCAGTCTCGACCGCGCCCTGCACGAGAACGACCACCCGGGCGTGGAGGAGGAGTTCGTCACCCTGGTGCTGATCGGCGTCGGGCCCGACGGTGCCGCGGAGATCGTCAACTGCGGCCACCCCGCCCCGCTGCTGCTGCGCGGCGGGGAGGTCAGCCCGCTCGAACTCACCGAGACCGTACCGCCGCTGGGCGTCCTCGACCCGTCCGACGTGCGCCCGCCGGTGCACCGGCTGCTGCTCCAGGGCGACGACCGGGTGCTGCTGTTCACCGACGGGGTGATCGAGGCCCGCGACCGCACGGGCGCCTTCTACCCGCTGGCCGAACGCTTCCCGCGCTGCGCCGCCGGCCGCCCGGCCGACGTCCTGCAGCGCCTGCACGAGGACGTGGTGCGCCACGTCGGGCGCCAGCTCGGCGACGACGCGGCCATGCTGCTGCTCCAGTTCGACCCCCCGCCCGCGCTCGGCCCGACGGGACCCCAGGTCATGAGCACCGTTCACCTCCCGCAGCAGGGTGGAGTCCTGACGCCCCAGTAGGTACGTCCAGGCGGGCTCGCGCCTACAGCGACACCTCGACCAGCAGCGGGCGGTGGTCCGACACCGCCGCGCGCGGCGCCGCCGCCGGGCCGACCGCCGTGCGTGGCACGCCGATCGCCAGGACGTGGTCGAACTGCACCGCGGGCCGGTGCGAGGGGTAGGTCGGCGTGCGCGCCAGGTCGTGCCAGCCCTGGAGTCGGGGGCGCGGCCCGCGCGCCCGG
>NZ_JAHSQD010000457.1 GCF_020103755.1 Streptomyces sp. LS1784
GCGGTGCCGGTGGCGGCGGCGAGCAGGGCGAGGGCGGTGCCGGCCGCGCCTTCCAGGAACGCGGGCCCCGCCGTCGCCAGGAGGCAACGTGCTTGCTCGTTGGGGTCAGCGTGCGGCGGGTGCGTGGTGTCCAGGAGCAGGGCGGTGGCCGAGTGAAGCCGGGCGGCGTTGCGCGGCGAGGCATCGGCGGCGGCGCGGTGGGCGATGTGTGCGAGCCCGGCGTAGCCGTGGCAGGCCGACAGGTCGGTGGTCGCGGCGAGCGCCTTGGGGTCCACCAGGGCGGTGGCGAGGGCATTCTCGGCGTCGTGGCGCAGGCGGGGGTCGTCGAGGGCGAGGGCGGCGAGCTGCTGGGCGCGCGCGATGCCGGCGGTGCCGTAGCACCAGCTCGGCCGTTGCGGCAGCAGCGGCCTGCGGTCGAGGTCGGTCAGATGTGTGGACGTGATCCAGTACGGCCAGGCGTGGCCGTCGCGCCAGCGCTCCAGCCAAGCCAGGACGGTGCGGATCGCCTCGCGCTGCCCGTCGACCTCTACACCGCGCTGCAACGCGAGGGAGAGCAGGGCGAGCGGGCCGGTGATGCCGTGCGCCAGACCGGTGTTGGCGTGCCCGCCCGGGAACCGCTCGTCCGGCTTGCCCGACGGTCCGTCCGAAGTCCACCAGCCCGGCAGGACCTCGCCGTTGTGCTTGACGTCCTCGGTCAGACCGACCAGGCAGCCCAGGATCCGCCGGATGGTCTCGCCGGTGGGGGCCCGGCGCAGGAGCACGGCGCCGATGCCGGCCAGGCCGCGGATGGTGTCGAACTCGGCCAGCACCGGCAGGTCGCCGCGGTTGATCCTGGCGATTGCTTCGTCGCAGCGACGCACCGCGTCGGCGGCCACGGCCTGGTCGAGGCGGGCGAGGGCATGTTGGTAGCAGCCGGGCCGCGCCTGGGCTGCGCAGGTAAGGGCCTGCGCGAGCGCAGGCGCGCCGTAGTACAGGTAACTGTCGCCCCCGCTCGTGACCGGGGCGTCGGCCGCGACCGACAGCCAGGCGCGCACCGGCTCCCATGGGCCCCGGCCGGTGGCGGCGCGCTCGATATGGAGCAGGGCGATGCCCGGGGCGCCGTGGGCGAGGGACTGGCGCCACTGCGGGCGGGACGTCCACGCCGTCGGGGCATCGGCCGGGTCGACTAGCAGCTCGGCGATCCGGTCGGACAGCCGCAGGGCGGGGTGCGGGGTGATCACTGGTCACCGTCCCGGGAGAGGCGAGCGAGGGCGGCTGCGCGAGCCAGGTAGAGGACCTGGGCCTCGTCGTCGAAGTCGATACGGTGCGCGCGGACGAAGCCGCAGTGCAGGAGGGAGCCGAGGACGTCGTTCGCCTGCACACCCTGGGTGTGCGGGCCGGGGAAGTGCCGGCGGTAGGCGTCGAGCGCCTGGTGGCGCCGCGCCCAGGCGTCGGCGATGGCGTTGCCCGCAGGCTCGGCGCGCAGCGCCGCCCAGTTGCGAGCCGGGTCCGCGAGGCGTACGGCCTCCTTGAAGACTGGCCTGGGCAGGACGGCCGGGGCCTTGGCGGGGACGTTGTCGACGAGCCGGCGCAGCCCGGCTGTGGTCGAGCCGGTGAACCCTGCCGCAATGGCGACCGCGTGGGCGGCGAGCAACGCCTGCCGATCGGGCAGCTCGGGCTGGGCCAGCTGGACGAGGACGGCGGCGGAGTCGGCGCGGAAGACCTCCTCCGCTGCGGTCCAGGCAGGTCCCTCGCCCCAGCGTCCGGTCTCCGCGTACGAGGTCGGGTACACGACCTCGGACAGCAGCCCGGCCTGGTGGAGCTCGGCGGTCCAGGTGCTGATCACGGCGGCGACGGGTCCGAAGGCGGCCGGGTCGGGCAGGGCGATGCGCAGCCGCAGGTGCTGACGCGGGTCG
This sequence comes from Streptomyces sp. LS1784, assembly GCF_020103755.1. Classification (GTDB taxonomy): domain Bacteria; phylum Actinomycetota; class Actinomycetes; order Streptomycetales; family Streptomycetaceae; genus Kitasatospora. The sequence goes on from NZ_JAHSQD010000457.1 coordinate 1,896, forward strand.
CGGAAGCGCACGAACCACCACTTCGGGTGCCCGAGCCGCGAGAGGAGGTCGGGCAGGTGCCGGGCGAGCACGGTGTCCTGGCGTTCCAGATCGCCGTAGAGCGAGGCGAGGAGCACACGGGAGGTGCCCGGGGCGTCGCCGTGGCCCCGCTGCAGGATCCGGGCCGGGGTGGGCTTGGGCAGGCGCGGCCAGGCCGGGGCACGGGTGGCGGTGACCGGGATGGCGATCTCGTGGGCCCGGCCGCCCGCCCAGCCGAGGTCGGCCGGGTCGGGCTCCTCGACGAGGACCGCGTGCGGCGCCGAGCGCAGGTGATCGCGCAGCAGGGACCGATGGCCGGGATGGTCGAGGTCGAGCGGCAGGCCCTGGCTGTCGGCGGCCAGCATCACGTGCCGCGGTGCCCGGCGCCGCGTCAACCACGACGTGAGGGCTGCGTCCCACTGCTGCTGCGGGGCGTTGCCGGTGGGGAGCTCGGCGGCGGTGAGCCGCCAGGAGGCTGGGGAGAGGATGACGCGCCGGTGCCGCAGCTGGGGCCGGAACGGCAGCGCGTGGAGCGAGCCCCAGTCGAATCGGGTGACCTGCGCGGCCTGGGCACGGGACAACTCGGTGATCAGCCGGGCGAGTGGCGGGGTGTGGATGCGCAGGTTCAGAGCGTGGGTGGCGGCGGCCTCGACCCGAACGCCGAGCGCCGGTGCCGCCAGGTACATGCGCCGCCCGTCGCAGCCCACCGCCAGGTCCTGCGGAACGAGGACGCCGTCGGCGGCGGGGCGGTGCTCGGCGAGGCTGATCACCAGCTGACCCGTCGGCAGGCTCCGAACGACGTGCCCGGTCGCAGGATCCAGCGGCGGGAACGAGAGCTGCGCGGTGACAGTGCACTCGTCCATCGTCGGCAGGCTCGCCAGCAGTTCGGTGAACGCCGCCCGGTGCCCGGGCTCAAGGAGGTGGAGGAAACGGCCGACCGAGACGCCGGCCGCCCGGGACGCCGACACCACCTCCAGCCGGAACTCGCCCCGGTCCAGCGCCTCCTGGCTGCGTGCGTGGACGCGGGCGACGATCTCCAGGTGCGGGGGTAGGCGGAGTTTGTCCGGGCCCAGGTCGAGCAAGGCCAACAGCGACTCGTCGAGGACGACCTCCCGCGCCCCGTCGAGAGCGGCCCGCTGGGCAATGGCCGCGAGCAGCTCGTCGCGCTCGTCGAAGCGCGGCTTCTCGGCGGTCCGGGCGCCGGGGTAGTCGTCGGGCCAGCCGATCCCGTTGTCCGCCACCATGTCGAGCAGTGGCACCAGCGCACCGCGGCCGTAGCGCTCGTAGAACTTCTGATGGTAGGACCGCCATGCTGCCGTGCCGTTGGGAGCGGCGCTGAGTCTGGCCAGCAGCTGGGCGGCTCGGGCGGCCTCGTCGGCCACCGCGTGGGGGAGGACGAGGTCGGCGTCCAGTCGAAGGTCGACGGCCGGAGCCGGAAGGCTGCCGTCAGCGGTACGCAGATCCGCCAGGACCTCGGCGGCATCGGCGACTTGCTCGGCTCCGGCCTTCTCCAAGGCGGTCAGGAGGGGTCCGAGAGGGTCCGGGTCGGTCGCAACGGCATGAAGGTTCGTGATGAGCGCCCGCTGGGTGACGAGCTCGGACAGGATGCTGGTGACCTGTTCGGTTGTCGCGGTGGGGAACTCGGCGTGGACCTTGTCGGCTAGGTCCTGGAAGCGGACCGGCTGGCGTGCGGCGGCGAGGGCGAAGGCGACGGACCGGGTGTGGCGCAGGGTCGTCTCGCCTGCGGCCGTGCCGCCGCCGGGCTTGACGACCGGCCGGTGGGGGACGACGAGCCGGTCGCCGCGCACGTGGACGGTATTGTTCGCTGTCACGTCCAGATTGGCCAGCAGGGCCGGGAGGTGCTCCAGCTGCTCGATCGCTCGTGCGAGCCGGGTTGCCGAGGCTTGGGTGACAACGTGGTGCTCGTTGCCCCACCGCAGGTCGCAGGACGGTCCGAACGATGCTGCGTGCACGCCGGCGAAGTACCCGAACGGTGTGGGTCGGTCGGCCATACGCAGGAGGTAGCGGGCGGTGGAGCACACGGCGCGCCGCACTTCGCGCGGATCGGGCTTCGGGGTGGCGGTGAGGCGGGCGACACGATCAGCGAGGACCGGGCTGGCCAGACCGAGAGCCTGGGCAAGGCGATCGTCGGCCCACACGGCACGCAGCCATCCAGTCTGCTGGTGCGTCACAACGGGGCCGTTGCCGTCGAGGTCCGGCCAGACAGGAACCGGCAGGTCGGGGTGCGCGACGGCGCGCACGAGCGCCACGCCGGCGGCGCGGTAGGAGGCCGTGGAAGCGGATGGGCGCATGGCGGCGAACCTCGGATCTCGGAGACGGGACGGGGCGGTGGCTGGTGCCCCGGGTGTACGCCCGGGGCACCAGCCGACAGGGTCAGTGCAGGCCGGTGGTGCAGGCGCCGCAGGTGCTGCCGCAGCCGTCGTCGGTGAGGGTCTGCAGGCTGGCCGCGTCGGTGGTCTCGACGGTGCTGACGTCGAGGTCGAACTCGTCGCCGACGACGGCGGGCATGGTGGCCTTGGTCTCGGCCGGGATCTTCTGAGCCATGGCGGTTCCTCCTTCAGGGTTTCCCTTTCGGGACCTGGAGCCGGGGCGCGGGACGCGCCCCACGTCACCAGGAGACGGTGAGGCGGCGGTGCTGCTCGTCGACGGTTAGATGCCGGTCGGGGACAGCAGTTCGCGGGGGGTGTTCGCAGGGTGGGCTTCCTCGTGCGCGGTGGCGGGGATCGGCATGGACCACGGCGCGGGGAAGCCGGGGCCGAGACCCAGCGCGGCGTGCGGTTCGCCCAGCGCGCGCAGTATCAGCCGCTCGCCCGAGAAGGCGGTGCGGCCGTGCAGTAGGCGGTGATTGTCCAGCACGACACCCTGCCCGGGGGCGAGACGCAGCCGGTGGGTGTTCCGGTCGATGGCCTGGCGCAGCGTGGGCAGATGCTGCTGGGCGTCGGGCGAGAACCGGGCGAGGTCGTCCTGGCGCAGCCGCAGCCGCCAGCGGCTGACGGCCAGCTGCTGGAGGACCGGGGAGAAGCGGCCGCCCGAGCCGCCGAAGTAGGCGGCCCGCTCCGCGGCGAGCGCCTCGATGGCGGCAGGGTGGTGTTCGGCCAACTCGGCGAGGACGGCCTGGCCGTCCACCAGCAGGCTATCGCCGCCCGTGTCGCCGGCCCGCGCACACGCCAGCAGGAGCAGCCGGGGCGGGGTCGGGTGCTGCGCGCACTCGGTGTGCAAGGCCAGCGCTCCGTGTCCCAGCCCGGCGAAGCCCGGCCGCCCGTCGTGGTGACCGGTGTCGCGGATGACGGTCAGAGAGTCCGGGTCGGCGTCCCGGTGCTTCCACAGCGAGGACATCAGCCAGCCAGCCGCGAGGAGCACGTCGTCGCGTCCGCCCAGCCTGGCGAGCCGCAGCATCCCGTGCTCGCGCAGCACCGCTCCCGCGTGCTCGCGCGCTGCTCCGTCCAGCATGCGCGCGGTGAACTTCTCGCCGCTGGTGCCGTTGGTGTCGGAAGACGGCATGGTGGATCCCCCTCATGGGACCGAGTGGGTGGGAGGCGACACACTCTCCACGCCCCACCGCCCCGATGGAAAGTGACAGATTGTCAAAGCGTGATCACCGGGCGGCGGGGCACTGCGCGACCGCGCAGCTGCTACCTTCGACGGGCCCGTGACCGCCTGCGCGCCCCGGAAGAAGCGATGACCGGACAGACTGAACAGCCTTACGTGCCAACGACCTTCCCGATCTCCATCAAGGGCGTCGTGCTCGACCCTCAGCAGCGGGTGCTGCTGCTGAAGAACGAGCGCCAGGAGTGGGAGTTGCCCGGCGGGAAGCTGGAGGGGGCGGAGACACCCGAGCAGCGAGTGGTCACCGAGATCCAGGAGGAGAGCGGCTGGACGGCGACCGCCGGCCCGCTCCTCGACGTGTGGATGTATGAACCGATCCCCGGCCGCCAGGTCTTCATCGTCACCTACGGCTGCACCGCCACCGGCGCACACCAGGCCCCGGTCGTCAGCCACGAACACAAGGAAGCCGGCCTCTTCCACCGCGACGAGGTGCCCGGCCTGCCCATGCCGCAGGGCTACAAGGACTCCATCGCCCGCTGGTACGAACTGCACGACCAGGCCTGACCCGTGGCCGGGATCGATCCCTACGGCGGAATCCGCTGGCGCTGGACCACGCCCAGAGCCCAGGACATCCTGCGCCGCCGCGCCCTGCCCGAGATACTCCAGCTCTACCGCGAACTCCACGCCCTGCCGCAGCAGGAACTCGCGGACCTCCTCGGCTACTCCACCAGCTACGTCTCCCGCATCGAGACCGGATCGCGCACCATCACGGACATCGGCGCCCTGCGCCACATCGCCGAACGCCTCGGCCTCCCGCCGCACTGCCTCGGCATCACCGACGACACCGATGCAGACCACCAACTCGTGATCCAGCTCGCCGAGTCTGTTCTGCGCCTGGCCGAGATCGCCCGCCAGGCCGGCCAGGCGACCACCGCTGTCGCCGAGCTTTGGCCGCTGGTCGCCCGCTTGGAGGCCCGCGCCGCCGACGGCCACGCCGACCTCGACACCCTGCGCCTGCTTGCCCGGGCCCGCGTCGGCCTTGGCGTCGCACTCGGCCACGTGCTGCCGGAGGAGCGCCTGGCCACCGCGGCCCGCTGGACCGGCAAGGGACTCAGCGTCGCACGGCGGGTAGGCGATCCGGCGCTGCACGCCCACGCACTTCGCCACCATGGCAACGAACTGCGCAAGTCCGGCCTGCACCTGCGCGCACTGG
>NZ_JAHSQD010000458.1 GCF_020103755.1 Streptomyces sp. LS1784
CCCAGCCCGACGGTGAGCCGACCCCGGCCGCCGCCCAGCCCTCCGTCCCGCCGGCCCCGCCCGTGCTGCCGCCGCTCGCGCCCGGCACCCCCGCCGAGGTCGCGTACGGACCGCGCACCGGCCGGAACGTGGCGCTCACCTTCCACGGCAGTGGCGACCCGAAGCTGGCCACCGCCCTGCTGGAGATCGCCGAGCAGCGCGGCGCCAAGCTGACGGTGATGGTCGTCGGCAGCTGGTTCGACCAGCAGCCGCAGATGGCCCGGCGGATCCTGGACGGCGGCCACGAGCTGGGCAACCACACCCAGAACCACCTCAACATCTCGGCCATGCCGCCGGACCAGGCACGCGCCGAGATCGCCCAGTGCGCGGAGCGCCTGCAGCGGCTCACCGGATCGATCGGCCGCTGGTTCCGCCCGTCCGCGACGCAGTACGCCACCCCGATGGTGCGCGAGCAGGCCAGGGCGGTCGGGTACGAGCACGTGCTGTCCTTCGACGTCGACCCGCGCGACTACAACGACCCTCCGGCCGCCGAGTTGCAGCGCCGGGTGCTGAACTCGGTGCGCGGCGGCTCGGTGGTGGCCCTGCACATGGGGCACCAGTGCACGGTGGACGCACTGCCCGCCGTCCTGGACGGCCTGGCGAAGGCGGGGCTCAAGCCGGTGACCGCCAGCCAGCTCTGCGCCTGAGTGCGTGATCAGACCATCGGATCGTCGTCCTTGTACGGGCGCAGCCGCAGCGTGCGGGCGTCCGCGGCACGGATCGCGTCGGCCTGGTTGACCAGCTCCTCCAGGTCGTCCCGGCCGGCGTGGATGAACCGCCCGTGCAGCCCGTCGAAGCGGCCGCGGGCGGCGTCCACGGTGACCGCGACCATGTACGGGATGGAACCCCAGGTCTTGGTGCCCTCGAACATCGGCATCCCGGCGGTCATGTCGGTGGCCACCGCGCCCGGGCTGATGTCGAGGACGACGACGCCGTTGCGGGCGAGCGAGTCCGCGATGTTGTCGGAGAGCTGGAGCAGCGCGCCCTTGGAGGTGGCGTACGCCGTGTAGTTGCCGTCCGGGCGCAGCGCGAAGCCGGAGTTGAGGTTGATCACCCGGCCGCGCCGGCGGGAGACCATGCCCGGCAGCACGCAGTGCAGCAGGTTGAAGGGACCGCGCAGGTTGGTCTCGATCACCTGCCACCACTGGTTGACGTCGGTCTCCCAGAGCGGCACCTCGGCGCGGTCGACCAGGCCGGCGTTGTTGACCAGGAGGTCGATCGGCCCGAGGTCGCGCTCGACCACCCGGACCGCCTCGCGCACCGAGCCGGGGCGGGTGACGTCGGCGGTCACGGCGACACCCCGGGAGCCGCGCTTGGCGCACTCCTTGAGGGTGCCGCTGAGCGTCTCGTGGGTGCGGCCGACCAGGCCGACGATCATCCCCTCGGCGGCCAGACCGATGGCGACCTCCCGGCCGATGCCCCGGCCGGCGCCGGTGATCAGGGCGACCTGCCCTGCGAGCGATCCCGTCGACACCCCGTGCTCCCTTCGCGTCCCCGGCCCTGTCCGATTCCGCCCCCGGCCCCCGTCTGCGGCATTCTGTCGGCCGCCGGGCGGAGTCGGGCCCCGGGCACACGGGTCCGGGGCGTCGCCTCACTCGTTCGGGGGATTACCGACCGTGGCACCCCGCCGGGGAGGGGGTGACCTACTGGCCGGTACGGAGTAGTAACGTCGTCGGGGCGGTGACCGGTGCACCCATTCCGGTCCACCGGCCCGTTGTCCAGCAGCTCGCTGGGCCACCCGTAGCTGGGCGACCCCCAGCACCACCGAAGGGCAACTGAGTGACTGACATCGCGCGCGTCGGAGTGATCGGCTGCGGCCTGATGGGGTCGGGCATCGCCGAGGTCTTCGCCCGGGCCGGGCTGGACGTCCTGGTGTCGGAGGCCAGCGGTGAGGCGCTGGAGTTCGGCCGCACCCGGCTGACCAACTCCCTGGAGACGGCGGTCAAGCGGGGCAAGCTGTCCCCCGAGCAGCGGGACGAGGCGCTGGCCCGGCTGTCCTTCACCGTCGAGCTGTCCGACTTCGCCGACCGCGACCTGGTGGTCGAGGCCGTCGCCGAGCGCGAGGACATCAAGGTCAGGATCTTCGAGACCCTGGACCGGGTGGTCGAGCGCCGCGACGCGATCCTCGCCTCCAACACCTCCTCGATCCCGATCGTGAAGCTGGCCGCCGCCACCACCCGACCGGAGCAGGTGATCGGCCTGCACTTCTTCAACCCGGCGCCGGTGCAGAAGCTGGTCGAGGTCATCCCGACCCTGACCACCTCGGCGACCACCACCGAGCGGGTCGAGGCCTTCGCCTCCCAGGTGCTCGGCAAGGAGCCGATCCGCGCCCGCGACCGGGCCGGTTTCGTGGTCAACGCGCTGCTGGTGCCGTACCTGCTGTCCGCGGTACGGATGTTCGAGTCGGGCGTGGCCACCGCCTCCGACATCGACAAGGGCATGGAGGCCGGCTGCGCCCACCCGATGGGCCCGCTGCGGCTGTGCGACCTGATCGGCCTGGACACCATCGTCTCGATCGCCGAGTCGATGTACGACGAGTACAAGGAGCCGCTGTTCGCCGCTCCCCCGCTGCTCTCCCGGATGGTCGACGCGGGCCTGCTGGGGCGCAAGTCCGGCCGGGGCTTCTACGACTACACCGCGAGCGCCTGACACCGGCGGCGTGCCCGAACGGCGGGGCCCGGCGGCCGTGAACCGGCCACCGGGCCCTTTCGCCCGTCCCGGCGTCAGCTGTTGATGGTGTAGCTGTCGCCGTAGACCTTCCACTTCAGCGGCGGGTTGAGGTCGAAGTTCCTGGCGTTGAGGAAGACCAGCTGCTCGGTGTCGACCCTACTGGTGTCGGAGTGCGCCTCCTCCTTCTTCATGACCACCTTGCGGGCGTCCAGGAAGGCCTTGAGGTAGGTGGCCTCGTCGCCGCCCTGGGCGGGGGTCTTGGCCTTCTTCATGGCGGCGGCGCGGATGCCGCCGAAGCTGTCCGAGCTGTTGCCCGGGCCGTGCATGACGATGGCGTCGTAGTAGGCGAACTGGCCGAGCGCGCGCAGGCCGTCGCTCTTGGCCTGCTTGACGGCGGGGTTGAAGTACACCCGGTCGCGCTCGTCGTTCTGGGCCTGCTGGAAGACGGTGTCCTTGGCGGCGGCGGCCCAGTCCTTCTCGAACGCGGAGCCGAGGCCCGCGTGCGAGTCGGTGCCGTTGACCTTCTTCAGGGCCGGCAGGTACTTGGCCAGGACGTTGCCGGGCTTGAGGTCGGTGTAGTGCTGGACGAGCTCCAGCATGTCGCCGGTGCCGGAACAGAAGCCGATGATGCCGGCGGTGTAGCCGCGGCCGTCCTTGATGTCCTCGATGTACGTGTACTGGGCCTTCCAGTCCAGCGACGAGTTCTCCGCGCTGGACACCAGCTGCATCGCGATGTCCTTCTTGTGCGGGTCGTCGAGGCCGACGCCCTTGAGCTGGACGGAGGTTGCGGATGCGGGTGCGGCCTGGGCGGCCGAGGTGGCCGCGACGGTGAGGGGCGCGGCCACCAGGACGGCGGCGAGGGCTGCGCGGAGGGCACGACGGGGCTGAGGGCGCATGGGGACGCTCCGGTTCCTCGGGGGGTTAGGAAACCTTCCTAACAAGAAGGAAACGCCCCGGAGCCCCGCCCCTGCAAGGGTTTTGACAAAAGCACTTCAAAAAACTGCAAACGGCCCGGGTCAGGCCGCCCGGCGCCGCACCCACCAGACCGCCGCCGCGCACAGCGCCACGGCGAGCAGGGTCGTCCAGCCGAACTCGATGAGCTGGAACGGCCAGAACCGGTCCGCCGGCTGGTACACCTCGTGGGCGGTGTAACCGCCGTCGCGCACCAAGGACTGGAGGTGTGCGTAGTCACCGAGGCCGTAGAACTGGTCGTCGGGGAGCCGGTTCCCGGCCGGGTCGGAGAACCAGACGCTCAGCACCCAGCGGTCGTCCAGCGCCATGGGCACCATGGAGTGCATCGGCTCCTCCAGCGGGGTCATGTAGTGCGAGCGCACCGCGTGGGCGAGGAAGGGCAGCGCGACCGAGGCCGCCAGGCCGACGCCCACCGCGATCACGGTGCGGCGCAACACCGCGCCGGCCAGCGCCGCGACCCCGAACGCCACCAGCACCCGACCGACCAGCACCGGCGGCGCCTGCACGAAGATCTCCGGGCTGAACCCCCCTTCACCGAGCGTCAGCGGCTCACTCCACCAGCGCAGCAGCAGCCCGAACAGCGCCGCCACGACGACCAGCACCGCGCCGCCCATGACCAGGCCGCCCGCCGTCCAGCGGGTTCGCCCGGCGCCCTGGGTCCAGGCGAAGCGGACCGTGCCGTGCTCGAACTCCCGCGCCAGCAGCGGGCCGCCGAGGAAGGCACCGAAGGCGCCGCCGAGAACGTAGAGCACTGCGTCGAGCTCCGGCACGCCGTTGCCGTACTGCCGCAGGAACTGCTTGTACGTGGCCATGCAGGCGTCCTCGGCCGGGTCGCAGGTGGCCGCTCCGGTGCGGTCCAGGCCGGTGTGCAGGTACCAGCCGTGCACCAGCAGGGCGAGGGAGATCGCGCCCATCACGGTGAGCAGGGTCAGCAGCGCGGGCCGGTGGCGCAGCCCGGCGGCCCGCAGCACGGCGGAGCGGGGCGGGGCGAGGGTGGTCGAGCTCACGACAGTACCTTCTGGTTCGTACGGACGGCGCCGCGCGGGCCGGGCAGGGCGGAGGCGGTCGGCTCGCGGAGGTAGGCGAGCACCAACTCCTCCAGGCCGACGCGCTGTTGGCGCCAGCCGTCGGAGACCGGCGCGTCCGTGCCGCCGGTGCGCACCAGCAGGTGGGACTGGGCGCCGGCCCGGCGGTCGCGGACCACCGTCAGGCGCTCGGCGACCGCGTCCGCCTCGGCGGTCGGGCCGGTGAGCATCCGGTGGCCGCCCAGCAGGTCGTCCACCTCCCCGGTCACCTGGACCCGGCCGCCGGCCAGCACCACCAGGTAGTCGCAGCTCTGCTCCAGCTCGTTGACGGCGTGCGAGGAGAACACCACCGAGAGGCCGTCCTCGGCCACCGCGGTGAGCAGCACGGCCATGAAGTCATGCCGGGCGAGCGGGTCGAGCGCGGCCAACGGCTCGTCCAGGAGCAGGAGTTCGGGCCGCTTGGCGAGGGCCAGGGCGAGCGAGACCTGGGCCTGCTGGCCGCCGGAGAGCCGGCCGTACTTGCGCTCCAGCGGGATGCCGAGGCCGTCCAGGTGGTCGCGCGCCCGGGCGTCGTCCCAGCGCCGGTTGAGGTGGCGGCCCATCGCGAGCAGGTCACGCACGGGCAGGCCGGGGTAGAGCGCGGCGTTCTGGGCGACGAAGCCGATCCGGTCCAGGGCCCGTGGCGAGCCGGGGAGCTGGTCGCCGAGGACGGTCATCGCGCCCTCGCTGGGCAGGGTGAGACCGGCGGCCAGGCTGAGCAGCGTGGTCTTGCCGGCCCCGTTCGGGCCGACCAGGGCCACCACGTGCCCGGCCGGGATGGCGAGGTGACAGTCCCGCAGCGCCCAGGAGCGACGGTAGCGCTTGCCGATCCCGCCGCAGTCGATCACCGTGTCCGCGGCCATCACGCCACCACCCCGTCGCGGCCCTCACTCAGGTCGCGCAGCGCGTCCTCGAACACCGCGACCATCCCCCCTTCGTCCAGCCCGGCGGTCCGCGCCGAGCGCATCCAGTCCAACAACCCCCGCCGCAGCGCGGCCCGTTCGCGCAGCGGCACCACCCCGGCGGGCAGCCCGCGCACGAAGGTGCCCTGACCCCGCCGGCCGACGGCCAGGCCACGGTGCTCCAGCTCCCGGTAGGCCTTGAGCACGGTGTTGGGGTTGATCGCCAGCCCGGCGACCACCTCGCGCACCCGGGGCAACCGGTCCCCCTCGGCCAACCAGCCCATCCGCAACGCCTGTTCGACCTGCTGCACGAGTTGCAGGTAGGTCGGGACACCGGAGGCCGGGTCCAGGCGGAACTCGATCGGGGAGGGCTGGTCAGCACCTTTATCTAGTTCCATAGTTAATGAGTTAAGTGGGCATGGTGACGGGTCGTCAACCCAAGGAAAGGCAAAGGGCCCCGCCCGGACCGGGATGGTCCGGGCGGGGCCCTTCAGGCCCTGCGGCGTGCCGGCGGCTCAGGCGCCGCGCAGCACCGCGCCGGTGCGGGCGACGGCCTCGGCAACGGCCGCCTCACGGGCGGCGGTGGCCTCGTCGGCGGTCAGGGTGCGGTCGACCGCGCGGAAGCGCAGCGCGTACGCCAGCGACTTCTTGCCCTCGCCGACCTGCTCGCCGGTGAACACGTCGAACAGCCGGATGGCCTCCAGCAGCTCGCCCGCGCCGGCCCGCAGCGCGGCCTCGACGTCGGCGGCCGGGACGGCGGTGTCGACGATCAGCGCGACGTCCTGGGTCGCCACCGGGAAGCCGGAGACGGCCGGGCCGCCGACCCGCTCGGCGCCGTCGGCGGTGAGCAGGTCGACGTCGATCTCCATCGCGGCGGTACGGGCCGGCAGCCCGAGCGCCTTGACCACCCGCGGGTGCAGCTCACCGGCGTGGCCGACCACCCGGTCGGTGCCGGCCACCAGCAGCTCGGCGCAGCGACCCGGGTGCCACGGCGCCAGCCGGCCCTGGCGGACGGTCAGCTCGACGCCGGCCGCGCGGGCCA
>NZ_JAHSQD010000459.1 GCF_020103755.1 Streptomyces sp. LS1784
GGCGGTGGGGCCGCGGAGCTTGCGGCGGGCCGGGGTGCGGACGGTGGCCGGGGTGCTGCTGGCGCGCGGGCTCGGCGGGCCGGTGCTGTTCGGACGGGTGAGTGAGCGATCGGACCGGTTCCGGCGGCTGAACGTGCGGTACTACTCGCCGCTCTGTGCGGCGTTGGGGGCCGGGGCGGCCGTGGTCGCGGGGGCGGGGGTCGGGCGACGGCCGCAGTAGGGTTGCCGGGTTCGTCCGCCACGAAGTGTTGAAGGAGTCCGCTGTGCTGGTGTTGTTGCCGCCCTCGGAGGGCAAGGCCGCATCCGGGGACGGCTCGCCGGTCGCGCTGGACCGGCTGTCGCTGCCCGGGCTGACGGCGGCCCGCGGGGCGGTGCTGGAGGCACTGGTCGGGCTCTGCCGGGGCGACGAGGACACCGCCGCCGAGGTGCTCGGCCTCTCCCCCGGCCTGCGCGGCGAGATCGCCAAGAACGCCGGACTGCCGACGGCCGGTGCCCGCCCGGCGGGCGAGGTGTACACCGGGGTGCTGTTCGACAACCTCGGCCTGGCCACCCTGGACGTCGCCGCGTACGACCGGGCCGCGCGCTCGCTGCTGGTCTTCTCCGGCCTCTGGGGTGCCGTGCGGATCTCCGACCGGATTCCGTCCTACCGCTGCTCGATGGGCGTGAAGCTCCCGGAGCTGGGGGCGCTCGGGGCGTACTGGCGGAGCGCGATGGCCGACGTGCTCCCCGAGGCGGCGGACGGGCTGGTGCTCGACCTGCGCAGCTCCGCCTACGCGGCGGCCTGGAAGCCGGCCGGCGAGGTGGCCTCCCGGACCGCCACCGTCCGGGTGCTCCAGGAGCGCGACGGCAAGCGCAGCGTGGTCAGCCACTTCAACAAGGCGACCAAGGGCCGGATCGTCCGGGACCTGCTGCTCGCCGGCGCCGAGCCGAAGACGCCGGGCGAGCTGATGGACGCGCTGCTGGAGCTGGGCCACCGGGTGGAGCTCGCCGCGGAGGGCACGGCCCGCAAGCCGTGGCAGCTGGACGTGGTGGTCACCGAGGTGCACTGAGCACCCCGGTGACGGACGTCCCTACCGCAGGTGCGAGGTGTCGTTGAGCAGCCGCAGCGAAGCGTTGCCGTCCGCGTAGTACTGGACGGCGCAGATCGAGGCGGCGGACAGCTCCATCCGGTACATCGAGTCCGGCGGGGCGCCCAGCGCCAGCCGGACCAGGGTCTTGATCGGGCTGACGTGCGAAACCACCAGCACGGTCTTCCCCGCGTACCGGGCGAGGATCTTGTCCCGGGCGACGCCGGCCCGGTGGGTGAGCGTGGCGAAGCTCTCGTCGCTGCCGGTCGGCCTGGCCTTGGCGGAGCCGAGCCAGGCGGTCAGGTCGTCCGGGTACCGCTCCCGCACTTCGGCGAAGGTCAGGCCCTCCCAGTCGCCGAAGTCGACCTCGCGCAGCCCGTCCTCGTACCGGACCTCCAGACCGAGCCGGGCGGCGACGGCCTCGGCGGTCTGCCGGGTGCGGCGCATCGGGGAGGCGACGACCGCCTGGACGCTGCCGCGCGCGGCCAACGCCTCGGCGGCCCGCTCGGCCTGCCAGCGGCCCTTGTCGGAGAGCTCCGGGTCGCTGCCGCCGCTGCCGGAGAAGCGCTTCTCCGGGGTGAGCGGGGTCTCGCCGTGGCGCAGCAGGACGAAGGTGGTCGGGGTGCCGAGGTCGGCCGGGGCGGCCCAGCCGGCCTTGGGGGCGGCGGTCTCCAGCGGGGGTTCCGCCACGGCCCGTGAAGCCCTGGGCTCCCACTGGCGCCCGGCCTTGCCGGCGTCCATCGCCTCGTTGGCCAGCCGGTCGGCGTCCTTGTTCCGCTCGCGCGGGATCCAGGTGTACGTGACCCGGCTGCGCGGGAAGAGGGTGCGCGCCTCGGCGGCCAGCGGCTGCATGTCCGGGTGCTTGATCTTCCAGCGCCCGGACATCTGCTCGACGACCAGCTTGGAGTCCATCCGGACGTCCACCGAGGCGTCCTGGTCCAGCTCGCGGGCCGCCCTGAGCCCGGCGATCAGGCCCTTGTACTCGGCCACGTTGTTGGTGGCGTGGCCGATGAACTCGGCGGCCTCGGCGACGATCTGCCCGGTGTCCCCGTCGCGGACCACCGCGCCGTAGCCGGCCGGCCCCGGGTTGCCCCGGGACCCGCCGTCAGCCTCGACGATGAAGCGCGCCGTCACCGGCTCAGACGCCCGAGTCGGAGGTGCGGACCAGGATCCGCGAGCAGTTCTCGCAGCGGACCACCTTGTCGGCCGGCTCGGCCTTGATGGCGTTCAGCTCGGTGATCGAGAACTCGGTGCGGCAGCCCTCGCAGCGGCGCTGGTAGAGGCGGGCCGCACCGACGCCGCCCTGGGTGTCGCGCAGCTTGGTGTAGAGCTTCAGCAGGTCCGCCGGGATGACGGCGGCGACGGTCTCGCGGTCGCGCTTGACCTTCCCCGCCTCCTCGTCGATCTCGGCGAAGGCGGCGTCGCGGCGGCCCTCGGCCTCGGTGAGGACGACGGTGGAGTGCTCCAGGCGGGCGGACAGCTCCTCGACCCGGGTGATGGCGCTCTCCTGGCGCTCCATGATCTCCAGCACGACCTCCTCCAGGTCGCCCTGGCGCTTGGCGAGCGAGCCGATCTCGTGCTGGAGGTTCTCCAGGTCCTTCGGCGAGGTGATCGCGCCGGAGTCCAGGCGCTGCTGGTTGCGGGCGGCACGGGCGCGGACCTGCTCGACGTCCTGCTCGGCCTTGGTCAGCTCGCGGGCGGTGTCGCCCTTCTGGGCCTCGGCGGCGACGACGAGGTCCTTGAGCGCGGTGTGGTCTGCGGTGACCTTCTCGATCTCGGCGTGCTCGGGCAGGCTCCGGCGCCGGTGGGCCAGCTGGTCGAGCTTCGAGTCGATGGCCTGGAGGTCGAGCAGGCGGATCTGGTCGGCGGGCGCGGCGTTCAAGCGGAGAGCTCCTGTGAATCGGGTCAGGCGGTGAAGGACATGGGGGCGTGTGCGGTCCACGGGTCGGTGACCCGGTGGGAGACCTTGGTCTCCACGGCCCAGCCGCGCTTGTCGGCGGCGGCCAGCAGGGCCCGCTCGGCCAGGGTGAGCCAGGGCCACTCGGTGGCCCAGTGGGCGGCGTCGAGCAGCGCGACGGGCGCCGCCTCGGCGGCCTCGGAGGCCGGGTGGTGACGCAGGTCGGCGGTCAGGTAGGCGTCCACGCCGGCCGACCGGACGTCGGCGAAGAGGCTGTCGCCCGAGCCGCCGCACACCGCGACCCGGCTGACCAGCCGGTCCGGGTCGCCGGAGACGCGGACGCCGGCGGCGGTGGCGGGCAGGCCCCGGGCTACCTGGGCGGCGAAGGCGGAGAGGGCCAGCGGGGGTTCCAGCAGGCCGATCCGGCCGGTGCCGCGGCGGCCCAGCGGGTCGGTCGGGTCCGGCACCAGCGGGCCGGTCACCCGCAGGCCCACCGCCTCGGCGAGCGCGTCCGAGACGCCGGGGTCGGCGTGGTCGGCGTTGGTGTGGGCGACGTGCAGGGCGATGCCGTTGGTGATCAGCGTGTGCACCACCCGGCCCTTGAAGGTGGTGGCGGCGACGCTGGTGGTGCCGCGCAGGTAGAGGGGGTGGTGGGTGACGACGAGGTCGGCGCCCCACTCCACGGCCTCGTCGACGACCGCCTGGACGGGGTCGACGGCGAACAGCACGCGGTTGACCTCGGCCTGAGGGTCTCCGCAGACCAGGCCGACGGCGTCCCAGGACTCCGCCCACTGCGGCGGGTAGACCTCTTCGAGCGCGGTGATGACGTCGGACAGTTTCGGCACCTGTCGAGACTACCGTGCGCGCGGGGGCGGTCGGGCCTCGGCCGTTCGGGTCCGGGCCGGGCGCGGGGTGGGCGGCGCGGGGGACGACGTTCGAATCGCTTGCCGCCTGCTCGTTGCCGGACCGCTCCGGGTGTTCGGACGGGGGTGCCGGGGGCGTACGGATGCGCGTCAACCTGCGGCCGGACGGGAGTCAACCCGCGGTGGGGGCGCTCGAACCGCCCCGCGCGGACCGTGCACACCGGTGCGCCGGGTTCCCACTGCTCACATCAGTGCGCTCGTACGAATTCGAAACCGTCGCTGGATCACCCTTAAGAGTGAAGTGACCGGCTCTGCGTTGAGCTGCCGGTTTTCTCGAAACTAACTTCAGTCCTGCGAACGGGAGTTGCCCCGGCAGCAGCCCCTACCGGGGACGCCGAGGAAGGGCACTCCGCCGGAGCGGGCCGCGGGCCCGCCGGACCGCACGGTCCGCGCTCCCGCCCCTCTCGGGGCGGCACACAAGAGGGAACCGATCAGGCCGGGCCGTACGCCCCGGTGCCACGAGCAGTGGGCACCCGGGGCGGCGGCCGCGACGAAGGGATGTGGTGGCGAATGGGGGCGGGCACATCGCTGCGCACGGCCGGGGACAGGGGATCGGTGGAGCGCGGACCGGGCACGGCGGGCTCGTGGCCGGAGGCGACGCGGGCGGCACTGGCCGGTGCCGGAGGCCGGGGAGGCCGCGGGGACTGGGACGTCACCGTCGGTGGCTTCTGGTGCACGGCCAGGCCGTCCGCGTCCCCGCCGCTGCCGGAGCAGGGGTGGAAGCTCCATGTGAGCGCGGCCTCGGCGGCGGGCGAGGCGGTGCTCTCGGCAGTGGTCCGGGTGCTCGCCGAAGACCCGTGCAGCTTCAAGTTCGCCGCCGCGCAGGAGCGCCTGAGCGAGCTCAACTCCCGCAACAGCGACCGTGGTTCGGCAGGCAAGTTCATCACCGTCTACCCGGCCGACGACGCGCAGTTCCAGCGGCTGGCGGCCGAGCTCGACCGGGCCACCGCCGGGCTGCCGGGGCCGGTGGTGCTCTCCGACCGGCCGTACCGGGCCGGGAGCCGTGTGCACTACCGGTACGGCGCGTTCGCGCTGCCGGCGGAGCTGGGCAACGACGGGGAGTACCGCTCGGTGCTGCGCGGGCCGGGCGGGGAGCGGGCCGAGGACGTGCGCGGGGGTTCGTACCGGGCGCCGGGGTGGGTGCGGGACCCGTTCGCCCCCGCCCCCTCGGCCGGCGCGGGTACGGACTCGGGTACGGCTTCGGGCCGGCGCCGGGGCGGGGTGCTGCTGGCCGGGCGGTACGCGGTGACCGCCGCCGTCCGGCACGGCGCGAAGGGCGGGGTGTTCCTCGGCCGGGAGGCGTCGAGCGGCGCCGAGGTCGTGGTCAAGCAGGCCCGGGCACACATGGAGGTGGACCGGGCCGGCACCGATGCCCGCGACGCGCTGCGGCACGAGGCCGCGCTGCTCGCCCGGCTGGCGGGGCAGGGACTGGCGCCGCGCGCCATCGAACTGATCGAGCAGGAGGACTCCGTCTTCCTGGTGCAGGAACGAATCGCCGGGCAGCCCTTGGGCAGCTGGGTGGCCGCCCGCCTGCGGCGCGACGGAAGCCCCGACGTCGACTGGGCCGAGGCCGGGCCGGTGGCGCACGGCCTGCTCGACCTGGTCGAGCGGGTGCACGCCCAGGGGCTGGTGCTGCGCGACCTCTCCCCCGGCAACGTCATGGTCCGCCCGGACGGCACGCTGCGGCTGGTCGACCTCGAACTCGCCACCCGGACCGGACACCTCGCGGGCTCGGCCGGCACCCCCGGCTACCGCGCCCCCGAGCACGGGCCCGGCCGACTCGCCGCCGCCCGCAGCAGCGTCGCCGACCCGGCCGTCGACCTCTACGCCCTCGGCGGGCTGCTCTTCCTCCTGGCCACCGGCCACGACCCGCTGCTGCCGGAGGACCTCCCGCAGGCCCGCCCGGTCACCGAACGCCTCGGCCGCTGGCTCGCCCTCGCGGCCCGCACCGGCGGGACGGCGCGGCGGCTGACGCCGGTGGTCCTCGGACTGCGCGCCGAGGACCCGCAACAGCGGTGGGGGACGGCCCGGGTACGGGCGGCACTGCGCGAGGGCGACCCGGACACGGACGGCGCCGGGACCACCGCCGTCACTCCGCTGTGGCATACCCCCGCCCGCCAGGGAGCGGCCCCGGGCGCCGCCCCGTCCCTCGACCGCGTCCTGCACGACGGCCTGCGCCACCTCACCGCCACCGCCACGCCCGGGCACCGGGACCGGCTGTGGCCGGTGGTGCCCGCCGGGGAGCGGACCGACCCGTGCAATGTGCAGCACGGCGCCGCCGGGGTGCTGGCCGTACTGGCCCGGGCCATGGCGGCCGACGGGCTGCCGGAACAGGTACGGGCGGAGGCCGCGGCGACGGCCCGGACCGCCGCGGACTGGATCGAGCGGCGCGCCGCCGCCGAACCGGTGGTGCTGCCCGGACTGCACTTCGGACGGTCCGGGACGGCCTGGGCCCTGCTGGACGCCGCCCGCGCCCTGGGCGACGAAGCGCTGGCCGGCCGCGCCGCCGGGCTCGCCCGCCGGATCCCCGTCGAGTGGCCCAACCCCGACGTGTGCCATGGCGCGGCCGGCTCCGGTTTCACCCAACTCCGCTTCGCAGACGACGAGTTCGACGGACCGGAGTTCCTCGACCGGGCCGCCCGGTGCGCCCGCACCCTGCTCGCCGCCGCACGCCGCGAACCGTACGGGACGGTCTGGCCGGTGCCCGCCGACTTCGACTCCGCGCTCGCCGGGATCACCCACCTCGGCTTCGCCCACGGCGCGGCCGGCGTGGGCGCCTTCCTCCTCGCCGCCGCCGGGGC